>JAIQFZ010000028.1 GCA_020073015.1 Terriglobia bacterium | reverse complement strand
GGCTCGGTGGCTTCCTTTTCGAGTCGTTGGGAGATGCCGAGCTCGCACGGTTCGCGAAAGATCCGCTCAACAAGGGCAAGCTACTGCAAAGCGGACTGTGGCGATACACCCGGCACCCCAATTATTTTGGAGAGGTTGCCCAGTGGTGGGGCATTTGGCTGGTGGCGCTCGGCGTTCCGGGCGGTTGGTTTGGGATCATCGGGCCCCTCACGATCACCATCTTAATCTTGAAGGTTTCGGGGATCCCGATGCTTGAAAAGAAGATGGCAGAGAATCCTGATTTCGCCGAGTACAAGAGAAGGACGAGCGTGTTCCTCCCCTGGTTTCCAAGAAGATAGGTCGGTTCCAAATGTCTTTGATGCGCGCCCTCGCCTGCTGCTAGTGGTATTGACAGATTTAAAAAAAAGGATGAGAAGTGAAATCGACTTGGTGACAGTGCGATCTTAGCACTGATCCCATAAGTAATTGAAATTACGAGAGATATGACCGGGTTGGAATGGCAGGGCAGCGTTCTAACGGACTTAAGGACGTCCCCGGCATGTTTTCTTTCCACTATTGGAAATCCGCGAACTTGCAGTCTTTCCTCAGATTCAAACGTTTCGCCTGTGTCTCCCGTTTCAACCCTATAGAACCCAATTCCGAGGTTAATGGATACCACGGACACCATGCTAAACCACCCGTGCACCTCTTGAAATCACTATGACCTCCGTTCCGCTGCTTGCCATTTCCCGACAAGGGGAATAAAGCTTAGGCCAATAAGCCTCTCCCGTCATTTGTAAGAATCCCGCCACTTGGCCGAACACTTCCGACGCTCCAGAGCAGATTCCGACTGACGATTCTTTAGCGAGAGAAAAAGGCAGATCTGCGAAGGACACAAAAAGGACACACCAATTTTGGGAGCATCCGTACGTCATTGAGCATGAAGGTTTTCCACTTGCGTAAACGAGTGGCCAACTGACCCTTGTGTCAGTTGTTCTGGAGGCTGGTAAACCATTGATAAGAAGGGTTAAGACTGGAAGCGCAAATGTTCGAATGTACAAGCGCAATGATCTGACTATCCCCTATGCTATTGATTCTAAAGATGGTGAGCGCGGTAGGAATCGAACCTACAACCTACTGATTAAGAGTCAGTTGCTCTGCCAATTGAGCTACGCGCCCGCGCTGCACTGCGAGGGGGGACAAACACTGATTATACCATCCACGTTGCACGCATTTTTCGCGGTTGGTCCGCGTGCAAAGAAGTTTTCCTTCTGCGCGGTGGGTTCGCGGAATGCGTTGGGATTGAACGCGTGAATACTTGAGATTTTTTCTTACGCCGACGCGGCTTCTCTGCCTTGTTCGTGTACGGCCGCCTTGGAACTCGACATCCGCTTGCGCAGCGGAAGAATCTCTGGCTGCGGAGACACTCGCCGCTCGATTCTTCCGATGACTGGCCGGTTGGGCGCGCCCATCACAGGCATGGACACAAACTTATTTTCGCCCCACAGACGATCGATCAACTGCCGTTCTCTCGGACGCAGCACTTGCTGGGGCAGCGAGGGGAAATGCCGGAAGATCCACATCAGATACGCACGTTGCTTGAAGTTGGGCTGAACATATCGGGGACCGATGGGCGTATCAACCTCCAAGACGCCGTCGGCGAGTTTGTCAATCCACATGCGAGGGCCTACCTGGGAAACGCGGTTAACATCGCACTTTCAGAGCGGGCCATTATTGCACCTGATGCAGGGCAATGGGAAGAAATCTTTTTATGCCATGCCCATAGGAGTGGGGTTGCGGTCGATCGCGACCCCGCCCCGGATCGACTTGAGCAGACCTCTCAGCTGATCTCGGGGAGCAGTTCGATGCGGTCCAGGGTGGCCGCCACCCCCACACCCTTCCCGGTTCCCTCTTCGACCCGCACGACCGAGGCTTGGCAGAGGGTCCATCCGCCGGGCCCCATTCCCAGGCCGGGAGGCAGCATGATCACAAGTTCGAGCTTGGAGCCCGCTTCCAACGCAGAGTCGGAATAGAGAAAGATGCCGTTCGAACTCAGATCGCGGGTCAGGCCTTCCTGCTCGCTGCCATCCGGCCGGCGTACCTTCACCGGCACACGTACCGGTTTGCGGGCTTGCGAGCGGCGTTCGGGAGTGTGCTCAGTCATATTCAGCCACGCAGTGTATCAGTTCTCTGGACCTGGGCCGCGCGCCTTGGCGAGCTTTTCGTTGGCCGTTATCAAATAGTCATCGGGGGTACCCCCTCCCCCTCGATCTTTTAGAATCAGCGATTTGCGCGGGACTCCATGCAAAATCCTAGAGGAATAAGGACTTAGGCGCAAAATCTAGACCCATGCGGAGTTAGGTCCTGTCTTTGTGTTGGTCGTATTATCAAAGAGCGAACTATTGAACAATCTCTAATAACTCATTGTAGCAGGCGAGTCAAGAGGGTCGTACCCGAGAACCTTGAACCACAGAGGGCACAGAGGAACACAACAGAGGTAGGTCGCTCGTTAGCCACGGGTTGCAACTCCGAATGCGGAGAGGCTCAACGGGGATAAAAAAGGCTCCTCTCGCAGTTCGCGAGAGGAGCTGGGGAAGAGGAAATTTGAGAAGCTAAAAGGTGAACTTGACGGCCAGCTGAATGCCGCGGGGGCCGCCGCCGCCGATGAATGGATTGCCGATACCGACATCGCCGGTGGCAGTAATTCTATAACCACCGTTACTCACTTCACGCCCGCTGCTGTTAATGCCAAAGTTGCAGCTGTAGGGGCCACCCCCGTTGTCGCAGGCTTGGACAGGCACGGTCCCCGCGGGGTCGGCAAGGAACGCTGGCAGGTAGGGGTTAGCAAAGTTTGGGTGGTTCAGGATGTTGAAGAAATCCGCCCGGAATTGCATGCTAAGCCGCTCGGTAAGGGATGTGGTTTTGTAGATGGCGAAATTCCACTCCTTGAACGAAGGTCCACGAAGAGAGTTACGGCGCATGTTTCCAAAGTGGCGAGTGCCGGGAACGCAGTCGTTCCGTGAACCTGAAGGTGCCACCTGTGCCGCGGCTGTAATATCACAGGGAATTGCAAATGCGCTTAGATCCACGAAGTTGAATGGATCACGGGGATGGTACACGATCGGACCAACGACATCGGGCCGGTCAAACCCGTTGCCGCTACCGCTGTAGTCGTCCTCAAAGTTGTAATTGAGATGGAAGGGCTGACCGTCCTGCAGGGTCAACACGCTGTTGATGCCCCACCCGTTCTTTAGGCGCTGCCAACCCCCGCCCATCCTGGGCAATTCGTAAGCAAAGTTCCAAGTGAGGCGCCGCGGAATATTGAAGTTCGACGGTCCATATTCAAGCTGAGGGCTCGTGCTGTCGTTGGGTTGTGCCGCGTTCGGGACGAAATCTTCGCCGTCGCTGGAGTTATCCATGGAGCGGGACCAGACGAAATTCACGACGGAGGTGACGCCGCGCCAGCTATTCACGCGAAAGCTCGTTTGGAGAGCGTTGTAGTTCGACTTGCCGGTGGAGTTCTCCTGCAAAATATAGAAAGCGCCGTAAGGATTACTCCCATAGTTGCGCGGCACGCTATAGTCACTAGTAATGGCCCCAGTGGTGGCGCATGTCGCAATCCCTTCTGGGCAGTCCGATGCCGTGATTTGTGCCAGGCTGGGCTGGCTAATATCGAAGAACCGCCACAAACGGTGGCCTTGAGAGCCCACGTATCCGACCTGAAGCACGGTCTTGCTGGAAAGCTGTTGCTGGATGTTGAGGTTGTAGTTCTCCATGTAGGGGGTCTTGATGTTGCGATCAAACGCGAAGGCGTCGCACTCAAAGCCGCAACCCTCGCTTGTCGCAAACACCGGACTACCGGAGACGATGGGTCCGCCCACCGCGCCGGTGGATAGAATCGGAGCAGGACCAATGTTGTTATAGGCCGGACCGGGGCCGAAGTAGGGCGAATAGGGTAGATGGCCGAGCACCATGTCCTGCGAGAACGCGTCGTAGAACATACCCCAGCCGGTGCGAACCACGGTCTTCCCTTTTCCGGTGACGTCCCAAGCCAGACTGACGCGCGGGGCAAAATTCGTTTTGTCGGGGTTGTAGAGTTGGCTCAGGCCGGGCTGACCGACCTGGGTGAGAGTGAAATTGTCTCCTGCCAGATCGAGACTGGTGATGTTGCTGAGCAGGTTGTTCTTCTCACGAACCACGCCGAAGTAATCCCAACGGAAGCCATAATTCAAAGTCAACCGGGGCGTCAGGCGGTAGCTGTCCTGGGCATAGAAGCCGAAGTTGTTCTCAAAGGTATGTCGGGTTGAGTTCCCAAAGTACTGGAAACCGCCATCGACATTACCATCGAGGAAATCCGGGATTGAAGTAAAACTCAACCTTCCACGGAAGTACTTGTCGAAGAATTGCTGCACGGAAGTGCGGTGGAAATCGACGCCGAACTTCACGTTGTGCTTGTTTAGTTTCCAGGAGAAATTGTCGAGGACTTGGTTGTTGGTATCGAAACGGTGACGAGGGACGCTGCTGGTGGCGCCGAGTTGGGCTACTCCGCTGACAAGAATAATGGGCAGACCCGAGTCGTTGACCCCTCCATTGCAGTCCGAGGACAAGGTCGCGAGGCATAGGCCAATCGAGCTGGGGTGGAAGCTCTGGTCGGCAGGGAAAAATCCTTCCGCGAACCGATTCCAGCCGTACCGCAATTCGTTCACCTTATTGGCGCCAAACGTGTGCACATAAGAGAGGGAGACCAGTTGGACACGGGTTGGGGTAAACGTGTTAAAACCGGGCAATTGGCCACCGCTGGCGGTGAGGGCGAGCGGAAACGCCTGTACGCTGTCGCCAAAGAAGTAGCGCCCGGTGAGGATATTGCTCGCGTTAAAGTTCTGGTCAATCTTGGCGATGAAACTGGTAAGTTTGTTGAACGAAGGAGAAACTACAGAGGCTTGACCATTGAGCAAATTCGGTGCAGGCCAAGGATTGCGCGCCAGAAGCCCCTGAATTACCGAATTGGAGGAATCGGCCGCAGTCAGTTGACCGTTCGGTCCACTGCCTGTGGTCGGGACATTAGCTACGGTCACGACACCGACCGGCTCCTGCTGGCCTTCATAGTCCACGTAAAAGAACGTTTTGTTCTTGATGATCGGGCCACCCAAGGAGGCACCGTATTGATTGTTATGGAAGGCAGCCTTGGGCTGGCCGACAGGATTGAAGTAGTTGCGCGCATCCAGTGCGCTGTTGCGGAAGTATTCGCCGGCCGTGCCGTGCAAGGTGTTTGAGCCGCTCTTGGTCACGATGTTGACCACGGCACCGGCGTTGCGACCGTATTCGGGCTCGAAATTGGAAAGCACGTTGACTTCGGCGACCGCGTCGATCGGCAGAATCGTCGAAGGAGTGCCGAACACGCCAGCCTGGTTGATGGCCGGGTCGTTGCGGTATCCATCGTTCATGTCGGTGCCGTCGAGCAGGTAATTGTTGGAACGTCCACGGGCGCCGTTCATGGAGAACTCGCCGAAGGAGCCCGGGGAATCGGAAATCTGATCAGGAGAACCAGCCACACCGGGGTTGAGATAGATCAGCTTGGTGTAGTCACGTCCGTTGACGGGCATGTCGGCGGCAATCTTCGAAGTGATCACGCCGCCGAGTTCGTTGGACGTGGTTTCGATCGCAGGCAGGTCGCCGCCGGAAACTTCGACCAACTGCGTGACCTGGCCGGTTTTCAACTGCGCGTCCACGCGCCGCTCGGTAGCCACGTTCACTTCGACGTTGGTGGTGACCGAAGTCTGGAACCCGGTCTGAGAAATCGTCACGGTGTAGGAACCGATGGGCAACTCGGGAATCGAATAGCTGCCGTCGCCGCTGGTAGTAGTTGTGCGTTCGAGGCCAGTGCCTGCGTTGCGCGCTTTGACGGTGGCGCCGGCGACCAGCAGTCCGGTCGGATCGGTAACCGTGCCCAGGATTGTTCCACGAAAAGTTTGGCCCACCAGCATGGCCGACATTAGGAAGATACAAATCAGTACGAAGCGCAGCTTCATTGCCAGTTCTCCTTCTGTCGCAGCGAAGAATAGCCGAGTGCCGCGAGCAGCAAACAGAGATCACTCTTCAGATGCGGGGCATTATAGACGAGCGGGGCCGGAAGTTCAGTGCGAACTTACCGAAAGAGTTAATTCACGCGGTGGCGGTGGTGAGAACGGGAAGACGGGAATGAGAGCCGAGGAAAGACCGGAGTGTGGGAGTGGGAGGTCCGGGTCGAACAGTTCCAGAATTACGGATGCCGCCTACAGATTCTGGAAGCGATTTCGACATTTCCCAGGCACGGCAGCTCAGGCGTCCTGGGCGGGGGCGAGGCGCCCTCGCGACAGCCGGCGGGACGCCGGCGCTACTTAGAAACTGAAGGCTACGCCGCCACGGACGGAGCGGGCGGATTGCACGAGATAAAGAGTGTGGCCATCGCGGCCTATCACCGGGACATACCCCTGCGCCAGAAGATTGCGCAGGTCCACCAGAACTTCCATGTGGCCGGCCAGGAAACTAGTTGGAATGGGCTGACGCACGAAGAGGTTGAAATAAGGATCCGCCTGCCCAGCCGAGGTATTGAACAGATCGACCGGTGTGAGGGCTTGCCCACTGGTCCAGCGGTACGAGGCGATCCAGCGCGTCTTGGCGCAGGGCACAGTTCCGCTGAACTTCGCGGCTGCGGATTGGCGGCCCTCGGGGCGCATCCACTCGCGCGCGTCCTGCAACTCAACGTCGGGTCGCGCGAGATCGAGAACGCCTCCGTAGGCATAATCGAGCGTCGCGGTCAGGTCGGAGAGAAGCTTGCGCTGCAGCACGACACGCATGCCGCGGGTTGAAAAATCGTTGCCCTGATAGCTGAAGGTTCCCGAATAGGTGTCAGGCAGAACTTCACCGGATTCCGCGGTCAGGTCTCCCAAACCTGTCAGAGCCGGATCGGTGATGCGATCCGAGTAAAACGCCACCTGCAGGTTGGTCTTGCCGATGCGCTCGGAAAGGGAGACTTCCTGGTGATGCGCGCGCTCCACGGCGGGCGTGAAGCCGGTGATGCTCATGCGGGGCCCGGCCCCGACCAGATCGGAAGGCACCGAGTCAAAGCCTTTCTCCATGCTGATGGCCGGGACGGAACTGGCGTACTGGTATTCGACCACGCTGTCGGGCGTAAGGTGGAGATCGGCGGAGGCGAAGGGCTTGAAGGTGTTGACCCGCTGCAGGAACTGGATGGTCTGGAGTTCGCTGCCGAACTTCAGTTCGAGGACATTCCCGAGCACCATCCGGTCGGATGCGGTTAGCGAGAGCGCCTCCATGGAACCGTTGTGCAGGTTGTTGTTGTCGGGCGAATTCAACCGGCGCAAGGTCAACGCGACCGAGGGTTCGAAGCCACTGCTGAGATGGTTGGTGTAGGAAGTGCGGATGACGGCTGCGGGAACCAGGCCACCGTCGCCGTAACCGACATTGCCGTTTAGGCTCAGCGTGCCGGTGGAGAGAAACGCATGCTCGACCGAGAAACCCGCGCTCATGTCGGAGGCGCCTCCGAAACCCTGGGAGGCTGATCCAGCCATGAAAACCAGCGAACCTTTCAGGTCACGGTCGCCGCCGGGCTCCACGCCTTGCGCAACGGCCGTGGTGCCATCGGGCAGCATGCGCAGGATGGGGCGGTTCGAGACCGAGCGGAGCGTCCACTTCCAGTCGTCGTCATCGGCGGGGCCGCGCAGGGGACCGAGTTGCATGGCCTCGAAGAGCGTGGTCAAAGTGACGTTGACCATCAGCTTGGAACCGGGACGGATGCCGATTTTCTCGCGCAAGGAGGGCAGGAACGAGGGCGCACTCACTTTGAGGGTATAAGTCCCAGGAAGAACGTTGGCGATGGAGTAGAACCCTTGGTCGTCGGTGAAGGCCTTCAGAGTGTGGAGCGCGGAGCCGAGGACTTCCACGGCTGCGCCCATCTGAGGCACACCGCTGGCGTTGCGAACATAGCCAGAGATCGCGCCCGGTCCGGCAGCGGACCAGACCGGAAGCGCCAGGCTCAAGACAACTGCGAGAAACCCGAGCTTACGGATCATCTCCCATCACCTCTGAGGCCAGGCAGGGCTGCTATTCTACGGCAAAAGTCGCCGTGGGGTCGACCGTCTGCTTGGAAACGTTGTCGTTCACCTTGATCTGGATCTTGTACAAACCCGGCTGCAGGTTCGCTGCGGAAAGGGTTTTCTGCAGTGTGACCTGGTCGCCGACGTTGCCCATCGTGTCGGTGGACTCGACCGTGTGGATGACCGCTTTGTTGTTGGCATCCGTCACGTTGTACTCGATGGTGGCCGAGGCTTTGTGCGTCTTCTCGTCCACGCTGAGATTGTATACCTGCATCCAGAAATTCAGCTTCTGGTTGCGTTTGAACAAGACCGGCTTGCCATCGGAGGGCGGAACGCGCGGGCGGACCTTGGTAGTGCCGATGACGAAGTTCCCCGTGCCGACGTTCTTGGCCGCCACCGGTTCCATCTGGTCGGCGACGATCAGGGTGGAGTTGCTGAGATGGTCCTCGCTGAACTCAGGAACCTGGACTCCGCGGCTCCAAGAGCCTTTGCGGTCGCCGTTCACATCTTTCACGACGATGTCGAAGCGGTAGAGTCCGGGCTTCAGCGGAAGCGCTTTCCAGTACACCGACGAGTTTTCGGCAGTTCTGGGGAGAAGCTCAGCGGGGACGTCGACTTGAACCGTGTCTTCAAAGGTCTGGACGATGCGGCCGCTCAGGGTGGTGACGCGCCCGAAGATGTTCACGGTGCCGCGCTCGATGCCGTCTTTGTTCTGGAAAGTCACGTCGCGGTTCTTGAGCTGGATTGTGACCGGGACGAGGACGGTATCGCTGGTGACCTTCACGAAGTCAGCCCGCACGTCGAAGGGCATCAGGTTGACGTTGATCTTGTGAGTGACGACTTCTTCCAGGTCTTTGAACTTTACGGCCGGGGCCCGGCTCAGTTTGGCGAACTGCTCGAGGCGGTCGAACTGCTTGGCTTGCAGGTCATTGTTGAAAGGGCCGGAGCCCAGTTGCTCGAGGCCGCCGCCGGTGAAGCGGGAGGTTTTGTTGGCCATGCCCATCTGCTCATAAAGAGTGAGGCCGGCGTTGGGCGTGTACTTGAGCGCGTCCTTTTCGGAGCGATCCATGGTCATGTGGTAGTCGCCGCACATGCAGGTATCGACGAACTCGATGATGACTTCCTGGCCGATGCCTTCGAGGTAGCGATAACGCCACGTCTCGAAGGGGTACGTAGAGGTCTCGCCGCCGCCTTCCTCCATGGGCCGCTCATAGCTACCGCCGGAAGGGTGCGACTCGATCTCGTCGGCCTTCCCGAAGACGATGTAGATGCGGCCGCGGTCGGACTTCCAGCCGGGAATGCCGGCGGCGAAGTGTTCGTTGGCGTAGGCAATGCGGGCGTAGTGTTCTTCTTTGAACTCGTTTTCTTCGGTATCGGGGGTGGGATCGCGGCGCTGCCAGAAGGCTTCGATGAACTGGTCGCGTTCCTCGTCGTTGGAGAGCTGCATGAAGGCAGAGCGCTCCTCGTCGGTGATGATCCACCGGACGTCCTCGTCCAGCCACTTCTTGTAGACCTTGGTCAATTCGTTGCGCAGGGACCTGGCGTTCTTCTTCTTTTGCTTTTCGCTAATGGGACACTTCAGGGGGTCGGCCTTGCAGGCCTCGGCGGCGGCGGCCGCCCGCTCGTCGGAGTCTTTCTTTTCCTGATCCTGGGCAAACGAGGCAGCCGGGATGTTCAGGATCATCAAGCCAGCCAACACACTACTCAAACAGCCATTGCGGAAACCTGCGGAGAACATAGAAGGGCCAACCTCGCCAAACACTTCGATTGGTTAATTCTATGTTCTGTGGATGCATGAAGGCAAGCGAAAGTGGCCTGAGGGCGGCAATTTTCCTGATCCACCAGCTTGCTTCTAAGCCGCTGAGGAGAGGCGTGTTGCGAGCCGCAAGAGAATTTCTGCCCGCCGGGAAACTGGCCTTAGGCAGGCTATAATGGAACCGGCCGTTTGGTTCCAACTCCTGGCCTCTGGCTGCCTGGCGGCACGAGGGTGGCCGATTTGGGAACTTTCTCCCTGGTTGAAGCGTATCTATCTCATAATGCGCAACCGGTGCGGGCTTCGCCGTTCTTGCACCAGGACCGGCCGGGCGAGGGGGTTCTCCGCGGGGGTTGGAAACCGGGCTCCATAGAATCGCGATGAAGACCTGGAAGAAAGTTCTGATTGGGATTGGCGTTGCGCTGGGCCTGGGCATCATTGTCGGCGTGACCGTGTACCAGAGCCGCAAGAACCTGGTCACGGTGCAGACGGGAAAGGCGCAGAAACAGGACCTGGCCTCGATGGTCAGCGCGTCGGGCGAGATCAAGCCCAAGACATATGTCAACATCGGCGCCAACGGCTTCGGCAAGATCATCGAGTTGCGCGTTAAGGAAGGCGACCGCGTGACGAAGGGGCAGCTATTGGCGCAGTTGGAGAACGTGCAGTCCTCGGCCGACGTCAATGCGACTCGGGCTTCGGTGCAGGCCGCCGAGACGGACGCGGTCGCGGCCGACGCCGCCCTGCGAACTTCACTGGCCGATCTGAATCGGGCCCGGTCCGATGCCGAGCACGCCAAGCTGGATTGGGAGCGCGCGCAAGGTCTTTACAAAGATGCGCTCATCGCGAAGCAAGACTACGACGCCAAGAAGGCAGTCTGGGAATCAGCCGATGCGGGCTTGGCCCAGGCGCAAGCCCGCGTTGCCCAAGCCAGGGCGCAGAAAGACTCCTCCGACAAGCACATCACACAAAATCGTGCGAACCTGACGCGGGTTGCCGACGTACTACAAAAGACGACGTATGTCGCGCCTTATGACGGCATTGTCACCAACCTTCCTGTTCGGCAAGGGGAGACGGTGGTCATGGGAATCCAGAATGCGCCGGGCAGCACACTGATGACGATCGCGGACATGTCGGTCATCACTTCGGAAGTAAAAGTGGATGAGACCGACATTGTGAACGTGAAGCTGGGCCAGGCGGCCGACGTGACGATCGACGCCATCCCGCGCAAAGTCTTTCACGGCATCGTGACCGAGATTGGCAACAACGCGATTGTGCGCTCGACCGGTGTGTCCACATCGCAGGCCAGTTCGACCAGCCAGGAAGCCAAGGATTTCAAGGTGGTCGTGACGCTGCAGGATCCGCCGCCTGACTTGCGTCCGGGGCTTTCCACGACCGCCAAGATCACGACCGCAACCCGCAGCAAGGTGCTGAGCATTCCCATTCAGGCGTTGACGGTCCGAAACAGGGCCGACCTGGAACCGAAAGATGATGGTAAGGGATCGGTGCAGGCGGCGAACGCACCCGTGGAGGCGTCGAAGCAGAAAGAAGAGATTCAGGGTGTGTTCGTGATCCGCCAAAAGAAGGCGGAATTCGTGCCGGTGGACACGGGCATCAGCGGCACCACGGATATCGAGGTTACCAAGGGCCTGCAAGAGGGTGATGAAGTCATCACTGGCAGCTACAAGGTTTTGCGTACCCTGAAGCCGGGGACGAGTGTCAAAATAGATAACTCGGCCCCGAAGAAAGAAGAAGAGAGCAGCTAAGTGGCACAGCTGGCCTCACAGCCGGGTATCTAACCTCTGCCGGTTTGGGACGTCCAAACAAGAACGGCGAGAACGGAGAGCGCGTGTCCGAGCCGGAACAGGAGAAGAAAATGGCGACTGCCGAAATACTCCCGATCGATAAACCAGCGGACTGGGCCGCGCCCAACTCGAGCATGATTTTGACCGAGGACCTGTGGAAGACCTATGACATGGGCTCGGAGCAGCAGGTGCACGCGCTGCGCGGAGTGAACCTCCGCATCGAGCGCAATGAATATGTCGCGATCATGGGACCTTCGGGCTCCGGCAAGTCCACCCTGATGAACCTGATCGGCTGCCTCGACTCGCCCTCGAAGGGCCAGTACTGGCTGAACGGGCAGTTGGTGAGCGAACTCGATGACGACGAGTTGGCCCGCATCCGCAATAAAGAGATTGGATTCGTGTTTCAGACGTTCAATCTGCTGGCCCGCGCTACGTCGCTGCACAACGTGGAACTGCCTTTGATCTACGCCGGAGTCCCGGCGGAGCAGCGCACGACGCGCGCGAAAGAGGCTCTGGCTGCGGTGGGCATGGAATCCCGCATGAGCCACAAGCCCAACGAACTTTCCGGCGGACAGCGCCAGCGCGTGGCCATTGCCCGCGCCCTGGTGAACAAGCCGGCCATCATCCTCGCCGACGAACCGACCGGCAACCTCGACTCGCAGACCGGCAACGAGATCATGGCGTTGTTCGATCGTCTGCATGCGGAAGGCAATACGATCGTGCTGGTGACGCATGAACACGACATTGCCGAGTACGCGCACCGCATCGTCTCCATCCGGGACGGCGTGGTTGCCAAGGATGAGATGAAGCGGTAGGCCTTCTCGCAAACAGGAGAAAGCGCTTCACTTGCCCGAGAGGAGCGACTCCGCCGTTTTCTGCGCCTCGGCAAGATTTGGGGACAGGCGCGCTACGCGCTCGGTAATTGCGCTCGCCTCCTCGGAATGTCCCTGCTGCCGCAACGCCTGCGCGAGCAACAGGAATCCCACATCGGTGGGCTCGACGGCCATGGCGCGGGAGTACTGGCGGACGGCCTCGGGCAAGTCGCCATTGTTCTGCGCGATCAAGCCGAGTCCGATCATGGCCATGGGCCGATCGGGCGCCAACTGCAGCGCCATCTCGAAGCATTGTTTCGCCCTCATCGACTCGCCCATTTGGCGATAGGCGGATCCCAGATTGCCATAGGCGGTCGCGCGCAGGCCCACGTCGCCCGCGTAGTGAGCCACGATTTGATACCGCTCGATGGCCGCCAGCAGATTGCCGCGGCCGTGTTCATAGGTGCCGAGATTCAGGTTGGCGGGCAGATCGTCCGGGCGGATGGCGAGCGCGGCGCGAAAATGCGCGGCTGCCTCTTCGGTCCGGCCCTGGCTGGCCAGAAATTCTCCCAGCGTGTCGTGGGCGACGTAGTTATTCTGAGTGAGCACCAACGTGCGGAGCCAGAATGACGGAATATCGTGCCAGTAGCCAACCTGACGGTACGTGAGGGTCCCCAACACAAGCAAATAAGAAACAACGGGAATGGCAAGCCATTCGGCGCGAATGCGGTGAGTTGTGGCCGTGTCGGCCGCCAGCCAGATCAACATCAGAAACAAGCCAATGAACGGAATGTAGGCGTAACGATCCGCCATGGCCTGAGCGCCCACCTGTACCAGCCCGATCATTGGAACGAAGCAGCCCAAAAACCAGAACCATCCGACGGCAAGACAGCGGTGGGCGCGCGCGCGGAGGACCAAAGCAGTGACGAGCAACAACAGGACCACGCCGGCGCCAACTTGCCAGGCAGTATAAAGGCTGGTGGGATGCGGATACAGCGCCACGAGCTTCGATGGCCAGAGCGCATTCTCCAGGTAGCGCACGTAGGCGATCGCCGATGTCTCCAGCCGCAAGAGCAGGTTGTACTGGGAAAACGTCTGGACGGCGCCGCCAGCTTTCTGGGCCTTCATCGTAATCACCGCGCTCGCAGCGGAGAGCAGCAGCAGCGGCACCTTCTCCAATACCAACCATCCCCTCCACAGTTTGGGCACGTTGCCGCCTTGCGCCACAGGTGGAGCGCCGATCCGGCACAGCGGCCAGTAGTCCCACAGCCAGAGTAGAAATGGAAATGTAATCACCTGTGGCTTGCTGAGCAGCCCGAGCGCATAGACGAAAGCCACCGTTGCGTAACGGAGGAGCCCAGGCCGGCGCGTGTACCAGACGTAGGCATAGAGCGCGAGCAGAAAAAACAGCATGCTGAGCACGTTCTTCCGCTCGGCTGCCCAGGCCACGGATTCGACGTTCACTGGATGAAGCGCAAACAACGCGGCCACGGTCAGGCTGCGCCAGCGGAACCCCGTGGCGCTTTGGAGAAACAGAAATAGAACGACAACGTTGGCCGCGTGCAGCACGACATTTACGGAGTGATGTCCGGCAGGGTTGAGGCCGAACAGTTCGCAGTCGAGAGCGTGGGAAATCCAGGTCAGGGGATGCCAGTTCGCCTGATCATAGGTGGTGAACGCCCACTTCACGTTCGCCCACGTCAGGCCCGTTCGCACATGAGGGTTGTTGGTGATGTACTCTTCGTCGTCGTAGTTGATGAACCCGTTGTGAGTGACGGGGCTGTAGAACGCAAACACGAGTGCGATCAGCAGCAAGCAAAACAGCAGCGTGCGCCGTTCAGGCGACTGAAATAACCCGGAGGAATTCGAACCGTCTGGCCCTTCCAGGTGTTTCGGTGCCGCGGCCGAGGAGAACGAACTCATGGGTTTGAACATTCTGAACCAGACAGAAGGGATTCGCGAGAAAGAACTGCGAAGCGTGAGTTCCGTTGGTCATGGCTGAAACAGGCGGGAAGGAGATCGCACCCTAGAGGAGATCGTCAATGCCGGTACCACAACTTCCTCGGAGGCTGTAGAACTGGTTTCAAGAATACTTTTTGAGAGTTAGGAAGGGGCGACTCTCAGGGGCTGAAGCCCGCATTTTTGGCGGCTCGGGACGGCACGGCTGAAGCCGTGCCCTTCCCCAAAACCGATCTGTGAAACCAGCTCTCGCTATTCCTGCCGCGCGGCCGGGGTGCTGACCTTCTCCAGATCCGGAGTGGAAGTTGTAGAGGCTGCGCCCGCAACGAAAAAGTTGTGGTCGTAGAGGTTGCGGTACATACGTCCCGCGATCTCCGCCGCTTTGGGGCCGAAGGTAGGACGTCCGCCCTGCAGGAAGACGACGGTGACGATGCGTCCGATATCGGTATTGGCGTAGGACGCAAACCATCCAAAGCGCGTGCCGGCATGGGAGCAGGTCCCGGTCTTGCCGAGGATGGATTCTTCGTTGAAATTCAGGCGTACGCTCCGGGCCGTACCGTATTCGACCGCGCCCGCCATGCCGTCGGAGAGTTCGGGAATCACGGGCTGGATATCGAGATGACGTTTGACTCGGGGCTGAAAATTCGCGACCTCATCAGCTGTCGTGGGATGCTGCAGGTAATAGAGCGTGCCGCCGTTCGAGATCGCGGTGACCAGCGCGCCGAGTTGCAGCGGCGTCATGGAGATGCCTTCGCCGAAGGAGCACATCTTACCGACGCCGCCCAGCTTGGACGAGATTTCCTCTTCCGGATAAGCCCCGATGTGTTCGCCCGCGACGTGATAGCCGGCTAGCTCGCCGAGTCCGTATTGATGCGCGTAGTAGCTGACCTTGTCGAAGCCGAGTTTGCGTCCGACGGCTTCGAAGTAGGCGTTGTTCGAATGCGCCAGAGCTGCGGTGAGATTCATGCGGCTGCGGCGGCTGAGCGGGACTTCGGTGTCCTTGTCGATCAGGCCTTCGCTAAGCGCGGCCAGAGCAACGGAAAGCTTGATGGTCGAGCAGGGCTGCGCGCCGCTGGAGAGCGCGAGCTTCTGATTCACCATCGCGAGGACACGTCCGCTGGTCGGTTCGATCGCGACCACGGTGCCGTTCATGTTGCCGAGCGCGTCGATCGCAGCCTGGCGGACGGTTGGATCTTCACCCGCGGTGACGTCCCCTTCCGTAATATCGGATGCGAAGGAACTGGTGCGGAACCGTTCGTAACGACGGCGGCGATGAGCCCTGGCATACGTCGAGCGCGGAGCGCGGCCACGGGCAAGACTCCGCATGCGCTTCCGGGCGTGCTGATTTTCGGTGACCGAACGGGACTTGGAACGGGGGTTGAGCGCGTGCGGGTTTACGCTGGCGGCGATCGCGCCCGCTTCCAGCAACAATGTCAACCCTAGAAAAAGTGCAAGACGAAGAAACCAGCGCCCAAACTTCACTTCAGACTAACCCCCCGGAAGTACTTGCCCAATCTATTCAGTGCAAGAATCTCGCCAATTGCCAAGCCAACCGGGGCGGTTCCCGCAACTAATCGATAGTAGGGGAGTTAGGGGCCGGAGCGCAATGGCAAAATATCCATGTGATCATCTCCCGGCAAAGAATGTAAATTGTTGAATTAACTATCTTTAGTGCGATGGAATGGAGGTACAAACACTTTGGTAACATAGGACTCCAGGTTACCTTCCAAGGTACCCCATACTCTGCAACGACTTGCGCACTCCGTGAGCCACAGACGACGCTTGCCGGGTTGGGACGTCCAAGAAATGGACGTGGGGCGAGCCAGCCGTTGCGTTGGGCCCGCAAGTTTTCTGACACTTTGCTGACGAACTATCTTTTCGAGGGTTTCATGTTGCGAATATCGTTCGTGGTGGCATCGATGACTCTGCTGGTTCCAGCGCTCGCCTATGGCGCAGCGCAAAGTCTGGAGGAGCGGCGGGCGCAACTGCAGCGGTTGCTGGCGGACGAGTGGGAGTACACGCTCCGCACTCAGCCGGAACTGGCGACGCATGTCGGAGACGATCGCTACAACGACCGGCTGAGCGATTTCTCCGACAAGGCAATCGCTGATGATCTGCAGCACACGCGCCAGGTGCTGCGCCGCTTTCAGGCGATCGACGTCATCGGCTTTCCGGAGCAGGAGGTGCTCAACCGTGAGTTGATGGTTCGCCAGTTGAGCGAGACATTGAAATTTGCGCAGTTCAAAGACTGGGAGATGCCCGCGACCCAGTTCGGTGGTGTTCACCTGGGCTACGCTTCCCTGCCCTTCGACACTCCGTTTCGCAATGTGAAAGATTACGAAAGCTACCGCGCCCGCTTGCAGCAGATTCCGCGCGTGCTGGAACAGGCCACCGCTCACATGCGGCAGGGGCTGCGCGACCACCTGATGCCGCCCAAATATCTGCTGGAAAAAGTTGCCGGGCAGGCGCAGGGAATCGCCGATAGTCCGCTGGACAAGAGTCCTTTTACGGACCCGCTGCGAAAGTTCCCGGACACGATTTCCGAACCGGAACGGACGCGTCTGCGCGAGAGCATTGAGAGTGTGGTCAAGAGCGAGGTTGTTCCCGCGTATGCGAAGTTCGCGAAATTTGTTCGCGAGGAGTATGCACCTCACGGGCGGGTCGAGCCGGGCGTATGGGCGCTCCCCGATGGCGAGCTTCGCTACAAGGTCGCGGTGGAGCACCAGACGACCAGCAAACTCACGCCGGAACAGATTCACCAGCTGGGCTTAAAGAGCGTGGCGCAGATCGAGGCCGACATGCTCAAGATCGCGAAGGCGCAAGGCTTCAAGGATCTGAAATCGTTCAACGCACATATTCGACAGGACCCGGCGCTGCATGCGAAATCGGGACAGCAGCTCCTCGAGCTGTACACCCAATATCGCGACGAGATGTACAAAAAGTTGCCGGAACTTTTCGGAAGGCTTCCCAAGAACAAGCTGGACGTGGTGCCGATGGAATCGTTTCGCAGCGCGGACGGCGTGCCCGCGGATTACTCGATCGGCGCCGGAGATGGATCGCGGCCGGGACGGATCAATGTGAACGAATATGCGCCCGAGAAGCGGCTGCTGTTGAACGTAGAGGCGATCGCGTATCACGAAGGTGTGCCCGGGCATCACCTGCAATTTTCAATCGCGCAGGAACTGACGGACCTGCCGCCCTTCCGCAAGTATGACCTCGACGTCAATGCCTACACGGAAGGATGGGCGTTCTACTCCGAGCGGCTGGGAAAGGAATTGGGCTTCTACAGCGACCCGTACAGTGAATATGGGCGGCTGGAAAACGAGATGTGGCGAGCGGTACGGTGGGTGGTTGACACGGGCGTGCACTCCAAGCACTGGTCGCGGCAGAAGATGGTGGAGTTCTTCCACGAGCACACGGCGATGGACGATCAAAATATTGAGACAGAAGTCGATCGCTACATCGCGTGGCCGGCCCAGGCGCTCTCCTACAAGATGGGGCAGATGAAGATCATGGAACTGCGGGGAAAGGCGCATCGGGAACTGGGCGAGAAGTTCGATCTGCGCAAATTCCATGACGCCGTGCTCGACCAGGGGCCGTTGCCGCTCGATATTCTGGAAACGAAGATCAACGACTGGATCGTGGCGACGCAGCAAGCGGCTCCCACGCAGCAACCGGCTCCTACCAAGTGACATCGCAGAACGCCGAAGTGGAGAGACGGGCGCCCTCGCCCGTCTTTCCCAGTGATATCAGCGGCGCGGTCTACATGACATCATTGCGCTTCCGCATGAAAGCAGGGACGTCGAGGTCCTCAGGCGAATAGCTGGGCGGAGCGGAGCGCATTGCGTCGAGTGAGATCACTTCCGCTTGGGCCGCTCCGTGTGCCGCAGGGGATGCCAGTTCTTGAAACGCTGCCGGCATGGGATTTGGTTCAAACGTGGGTTCCGGCTCGAACACCGGCTCCGGCTCGGCGACCGGTTCTGGCACGTGGAAGCGGTCATGATGGCGGGACACGATGACCGGATCGAAGCTCTCATGGTGGCGAGGACTGCGCATATCGCATTCTCTGAATCCAGTCGCGATCACGGTGATCTTGACCGAGTCTTTCATCTTCTCGTCGAGGACGGCGCCAAAGATGATGTTGGCGTCTTCGTGAGCGGCGCCCTGGATGATGGTGCAAGCCTGCTGCACTTCGGCAAGCTTGAGCGAACTCGATCCGGTGATGTTGATGAGGATGCCGCGGGCGCCGTCGATGGCGCCGGCCTCAAGCAGGGGCGAAGCGATCGAGCGTTGGGCAGCTTCGGTCGTGCGGTGTTCGCCGGCCGCGTTTGCAGTACCCATCACCGCGTAGCCCATGCCGGCCATGATGGCTTTCACGTCGGCGAAGTCGCGGTTGATGATGCCGGGAATGGTGATGATGTCAGAGATGCCTTGCACGCCTTGCCGCAGGATATCGTCAGCGATGCGGAAGGACTCGAAGAAGCCGGCGTTCTCGGCAACCGCGAGCAACTTTTCATTCGGAATGACGATGGTGGTGTCCACCGACTCCATCAGTTCCGAGATGCCACGCTCGGCTTGCTGCATGCGGCGTTTGCCTTCGAACGCGAAGGGCTTGGTAACGACCGCCACCGTGAGCGCACCCATTTCGCTGGCGAGCGAGGCGATGATCGGGGCGGCGCCGGTGCCGGTGCCGCCGCCAAGTCCGGCGGTGACGAAAATCATGTCAGCGCCTTCGAGGGCCTCAATGATCTTGTCGGAGTCTTCGAGGGCAGCCTTGCGGCCGATTTCCGGATTCGCCCCGGCCCCGAGCCCGTTGGTCAACTTCACGCCGAGCTGGATCTTGGTGGCGGCGCGCGACATCCGCAGAGCCTGCAGGTCGGTGTTGGCCACGATGAACTCGATGTGCTCCATACCGGAGTCGATCATGCGATTGACGGCGTTGTTGCCACCGCCGCCGACACCGATGACTTTGATGCGTGCGTCGTTGCGGGCTTCTTCGTTGAAGCAGATGCGGAGTCCGTTGTCTTCGATCATTTGAACACCTCGTAAAGATCAGTTCTCAGTTCCCGGTTCTGAGTTCTCAGTTCCCAGTTCCCAGTTTCGCGGACAGGAATGTCCGCGCTACACGGTCACGCGCCTTTCTTTGCGAACAGTGCTTTCATGCGCGAACCGAAGCCTGGCTCTTGCAAGCCACGCGCCAGGCGGGCTCGGTGGCCGTAGTACACCATGCCGAGCACGGTCGCAAACTCCGGTTCCGCCAGAAGCGCCGGCATCCTCGCCATGGGCGTTGGAAATGCAAAACGCGCCGCTTTGCGCAGGACCGATTCGGCCACATCCAGAATTCCGGGCAGTCGCGAGGCGCCGCCGCTGAGGACGAATCCGGCAATGCAGTGGTCGAAAACGCCGGCGTGGCGCAGGTTTTCACGCAGGAGTTCAAACAGTTCGCGGGCGCGCGGCTCGAGAATTTCTCCCACCATGCGCTGCGGCATCATGCGCGAGGGGCGATCGCCCACCGACGGCACTTCGACCTCGTTGCCCTCGGGAATGAGGGTCACGACCGCATTGCCGAAGTTCTTCTTAAGGGATTCCGCTTCCGAGAGGGCCGTGCACATCCCGACCGAAAGGTCGCTGGTGAAGTGGTCGCCACCGATCGGAATGACGGCAGTGTGCGCGACTGCGCCCTGCTGGAAAACAATTAGATCGCAGGAACCAGCGCCCAGATCCGCAAGGCACACGCCGAGGTCGCGCTCATCCGACCGCAATACCGAATCGGCGCAAGCCAGCGGCTCAAAAATTGTATCGTCGACGTGGACGCCTGCTTTGTTCACCGCGGTAATGACGTTCTGCGTGGCACTCGCAGAGGCGGTCACGATGTGCACGCGGACTTCAAGCCGAGCCGCCATCATGCCGGTGGGATCCTGCACCCCCGGCTGATCGTCGAGAATGAATTCCTGGGGCAGCAGGTGAAGAATTTCGCGGTCGGCGGGCAGAGGGATGGTGCGCGCCTTGTCCACCGCTTGACGGATTTCGTCGCGTCCGATTTCGCGGGAACGGGCGCTGAAAGCGATGCCGCCGTGGCTGTTCACGCCCCGAATATGCGCCCCGGCAATGCCCACCATCGCACGTTCCACGGGAATTCCTGCGACGTCTTCCGCCTTCTCGACCGCCTTCTGGATGCTGCTGACGGCTTTGTCGAGTTCCGAGATCACGCCCTTGCGCAGGCCGCGAGACACACTGATGCCGTGCCCGCGATAGCGCAGTCCGTTGTCGCTGAGTTCGGCAACCAGGACCGTGGTCTTGGAGCTGCCTACGTCGATCGCGGTGATGAAGTTGGGCGGATGGCTCGGCATGTCAGTTCTGCGCAGTCTCCTTGGGAATCGCGGCACTGGGTTTCTTTTGGCCTGTCGTCGAGGCGGCAGGCGTTGGTGAAGGCGGATGAGGCGAAGCCTTCTTTGCCGCCAGCTTCGGAGTTGGAACAGCAGGCTGGGGTGCGGCCTTGCGCGCGGGCGTTGGATGATTCTTCGTGGCAGCTGCGGCTGCCGGTTTCCCAGTCGCCCTTTGCCACTTGTGAGCAACCTTCTTTAAGGCGCGCTTCGCAGGCGGTTTTTGAGCAGCCTTGGCAGCCTTGGCGGCCTTCGCGGGGCCGGGTGGCGGCGGATGCGTCACGTATTTCTCATAGTTCACAATGGCTGCCTGTTTCACACCGGCAGCGATCGCTGCCTTGGCAGCCGCCGGAGTCAAGGCCGGCTGGCGCGGCATCCCTTCCAGATCAGGATTGACGATGATCTGGCCGTCGTAGCGTAGATCCACCGATTCGAGTTTGCTGAACTGCTGGCGCCACTGCTGCACATGCGTGACGTAGGTCCTGTAGCGCTGCAGGTAGTTGCCCGAGCCGAGATGCACCAGCACTTCGCCGTTCGAATCAGCGGCCACGATCTTCACGTCATCGGTGTCGGTGAGATCGGCTTCGCTGAGTTCCTGCGAATAGTGCGCGCCATCGGAGTCGAGTTGGCGAACCAGTTCGTTGTAATTTTTCATGCGCGCCGCACGAGTGGAGTGCGGCTCTCCCGCATTCATTCCGGCGATCACTGGAAACGAGTATTTGCCCTTTCCGCCCGGAGTGAGTTCCATCAGTGTGCCACCGGCATCGATCAGGGAGACGTGCGAGCCGATGCGGGCAAACGCCACGGGCGTGCGTTCGTGAATCTCGACACGCAGGCGGTTGGGCACGAAGCGCATCACACTGGCGGATTCAACCCAGGGAATCTGCTCGAGTTGCTGTTTGCGTTGAGCCAGCGGAACGAAGAAGATGTTGCGACCAATGTCGCCGCCCATCACTTCCAGGATTTGGGAGTGCGCGACGTGCTGTGCGCCAGAGACTTCAATCTGGTCGCTGGAATTGATGCGAAAACGCCAGGAGTGCTTGCCGTAAGCGTAAAGGCTGCCGCCGATGACCGCCAGGATCGCAAGCACAACCAGGGCTGCGGCAACCCAGGTCAGGCGAATGGCAGTCTTTTTGGGGAGGGAGCCGCGCCGCGCCGAAACCCGTTTCTGCGCCCGCAGGAAGGGCGATTCCTGATCAGCGTCTAAGTCGACCAGACGCGCGTCATCGAAAGGCTCGCGCTCGGGAGCCTCGCTGGGAAGCGGGTACAACTCTTCCTGGACGGCAGTGGAACCTGATTTCCGCGCCACTCGTTCGGGTCAGTTGTCGACAGAAAACCGCTGAGCACAATCACTATAACGGGATTTCGCGGATTGAGACAGTGCAAAGTTTGGTGGCGGGAACACGAATGGCCTAACAGCGTGTGACTCCGAGCGACCAGCAAGGCTTTCGTGTATGAGATTGGTTCCGCAGATGAACCCCGCAGGCTAAAAGTTGTCGCTGACTTCGACGTTGGGGAGTCCGGCGTCGACTGAGATTCTGGCGCCAGTCTTCGGGCAGATCAACGTGACTCGGCGCCGCGTTGCGTTGGCAAACTTGAATTGCGACTGCGTGCGCCAGCGGATCTGCTCGATCTGGGACTGTTGCAGCTCGGCTTGGGCACGAATCAGACCGGCCTGGGCGCGAACCTGGTCCCGAAAAAGTTCGGCGTGCGCCCGGGCTTGATCACGCAGCACCTCGGCTTGCGCGAATTCCCGGTCACGGGCGGATGCTAACAGGTCGTCCGCCGCGAGGGGCTGAGGACTGGTCAGAACTCGCGCCAGCGCCACGGTGCGCTCGGCGCGGGTGGCAATCCGGCAAAGCGCGGACCCGGCATGATCCGCAAGGCGATGAATCGCAGGAAATCTTCCGTTCCGGTATTCGCTGTGCAGCCCCAGCGCGAATACTCCGAGTACCAGCCAATACATGACTTTGTTCGTGTTCATAGCGTCGTCCTCGCCTTTGCCAGTTTGGACGAGTGGGCGGGAAAAAGGTCAACAGGACACTTTGTGGTTGCTGGTCGCACGTCCTTGGAGCGCCGGCACCTCGTCGGCGGCGCTACAGATGACCGCTCGAAACCAGCGACTAGCGCCCCTTTTCCAGCTTTCCCAGAATCATGGGTCCCAGCTGCGAAACGCTGCCCGCACCCAGGGTCAGGATCATGTCGCCCGGCTGGGCTTGGGCCACGACCGCTGTGGCCGCGTCGGCAAAGGAAGGCACATAAACCGCGGCGCGATGTCCTTTGTCGGCAATCTGGCGAGCCAGCGCCTCTCCCGTGATGCCTTCAATGGGCTTCTCGCTGGCGGCGTAAATATCCAGGACGATGAGCGAGTCGGCATCGGCAAAGGCGGTGGCGAACTGGTCCATCAGGTCGCGGGTACGCGTGTAGCGGTGCGGCTGGAAGACGGCGTGGATGCGGCGGAATCCACACTGGCGGGCGGCGGCGAGCGTGGCCCGGATCTCGGTGGGATGGTGGCCGTAGTCGTCGATCACGCTGACGCCTGCGGCCTTGCCCTTGAGTTGAAAGCGGCGGTCGACGCCGCGGAAGCTTTCTAGCGCCGCGCGAATCTGGTCGACGGGAATGTCGAGCGCGGTTCCCACGGCAATGGCAGCGGTGGCGTTCAGCACGTTGTGCGCTCCCGGAACATGCAGGGTGAAGACGCCCAGGTCTTTTCCCTTGTAGGTGACGCCGAATTGGCTGAGCGGACGCTGGTCGGCGGACGAGCCCTGGGGCGGTTTCTCCAAGCGAATCAGAAAGTCGGAGCCGCGGGTTGTCCCGTACGTAGTCACGCGGCGATGAGCTCGCGGTAGCAGACGGCGAAGAGTACGGTCGTCATTACATCCCACGACCAGCCCGTAAAACGGCACACGCTCCATGAACTCAAGAAAGGTGCGGCGGACGTCGCGCATGTCGCGGTAGCAGTCCATGTGCTCGCGATCGATATTGGTCACGACCGAGAGAATCGGGGAAAGCTTCAAGAAAGACCGGTCGCTCTCGTCGGCCTCGGCAACCAGGTATTGCGACTTGCCCAAGCGAGCATTGGAGCCGAGGGCGTCCACGCGCCCGCCGACTACCACGGTGGGATCGAGCCCCCCGGCAGCCAGCACGGCGGCGACCATCGAGGTGGTGGTGGTCTTGCCGTGCATGCCGGCGATGGCGATGCCATATTTCAGGCGCATCAACTCGGCCAGCATCTCCGCACGCTGAATCACGGGAATATGCAGGCGGCGGGCTTCGGCCACTTCGGGATTGTCAATGGAAATTGCTGAACTGGTGACGACGACGTCGGCGCCGGCGATGTTGGTTGTCGCGTGGCCCTCGAACGTCTGCGCACCGAGAGCGGCCAGGCGCTCGGTGACTGCCGAACTCTTCAGATCCGAACCGGAAATCCTGTAGCCCAGGTTCAGCAGAACTTCGGCAATGCCACTCATGCCGATACCGCCGATGCCGACGAAATGAATGCGCTGAATCTTGGCGAACATGCGAAGGCTGATGATAAAGCATTTCACCGCCGCGACGCGGAGAACGCCGAGAAAAGCTCAACCACAGAGGGCACAGAGGGGCACAGGGGAACTTGCAATCGAAATCTGTGTTCCTCTGTGCGCCCCTGTGACCCCTGTGGTTCAAGGTTTTACTCGCGCTCTGTCAATCGTTTCACCATGTCCGCGATTTCTTCGAGCGCCTTGGGATGAGCCAGCGACTTCGCCGCCGCCGACATGCTTTGCAGACGGTGCGGATCGGCCAGTAGGGCGAAAATCGTATCGACCAGATACGCCGCTCCCAGGTTCGATTCTTCCACTACGACCGCGGCCCCGGCGCGCTCCAAAGCGCGGGCGTTTACGTTCTGGTGATCGTCGGCGGCGCGGGGGAACGGTATGAAGATCGCGGGCTTGCCGGCGGCCGTAATCTCGCCCACCGTGCTCGCGCCGGAACGGCAGACCAGCAAATCGGCACGGGCGAAAGTGCCGGGCATGTCGTCAATGAACTTGTGCACTTCGCCGGAGATTCCCGACTGCTGGTAAGCCGCGAGCACGTTGTCATAGTCGCGCTGGCCGGTCTGGTGGACGATGTGGATGCCCGGAATTCTCTGCTTCAGTCCGCCGAGGGATTCGATCATGGCCTGATTGATGGCACGCGCACCCTGACTGCCTCCGAAGACGAGCAGCGTCGGACGCCGTGAGAGCAGCGGGCTCGGCGGAATTTCAAAAAAAGCCTGCCGCACCGGAACACCCGTCACCCGGCAGTGGGGAAAGTATTCGCAGGTTTCTTCAAAGTGCACCGCGGCAGCCGAAACCCAGCGGGCCACCAGGCGATTCGCAAATCCGGGAACAACGTTGGGTTCGAAAGCCAGCGTCGGAATGCGGCGGCGAATGGCCGCCAGCATCGCCGGCCCGGATGCATATCCCCCCACGCCAATCACCACATCGGGATCGAAATCGGAAAGCATGCGGCCTGACGTCCAGAGCGCGCGCGGCAGGTCGAACATCGTTTTCGCGCGAGTCAGGAGGCTGACGTTCTTCAGCGCGCCCACCTTGATCAGTTCGAGCGGAAATCCGGCTTGCGGGACGAGCCGTGTTTCAATGCCGCGCGCCGTGCCAATGAAGAGCACTTCGGCGGCGAACTGCTTCTTGAGTTCCTGAGCGATGGCCAGGGCGGGGATGACGTGTCCGCCCGTGCCGCCGCCGGCGATGACGATGCGCATAGTCAGGCCAACACCAGAATCTACCACGGAGAAGCGGAGCCACGGAGCAGTGCTGAGACAGTCTCCGGCGGGAAGACGAGGGTGCCCCATCCTAACGTCGCGCTTTTTGCGACGTTAGGATGGGGAAGTTGAGGCGCGGCAGGCCCGCCAAACTCGAAGCTTGAGTCGGTGTGCCACGAAACCCGCCCAAGCCGAGCTTGGACGGGGCACCCTTGAGGGTTTCGTGGGAGGCAATTTCCCGCCACTTATTCAATTGGTGTGGCCGGCGAGTCTGATGGTGCGTGCTCTTCCCTCTATCCATGCATTCAGCGCAAAGCGCAATTCGTCCTGATTGCACCAGTGCTCAAGGATTCGCCCGTCAGGCGCTGTTGGGGAGAGGTTAAAGCCCTCCTCAACATCTTCCCAATAAATCACCTCGTCTCCTCTGCGTGCAACAACAACTACGCTTTCCATCTCGCCGTATCGAAAAATCGGCGCAACATATGGCTCCACAGCATATCTCTTGAATACCGCAGCCTGCTCCGCGTCGCACTCTGCTAAATGTTCTCGGACGATCTTCCTAACCGCCTCAACGGTTGCTGGCTGCCATTCCATACAAAGATTCTGCCGCATTTCCGAGCGTTTGAGAATAATTGAATGTAAGCAGGCCTGTGCGCCAACTATCCAGGACGGCTTCCGGAAACGGGGATCAACGCGGTTCCTCTCACTCGGCTTGCTTCGTGATATTCAGCAGCACGCCCACGCACGCGAGCGTCACGAACAGCGACGATCCGCCGTAGGAAACAAATGGCAGCGGGATCCCCTTGGTCGGCATCATCCCGAGCACCACGCTAATATTGATGAAGGCCTGCAGCACGATCATGCCCGTGATTCCCACGGCGAGGAAGCGGCCGAAGTTGTCCTGGGTGCGGAGCGCAGCGCGAGTTCCGCGCCACAGAAAGATCGCAAATAGGATGATGACTGCCAGCGCCCCGACCATGCCGAGTTCTTCCGCCGTGACAGCGAAAATGAAATCGGTGTGCGGCTCCGGCAAGTAGAAAAGCTTCTGCTTGCCCTCCATCAGGCCGAGACCCGTCACGCCGCCAGTGGATACCGCAATCAGCGACTGAATCATGTGGAAGCCGCGTCCCTGCGGGTCGGAATAGGGATTCAGAAAAGCCAGGATGCGGTCGCGCCGGTAGGCCACGTGGAAGATCAGAATGTAGAGCGGCAGCAGCGAGACCAGAAAAGCGTATCCAAAGTAGCGTAGGCGTATCCCCGCAACGAACAGAATGCACGCGGTGATGCCGGCGCAGGCGATCGCTGTGCCCAGGTCGGGCTGAAAAACAATCAGCCCAAGGAAGACCATAGTGGGCGCCACCGCGGGCACCAGCGCATTGCGCCAGTCGTCGATCGCTTTGGTTTTGGCCTCAAGAAACCAGGCAAGAAACAAGATGATGGTGGGCTTGGCCAACTCCGACGGCTGAAACGACACCGGCCCCAGGTGAAACCAGCGGTGCGTGCCGTGGGTGCGATCGAGGAAGAAAACTGAAATCAGCAGGATCGTGGTTGCGCCCAGCAGAGTGAAAACGACGGCCGGGTGCTTCAGCTTGCGATAGTCGAGCTTCATGGCGAGGACCATCGCCACCAATCCCGCGACGGCCCACGCCAGTTGCCGGAAGAGGAATGTGTAGGCGGACCCGAAGCGCTCTTTAGCCATCACGGCCGAGGCGCTGAACACCATGACCAACCCAATGAAGACGAGGATCGAGGTCACCGTGAACATCCAGCCATCGACACTGACGCGCTTGGCCATGGAAATTTCATTTCACCACGGAGGCACGGAGACACGGAGAGATTTAGCTTGTGGATTTTGGGTGGGGGATGACTCTCTTGGTTCCGCCTCGTGCGAAAGTACTCGGACGATCAGGACTTCACGGCAGCATCGGCCAGCGAATACACGGCTTCCTTAAAGACGCGCCCTCGATGTTCATAGTTCTGGAACTGGTCGAAGCTGGCGCAGGCTGGGGCGAGAAGCACGACGTCGCCGGCAGCGGCCGATTCACTCGCGCGGCGGATGGCGACCTCCAGAGTCTCTGAGTGATCCACCTCCACAGCGCCCTGAATCTGCGATTCGATTTTCGCCGCGGCGGCTCCGATGGTGTACACCCGTTTCACGCGCTGGCGCAGCAATTCGTTGAGCACCGTGTAGTCGCTGCCCTTGTCCTTGCCGCCCAGGATCAGATGGATGTTGGCGGGAAACGACTCCAGCGCCTTGATGGTCGCATCCACGTTGGTGGCCTTGGAATCGTTGTAGTAGTCCACACCCGCGATCTTCGTCACAAATTCGAGGCGATGCTCAACCGCCTTGAAGTTCCGGACAGCTGCGCGAATCTGCTCCGACTCGCAGCCTACCAGCGCGCCGATTGCAACTCCCGCAAGGACGTTTTCCAGATTGTGCGCGCCTTTCAGCGGGATTTCGGCCAGCGGCATGATCTCGCGCTCGCGCTGGCCGTCGCGGACAAAGATGTGGGCCTCGTGGACGAAGGCTCCTTTCTCAACGGTTTTCGTCCTGCTGAACCAGGCGAGTTGAGCCCGCGTACGATCCGCCAACCCGGCCGTCGTCGCGTCGTCCGCGTTGAGGACGGTGAAATCGTCCGGCTTCTGATTCTCGAAGATACGCGCCTTGGCGTTCACGTAGTTTGCAAACGTCTTGTGCCGGTCGAGATGATCGGGCGTGATGTTCAGGATCACCGAAATGCGCGGGCGGAAGGTGACGATCGTCTCCAGTTGAAAACTGGAGACCTCGAGCACGATCCAAGTCTGCGACTTGGCCTGATCCACGAATGTGATAGCCGGGGTACCGATGTTTCCTCCAACCAGCGTCGGGAATCGCCCGGCTGCGATGATCTCTCCGGCGAGTGACGTGGTGGTGGTTTTGCCGTTCGCGCCGGTGATCGCGACGATGGGACCAGCGAGAAACCGCGCGGCGAGTTCAAGCTCGCCGATGACCGGCTCTTCGATGGCGCGTGCCTGCTCCAATTGCGGCGCATCGAAGGGCACGCCCGGGCTCACGACGATCAGGTCCTGTCCGCGGAAAGTGCGGTCGCCATGGCCGCCCGTTTCGACCGTGATGCCGTGCTCCAAGAGCAGGAGGATTTCATTGCGGAGCTCGGCCTCGGGCTTCGAGTCGGAAACCGTGACCCGAGCGCCACGCGACTTCAGAAAGAGAGCGGAAGCCACTCCGGACTTGCCGAGACCGACGACGAGGACGCGTTTGTTCGTGAGTTCCATCAAACCTATTTCACCACAGAGTCACAGAGACACAGAGAAAACCATTGCTTGTTTTCATTTGTTTTCGTTTTTCCTCTGTTGTCTCTGTGACTCTGGGTGAAGAATCACCGTAGTTTCAATGTCGTTAACGCAAACAGCGCGAACACCAGCGATGCAATCCAGAAGCGCACAATCACCTTCGACTCCGACCAGCCCAGCAGCTCAAAATGGTGATGGATGGGCGCCATCTTGAAGATACGCTTCTTGCGCAGTTTGTAGGAACCGACCTGCAAGATCACCGAGAGCGCCTCGATCACAAAGATGCCGCCAATAAAGGGCAGCAGCAGTTCTTGCTTGATCATGACGGCCACGGTTCCGATCGCACCGCCCAGCGCCAACGAACCCACGTCGCCCATGAACACTTCCGCGGGGTGCGCGTTGTACCAGAGGAATCCGATGGCCGATCCAACCATAGCGCCGCAGAAGATGGTGAGTTCGCCGATCTGCGGCATGCGCGGAAGGTCCAGATACGTGGCAAACGTCGCGTGGCCACTGACGTAGGTCAGAACCGAGAGAGCTCCTGCGGCGATGACCGTGCAGCCAATGGCGAGCCCATCAAGGCCGTCAGTAAGATTGACTGCATTACTGGAGCTCACAATAATAAAGACAACGAATGCCACAAAGGGCACGAACGCCAAGGGCCAGAGATGCGGGTCGTGGACCCAGGTTTCGATCGACAAGTCCGGCCGGAATTGCTTGAAGAACGGGACAACCAGTTTAGTGGAGTACTGCCCTCGATATCGCAGGGCGACAAGAGCAATCGCAATCAGGGCGCTGGCTCCAACTTGATAGCCGAGCTTCGCACGCGCCGTTAAACCAAGGTTGCGGCGGCGGACGACCTTAATGTAGTCGTCGGC
Source organism: Terriglobia bacterium (assembly GCA_020073015.1). GTDB lineage: Bacteria > Acidobacteriota > Terriglobia > Terriglobales > Acidobacteriaceae > Acidiflorens. The sequence continues at coordinate 59,404 of JAIQFZ010000028.1, read as the reverse complement.
AAATCCAATCGCTGCGAAAGCCGAGGTCGAAAGCACGGCAATCCAGACAAAGGGATTGCTCAAGTCGGCCCAGAGCAGCGTCGGAACCAGGATAGCAATGGCGATCAGGAGGCCGCCCATCGTGGGCGTGCCGGCTTTTTTCTGATGCGCCTGCGGGCCTTCCTCGCGGATGTACTGGCCGATCTGAAAATCGCGCAGCCGTCGAATCACGATCGGACCAACGATCAGGCCGGTGAAAAGCGCAGTAAGGCTGGCGAAGGCAGTGCGAAACGTGAGGTAACGAAAAATACGGAAGGGCGGAAAGTAATGGTAGAGCTTCAGATAGAGCAGCCAGTAGAGCAATCCGCCTCCGAGAACTTCTCTAGTCGTTCGCCGTTTGACTTCCCGTCGCTAACTTCTTCTGCCAGACTTCTAGGGCTTTCTCCAACTTAACGCCGCGCGACGCTTTCAGCAGCACTGCGTCTCCCTCGCGCGCCTCCCGTGCAAGCCACTCACCTGCGTCCTCGGGCGTGGCTACGAATTCCGCTTTCATGCCGGCTCCGGCTGCTGTTTCTACCATGGCCTTCGCCAGGCCGCGCACGCCGAGCAGAAAGTCCAGCTTCTTTTCGGCGATATGTCTGCCGGAGTCGCGGTGCAGTTGCTCGCCGGTCGCGCCGAGTTCCAGCATCTCTCCGGCGACCACAATGCGGCGCCGAGCCAGCATCGCCGCCAGAGTGTCCACCGCAGCCGCCAGCGCCTTCGGACTGGAATTGTAACAATCGTACAGCACCGTGATGTTACCCACTTGGACGACCTGCCCGCGTTTGTCGGCGGCTTGAAGAGACGGTAGGGCAGCCGCGACTTCCGACGCGGTGATGCCGTGCTCCACGGCAACCGCGGCCGCGGCGAGCACGTTGTACACATTGTGCTGGCCAAGCAGCGGACTGTGCACCGGCTGCCGCACGCCATGACAAACGAGATCGAAGTGCGTACCTTGCGCGCCGACCACCTCGATATTCTCCGCGCGGACGTCGGCCGCCGCCTTCAAGCCAAACAGAATGACCCTGCCTTTGAAGTCGCGACCGAATTGGGAAACGTACTCGTCATCCGCGTTCAAAACAGCCGTGCCGCCATGAGGAAGCGCCTCGATGAGTTCGTACTTGGCGCGTGCAATTCCTGCGATGGAATCAAAGTACTCCAGATGCACGGGGGCGACGGTCGTGACCACTCCCTCATTCGGCTGCGCGATTCGGGCCAGCGCGGCAATCTCGCCGGCATGCGACATGCCCATCTCGATCACCGACAGGTCATACTCGGGCTCGAGCGTCAGCAAACCCAACGGAAGACCGAAATGATTGTTGAAGTTGCCCTTGGTGCGATGCACACGATGCCGCACCGAGAGCAGATGCGCCATTGCTTCTTTGGTCGTGGTCTTGCCCATCGAGCCGGTGATACCGATGGCGGCCTTCCCCCACAGTTTTCGCACCGCTGTTGCGAGAGTTTGCAGGGCAACCAGGGTATCGTCGACCGCGAGCAGGCCCTTGCGCGACGAATAACGCGGCCACTGATCTTTTCGAACCACCGCTCCGACGGCACCCGCGCTCAGCGCCTGTTCGACAAAATCGTGCCCGTCGAAGCGTTCGCCCTTGACTGCAAAAAACAGTTCGTCCGCCTGCACCGTGCGGGAGTCGATCGAGTAGCCTAACGCGATTGCCCGACCGTCGTAATCCCCGGTGGCGGCGATGAATTCTGCGATTCGCGCCAGTGACAGCTTCATACGGTCTTCCCCGCGCCGCTGGCCCGGGCCGCGTTCTCGCAGTCATACCCCAGCGCTCTCAGCGTTTCGCGCGCGACCTCCACATCGTCAAAAGGAATCGTGCCTTCCTTCGCGACCTGCACCCTTTCGTGTCCTTTGCCGGCCAGGAGGACAATGTCGCCGGGCGCTGCTTGCTGTAGCGCTGTGTAGATGGCCTTGCGGCGATCGGGTTCGATCACATACTTCGTGCCGGACTTCTGGAGTCCAACCAGCGCGTCATTCATGATGGCGAACGGATCCTCCGAACGCGGGTTGTCGGAGGTCAGGACCACAAAATCGCTCCCTTTGCCGGCAGCATCGCCCATCAGCGGACGCTTGGTGCGATCGCGATCGCCGCCGCAACCGAAAAGCGTAATGACTTTGCCTTTGAGTCCCGCGCGAGCGACAAAATCACGGGCCAGAGCAGTCAGGTTGCGGAGCGCATCGTCGGTGTGCGCGTAGTCCACCGCGACTGTAAAGGGCTGGCCGCAGTCCACGCGCTCGAAGCGTCCGGGAACGCGGGCGAGTTCGAACACGCCTTTCGCGATGAATTCGGCCGGGCAGTGGCGTGCGTACCCGGCCGCCGCAGCGGCAAGAACGTTGTACACATTCACGTTGCCGATCAGTGGCGACCATATCGCAATCACTCCCACCGGTGTTGCCATCTGAAAGCGCGTGCCACGTGCGGTGATCTCAACAGACTCGGCGTGGAAATCACCAGAAGTCAATCCGTATGAGATCACTTGTGAGTTCCTCTTCTTATTCACCGCCAGCAACTGTCGGCCCGATTCATCGTCGATATTGATGACGGCAACGCGCGGTGGTTCGGTCCCGCAGCCTTCAAACAGCACTTGCTTCGCGCGGAAGTAGTCGTCCATGGTGCCGTGGTAGTCGAGATGATCGCGCGTGAGGTTGGTAAACACGGCGACATCGAACGGAATTCCGAAGACGCGCTGCTGGTCGAGGGCGTGCGAAGAAACCTCCATCACCGACTCGGTCACGCCCTGGGCCAATCCGTCGGCGAGCAGGCGGTTCAGTTCGAGCGCTTCCGGGGTGGTGTGCGGCGCGGGAAGAATTTTTCCAGCCACATGATATTCGATCGTTCCGACCAGCGTGGTCTTGCGTCCGGCAGCACGGAGAATGGAGTCGATCAGAAAAGCCGTGGTGCTCTTGCCATTGGTCCCCGTGATTCCCGTATTCGCGATGCGCTCGGCCGGGCGCTTGTAGAAATTCGCACTCAGCCGAGCCAGTGCGCGCCTTCCATGCAGGACTTGCGCCCATGCGACCCCGGGGCGCGGTTGCTCGACGGCGGAATCTGTAGCGATCGCGACCGCTCCGGCTGCGATGGCCTGATCAATGTAGCGATTACCGTCGCTCGATTCGCCCTTCATGGCGACGAAAACACTGCCCTGCTTGACGCGGCGGGAATCGTATTCCACTCCCTTGACGGCAGGATTGCCGCTTTGAGAGAGGATTTCCGCACCCTCGAGCAGTTGTCGGAAAGTCATTGGAGTGATTATAAACAGCCGCGTTTCACGGATTCGTCGCGGTTCGATGATCTAATTTCTACCACGGAGGCACGGGGACACGGAGGAAACGAGAAAAAATGTGCACCGATTCATCAAGGGGCCAGCAGCTTGCGGGCACGATTTCAAGAAGTAATTTTCTCCGTGTCTCCGTGGTGATTTTTTCCATCATCTTCCAAATCGCACGGTGACGCGCGATCCGGCTGCCACATGGGAGCCGGGCAGGGGCGTCTGCTCTCGGGCGGTCCCGCTGCCAATCGCGTCGAGATCCAGGCCGGCGTCTTGGGCGGCCTCAACGGCGGCGCGCACACTCTTCCCCAAGAACGATGGGACCGCGATGCCGCCCTCCTCAACATCCAGGACCACCGTTCCACTGGCCGGCAATTTCGTGGCCGGTGATGCATCGGGCTTTGAGGACGAAGACGGCGCGTCCGACGCCAAGGCGGTCGCCTCTTTCTGGGTCAACGAGGCGGGTACAACCTGCGGCGCGATGGCGGCCGGCTTGGTAGCCGCCGGCGCGTTCGATGGTTCGCCGGCCTCCGCCATATCCAGCGGCGCGCCCAGATGATCCGGCGAACTCTCGTCCAGATTCGCGTCACTGGCTTTGCGCCGCGCAAGCAGAACCTGGCGGCTGGGCGGCAACTCGACGTCGTGGGGTACGTGCTGGTATTCGAGCACCTGTTGCATGATCCGCTGGAACACGGGCGCGGACACCTGCCCGCCCTGGTGCAGGCCGACCGCGGAATCAAGAATCACGGCCACGGCAATCTGCGGATTGTTGATGGGAGCAAATCCAGCAAACGAAGCGACGTATTTCGTCTTCGAATAGGTGCCGGTGGCTGGGTCTACTTTCTGCGCGGTTCCGGTCTTGCCCGCCGAGCTGTAGCCTTCCAGAAGCGCCTTGCGGCCCGTGCCGTGCAGTACAACGCCCTGCAACATCTGGCGCATTTGTGCGGCTGTCAGCGACGAGATGACTCGCGTCCCCTCCGCCGGCTGGAAGGAGATTCTCTGCGGAGTATTCTGCGGCTCAATCGTCCCCGCCACGATGCGCGGCGGAACACGCACGCCGTCGTTGGCAATAGTCGAGACCAGCGAAATCAGTTGCAGCGGCGAGATCCCGATCTCCTGCCCCATGGAAATAGCGCCGATCGAAACTTTCGACCAGCGGCTCACGGGCTTGGTCAAGCCCGGAGTTTCGCCCGGTAGCTCGATTCCGGTCCGCTGGCCGAAGCCGAAGGCGCGAATGTATTTGTAAAGCCGATCCTCTCCCAGCCGCAACGCAACCTTGATCGCGCCCACGTCGCTCGACTCCGCCAGAATATCCGCGACCGAGAGCACGCCGTGCGCCTTGCTGTCACGGATGCGCATGCCGTTGATGACGATCGACCCCATCTGGCAGTCGAACATTTCGTCTGGACGGGTGATTTTTTCGTCCAGCCCGGCCGAGATGGTCACCATCTTGAACGTCGAACCGGGCTCGTAGACGTCGCTGACGGCGCGGTCTTTCAATGCTTCGTTCCGGATTTCCCTCCGGATGTTGGGATTGAAAGTGGGGCGGTTGGCGAGAGCCAGGACTTCGCCGGTGTGCGGGTTTTCCACGATCACCGTACCGGCGATGGCGTGGGTTTCGTCCATCGCGCGCTCCAGTTCGCGCTCGGCGACGTACTGGATGTTCTGGTCAATCGTCAGGACTACATTGTTGCCCGCTTCCGGCTGTTTTTCGACGCTCGCGAACCAGCGCTTGCGCGCATCCACGGAAATCATCAGCTTGCCGGGCTTACCCTGAAGCTCGGCATTAAACTGCCGCTCGATGCCGCTCAGACCCTCATCATCAGTGCCGACATAGCCCAGTACCTGCGCCGCCAAATCGCGCTTGGGATAGAAACGTTTGGGCTCCTTCTGGAAGTGGATGCCTTGCAGGTTGAGCGAACGCATCCGCTCGACCCTTTCGGCATCGGCTTTGCGGGCGACCCAGCAAAAAGTTTTGTGTGCCCGGCAATCCGCCAGTACCACACGCGGGTCATCTCGTGTAATGCGCGTAATCAGGCTGATGGTATTGGCAAGGTCGGGAATCTCGGTAGGGACGGCGAAGACCGAATCCACCTGGATCGACATCGCCAACTCGCGGCCCGCCCGGTCGTAAATGACTCCCCGTTTCGGCGAAAGGTCGAAGCTGCGCTGTTGCTGGTGCTGAGCGCGATGCTGAAAATCTCCATAGCAGAAAATCTGCAGGTAGACCAGCCGCAGGCAGATGGCCAGCAGCCACAGGCAGAGCAGCCCGGACAAGGCGTAGAGCCTGAATCGCGCGCCGGTGGGAGACGTGTTTGCGGCCACTTTCGTTCCTAGATAACTTCGGCGGCCCCGAAGAGCCGCCGCCAAGCAACCCCTGAAGGGGCTGTGTACCTTACGTTCAACGGCATCGCTGAAGCGATGCCCTGATACGAATCAAGAGCGGCAGACAGGAGTGTCCGCCCCACACACAGCTACCTGGCTGAAACCACCGACACGGGCGTCACGCTGGCCATCACCGGCGTTGCGCTATCGTCACTCGCATCCATGCGGATCACCTGGCCGGGTTGCGGCGACTGCAAACCCAGCTTGCGGGCCATTACGTCGATGCGCTCCGGATCGCGCAGCGACGCTTCTTCCAGGCGCAGCGCCCGGTTCATTTCCGTAAGCCCGTCGCGCTCGGCCCGCAGTGACTCGATCTTGTATCCGTATTCAATGGCCCGGAAATGCTGCAGCGCGTAGCCCATCACCAGAAGGAATAGCAAGCAAAGGGCGATTCCAAAGTGCTTCATCTCGCGTGCCCGGCGCGGATCTTCGACTTTTACGAGGCGTGAGTTGTCGATGGTTTTGCGAAAATAAATCTCCGGAGTTCCGAGCCAGCAGGACTGGCGCCCGGTGCGAGAAAATGCGGTGGCTGCGGCGGCGCTCATAGGTTATGCCACTCCGACGAGTCTGGAATCGTAGTTTGTGTTTTCCTGAACGGAAGCGAACCACGGTTCGATTTCCGTCATTTCGAGGTCTTGCGCTTTCGCTTCGGCGCGTTCCACCGTCGCGATCAGATCTTCAATCAAGGTGCCCGTGAACGTCATTTTTAGGTGTTCCTGTTTTTCTTCCGGACGCGGCCTTGTTTTGTTTTGCTTGGCCGCTCCGGAAAAACTCCACCACAGAGTTGCGACCTGTCCTTGCGGGACTTGGGCCGCCCTACCAAAATCTTTTACCCGGCACGCCTTCCAATCACCGCACCGGGAAGCCCGGCAGTTTCTCCGGACAAAATCAAGCTCGTTGCCAGCGCTACGCGGACAAGAGTGTCCGCGCTACACTTTCTCGGCCGCGCGCATCTTTGCGCTGCGCGACCGCGGATTGCGATCCATTTCTTCTTCCGTGGCCCTCACCGGCTTTTTCGTCAGCAGCCGGTACAGCCCCTGTTTCGCGCCTTCGCGAAGCGCATCCTTGACGATCCGGTCCTCGAGCGAGTGAAAGCTGATGACCACCAGCCTTCCGCCCGGCTTCAGCACGCCAGGCGCCGCCTCCAGCAGTGCTTTCAGATCGTCCAGTTCATGGTTTACGAAAATTCGGAGAGCCTGAAAGGTTCTGGTCGCCGGATGAATCCGCTCATGTTTCATTGGCCGGGCCGCGGCTGATATCACGTCCACAAGTTGCCTCGTGGTCAATATCGGCCGCGACCGGACAATGGCTCTGGCGATTCTCCGCGACCTCCTTTCCTCACCGAATTCGTAAATCACATCGGCCAGCTCGCGCTCGTCGATGTGGTTTACCACTTGTTCGGCGGTCTCGCCCGACATCGGATTCATCCGCATGTCGAGCGGTCCATCCGCCCGAAAACTGAATCCCCGCGCCGCGTCCTCGAGCTGCAAACTGCTCACTCCAAGATCCGCTAACAGACCGTCGAGAGAAGCCGGAGTAATTCGCTCACCGACTTCCGCAAATGATCCGTGGATCAACGTGATGGCCGGCGAGTCGCCGGCGCTACTCAGCCTTGCGCGGGACCGTTCCAGCGCCGCCGGATCCTTATCGAAGCCAATCAAATGTCCCGGTGCGCCGAGGCGTTTTGCGATTTCGCAACTGTGCCCGCCCAAGCCCACCGTGGCATCCAGATAAGTTCCGCCACGCTGTACGGCCAGAAAATCGATCGCTTCTTTTAAAAGAACGGGAACATGGCCAACCACTCCATGCCCACCCCGCTCGGGGGTGTCTGTTGAATCCGTGCGCACTAGATGCCCAATTCGTCGAGCGTCTTGATGTCTTCATCCGTGAACGCTTGCTCTTTAATCTCCTTGCCGAACGCTTCCAGGTTCCGGACTTCCAGGTAGGTCAGATTGCCGAGCACTGCCACTTCGCCGCGGATCTGCGCCGACTCGCGCAGGATCTGCGGGACCAGCAGGCGCCCCTGCCCGTCCATCTCCACGACCTGCCCGTAATAGTTCACGCGATTCAAAAACTTCTTCTTGGTCGGGTTGAAGGTCGACAGCGATGCCAGCTTCTGTTCGATCCGCTCCCATTCCTCGAAGGGGTAAATTTGAGCAACGTTTCCATCCAGACTCGTGATATAGAAGCGTTGGGCATACTTCTCGTCGATCACCCGCTTGAATTCGGCGGGAACCTTGAGACGCCCTTTTTCGTCCACGCGAGTTGGATGGTTTCCGCGAAACATGCGTCCTGCTCTTGGCTGGGCTTCGTTTAATTACGGCTGCTACCACAGCCAACACGAGGGAGGTAGAAGCGGTCACAAAAGCAGTGGATCCGGGTTCGTTGGGCCTCTTTTTGCGGGTGTCAGTCTCTGAAACCACTGGCGCCTCGAAAGTTAGCGTTCTTGCCCACGTCCTCTAATACTTACTCCACTTTCGACCACTTTTGTCCACATCCTACGCCTAACTAGTTTATTGTCAACAGGAAAGTTTCAGGTTGAGACTTCCGTAAGAGGCTCAAGCGGCAAAACGCGAGGCCTTGTAGTTAACCAACTGGATGACCACTAGGGATTGCGTTTGCAGGCTTGGTTCGACCTCTGCTGCCTCGCTGCAGCAGACACTTGACTCCGCTCGTCTGTGGAAATCTCCCGTCGGAAAGAAACTGCATCGCGCCTGGCATCCAGTTCATCCAAAATTTTGCTGCGACCAAATTGTTTTACTGATTGGACACCGCAGTGAAAATCCGCGTAGAGTAACGGGACGATGTCGGGAAATCAGCTCAACTCCATGATGTGCTGTTGTTGTTGCGCCAACGTGTGTTCTGGCGCAGGGGGTTGCTGATCTAATTCTTAGTTAGAGTTTCGGCATACATCAAACCCATCGCCAGAAAATGGCGGTGGGTTTTTGTTTTTGGGGAACAGAATGGCGACGAAAGAATCGAAAGCACAACGCGTCGAACGGTTGAAGCGAGAGAAGAATCCCTGGGACGCACTCGAGGAAATTCGCGGGTTCGCACGCACCGGCTTCCCGGCAATTCCACCCGAATGGCTCGGCACCTATCTGCGCTGGTGGGGTGTGTACACGCAGGGCGATGGCGCTGGGGTGGTGGGAGGACACAACGGCGAAGGCAAAGCCCTTCCCTACTTCATGGTTCGGATCCGCATCCCGAACGGCATCCTGCGCGCCGCTCAACTCCGCGCCATCGCTGATCTCTCCAGGCGCTTCGGACGCGGCGTTGCCGACATCACCGTGCGCCAAAACATTCAACTGCACTGGGTGACGCCCGAATCGCTCCCCGAAGTTCTCCAAACGCTGGAACAACAAGGACTTACCACCTTGGGCGCGTGCGGCGACGTGGTCCGCAACATCACCGGATGCCCGGTGGCCGGCGTCGATGCCGACGAAATCTGCGACCCTTCCCCGCTGGCGATGGAAGCTTCGCGTCTGCTCGCGGGCAACGCCGAGTTCTATAACCTGCCGCGCAAGTTCAAAGTCTCACTCACCGGCTGCCGCGCCTGGTGCTCGTATCCGGAGATCAATGACGTCGGCTTGACGGCGATCACGCGCAGTTTTCGCGGACAGTTGGAAACCGGCTTCTCGCTGCGGGTCGGCGGTGGACTCTCGACCGATCCTCACCTGGCGGTCCGTCTCAACGCCTTTGTGCGCTGGCCTCAGGTAGTGGACGTGATTCGCGGAGTGGCCGAACTCTTCCGCGCGACGACCTCCCTGCGCGAACATCGTGAGCGCGCCCGCCTGAAGTTTCTTTTCCTCCGCGAAGGCTGGAGCGCAGAAGCCTTCCAGCGCGAACTTGAACGCCTGCTGGGCTTTGAACTCGATCCCGCCGAGCCCGAGCATCCGCCCCAGGACAATTATCGCGATCACCTCGGAATTCATTCGCAAAAACAGGAGGGCCTGTGCTTCGTGGGGGCCGCAGTCGTGCGTGGACGCGTCAGTTGGGAACAGCTACATGCGGCAGCCGAACTCTCCGAACGCCATGCCTCCGGTGACCTGCGAACCACCGCCATGCAGAACCTGCTGATCGTAAATTCACGCTGGCTCACTGAAGAACTCGACGACCGCCTGCCCGGCTTCGATCAGGACTTCAAGCTGCACGTCACTGGCTGCCCCAACAGTTGCGGCCAGCACTGGATCGCCGACATCGGCCTCGAAGGCAAGAAGCTCAAAGTCAACGGCTCATTCGTGGACGCTTACTACTTCTGCGTAGGCGGAGCCGTGGGTTCGTTTCCGACGATTGCACGTCCGGTTGGCTACCGCTGCGCGGCGCAGCAGGTGCCCGATGCCATCGAGCGCCTCTTGCGCACCTACCGCGCAACCCGGGAGCCCGGCGAGAATCTCCGCCGCTTCTTCGGACGGCACAGTGACGCCGAGCTTCGGCAATTTCTGGCCGGGGAGCAGGTCGAGCCCGTGGAACGCGATCGCCCGGCCGCTCCGGTGCCGCAGGCGGTGGAAGGTTGATCGAAATGAGCGCCGCACCACTATTCCCGATGTTCCTCAAGCTCGACGGACGCCCCTGCCTGGTTGTCGGAGCGGGCAGTATCGGCGAGCCAAAAATTCGCAGTCTCGTCGACTGCGGAGCCCGGGTTCACGTGGTCGCTCTTTCGGCCTCAGCTGCCGTCACGGACGCAGCGAGCCGTGGCACGCTGGCTTGGTCGCAACGAACCTTCGAGCCGTCCGATCTCGACGGCGTCTTCCTTGTAGTCGCCGCCACCTCGTCGGTGGCAGTAAATCACGGGATCTACCGGGCAGCGCAGGAGCGAGGCATCCTTTGCAACGTCGTCGACGATCCGCCCCATTGCGATTTCTTCTATCCGGCGGTGGTGCGTCGCGGTCACTTCCAGATCGCGATTTCAACCGGCGGACTCAGCCCCGCGCTGGCGCAGCGCGTCCGCAAGCAGTTCGAAGAAGAGTTTCCGCCCGTCTACGGCGTTTGGCTCGAAGAGCTGGGCAAGAAGCGGGCAGCGTTGTTCCAGAGCGGCTGCGAACCTCAGCTGCGGCGCAGTCTGCTTCACCAATCCGTCACTCCGGAAGCGTTTGCAGAATTCGAGCACGACCGGCTACTCGAAACAGGAAAGGACCTTTTGTGAACGGCAAAGTTTATCTCGTTGGCGCGGGCCCCGGTGATCCGGAGCTACTCACGCTGAAAGCGCTGCGCATCCTCCGTCAGGCCGACACGGTCCTGCACGATGACCTGGTATCGCCTCAGATTCTGAGCCATGCACCCAGGAAGGCTCGCATTTATGACGTGGGCAAGCGCTGCGGCCAGAAGAGCACGCGCCAGGAGGCCATCCACTTCCTCATGATCGAACTCGCCCGGCAGGGTCTGCAGGTGGTTCGCCTCAAGGGCGGCGACCCGCTCGTGTTCGGCCGCTCGGGAGAAGAAATCCAGGCGTTGCGCGAGGCGGGCATCGAATTCGAAGTGGTGCCCGGCGTGACCTCAGTTCTGGCGGCGGCCGCAGCGGCGGAAATCTCGCTGACCAGGCGCGCAACCGCTTCGTCGCTTCTCATTATGACCGGCCACTTCGCCAGTGCCAATGACAATGACCGGCCTCTCCCCGATCTCCGCTCCCTTCTGGCCTCAGGCACAACCATCGCGCTGTACATGCCCGGCCCCGACGCGCGCATCACCGCACGCAAACTCGCGGCGGCTGGCCTCGCCTTGCAAACGCCCGTCGCGATCGTGTCACGCGCCAGCACCCCATCACAACAGATGATCTTGACCACGCTGAACGAACTTCCCCAGATCACCATGCAGGCCAAACCGTCCATCCTCATCATTGGAGACGTCGTCCGTCTCTCACAGCACGACCGGCTCCGGCTCGAGACGCTTTACGGCCAGCCGCTGCCTGCGCAGCCCGCGGTCCCTACTGCAACCGACGATTACCGGCTGGCTGCCAATCAGGCGGTGATTCATGGGTGAGCGCACCTGGCTTCGAACCATGCAGGGATTCGCCGAATCGTGGACTGCCGAAGAACTGCTTGACTGGTCGCTGCACCGCTTCGGAAAGCGGATCGCGGTTGCGTCCGCATTTGGCCCCGAAGGAATCGTACTCATCGACATCGCGATGCGCTTGCGCACGGACGTCCGTGTATTCACGCTTGATACGGGTCTGTTCTTCCCTGAGACGTACGAACTCATGGCCAAGATCGAGCGCCGGTATGGCATTGAAGTGGAACGCCTGAAGCCCGCGTTAACCGTAGACGAGCAGAATCAAAAGCACGGGCCCTCGTTGTGGCTGCACAGCCCGGACCGCTGCTGCTACATGCGAAAGGTCGAGCCACTGCGGGCAAAGCTATCTAAGCTGGACGCCTGGATTGCCGCCATCCGCCGCGATCAAACGCCGGATCGAACCCATGCTCAGAAGGTGGATTGGGATGCGAAGTTCGGACTGATCAAGATCAATCCGCTCTGCGACTGGACCAACGACATGGTCTGGGATTACGTGCGCAGCAACGATCTTCCTTACAACCCGCTGCATGATCGTGGCTATCCCAGCATCGGTTGCGAACCCTGCACACGACCGGTCGAGAGCGGAGAAGACCCGCGCTCGGGACGGTGGGCGGGCTTCGCCAAGACAGAGTGCGGGCTCCATCAGCGTCCGGAACCCGGCCCACTCATCGTGTTGCAGGATTGAGCACGGAATTGCGAGACTGTACGCCTCCAAGTCTTACGCGGTCATCCTGAGCGAAGCGAAGGACCTATGTACCATTCTGAGATACATAGGTCCTTCGTCCTTGCAGCCGTCATCAGGAGAAACTGCTACTCGCTGTCCTTCACAAACACCCGGCGCGGAACACCGCCGACGATCATTCCAACAAGAAGTGCGCCCAGGAAACTGTAGCCCCCCTCGATCCACATCAGCTGCGCAGTAACCTCGGATCGCGTCGCCATCATGATCGCAGCCACAACCACCAGCCAGAGGGAGAGCGCCATCTGGAGGCCGCTGAACAGCGTGCGCTTTCCAAACCAGGCAAGCAGCGCGCCGACGGCGTATGCGAACAGAAGGCAAGCGGCCACCGTGAGCAGGTGTGGCGTCCACATCTCGGCTACGACCCGCGTATCGTGGTCGCTCAGATTCGTGGCATTCATCCACAGGGGACGGAACAGATACTCGGAATGCCACGCCATGCCCAGCACCCAAGCCGCAGCCGCCGCGAGAAACACCGGCAGGTGACAGATCCTGTTTTTCTCCGGTAACGCGGCGCGCACCACCGGAATCGGCCCCCTCTTTTCGGCATCGGGGATGCATTCCTGCCCACAGTCGGCGTGCACCGGCCAGCGCGAGCAGTCCGCCAGACGCAGTTTCGGTTTACCGCTCAGGCCTGTAAAGGCAGCGCGCAGGGCACGGAAGCGAACTGCAACCGACGCATGTGTCTCTGGGCAGTTCACCGTGCGGGTGCCGCGATAAGTGTTATAGATCTGCTTGCCCCAAAGCGCCGGCATCAGCAGCACAAGGCATGTGCCAACCACGAAGAGAAGAAACCAGAACAGCAGCAGCATGACGCTCCTCCTTGGCCCCTGCACGAACGTCGGGCGGAAGGTCTTGATAGTCTGGCGTCGTTCGACTCAGGCGAGTCGAGCGCAAATTTAGCCTAGTCCGGCACCGGACATCCCGCTGTGAGACCCGTCACCATTTCTCGTGACGCGTGGGCGGCACAATGGAGTTCGAACCGGCGGGACGGCACCTTAGCGCGCTCTTTGTCGTCCCCAAATGCACCGCAGCCTTGCCGATCGCCGGCAAGCGCTGGAGCGGCTGCTTCCCAACTAGGCTCCCCCCTCTACAAAACTGCAGAAAAAATGCCGTCCGGGAGTACACTGTGCCGGAAGAAACATCCGTTCACAAGGGGGCGAAATGAAGCTGAATCAGGCTCGGATATGGCTCGGCGGCATTGCGGGTGGAGTGGTCTGGAATGCGTGGAGTTTTTTCATTAACACGCGGCTGGGGCCGTTCTACGAGGCTATGCAGAAGCAGGGACTGTTCCTGAAGGAATCGCGTTATCCGTTCTTTGCCGGACAGTGGATTCTGCTGGTGTTCGTGATGTCCATTCTGCTGGCCTATCTCTATGCCTGGAGCCGTGCCACCGCGGGCGCCGGGCCCAGGACGGCTGTCAAGATCGGCATGCTGGTCGGTTTCTGCGCCGGTGTCCCGGGTAATTTCGCTCAGGCAGCCTGGTCCCCGATCCCGCGCGTGCTGCCCCTCGGGTGGATGCTCGATCTGTGGGTAGGATCGATCCTGGCTACCCTGGTCGCGGGCTTCTTGTACAAAGAATAATGTCGGGGCGTTGATTTCTGACCGTTCGTACAGACCTCCCGTCAACCATCAATGATTCAGAAATCAACCCTGTCTACCGCGCTTGCTCCACGAACACCGCCGTCCCATAGGCGAGAACTTCGGTGACGCCCTGCATCACCTCGGTGGCATCGTAGCGTGCGCCTACCACGGCGTTGGCCCCAATCTCAGCGGCGTGCTGCAGCATGAGATCGAATGCTTCCGCCCGTGTCTTCTCGCACAGGTTGGTCAGCAGGGTAATATTGCCGCCGACCAGTGTTTGTAAACCGGCCCCGATCGTTCCAAAGATGGATCGCGAGCGCACGGTTATCCCACGGACTACTCCCAGCGTACGCACGACTCGAAACCCATCCAGTTCGAACTGCGTAGTCACCATGTTGTGCGGGACCATGCGTCCCGCCGCCGCGGAATACGTAGCCATCGTGCCTCCTGCCGTCTGGAAAACACTTTTGTACCCCATTTTCGTGAGGAGTACAAATTCTCTTGAACTCCTTCTTGTAGCACAGTTATCACCGAACCAGGCCGGCGCATGTTCCCGCACCGCAGCCGATCTGGAAAAGGGGGAGCACACGGCTCCCCTCGTTGTTGTGCGATTGGTTTCAGATCAGTTGGTTCGATTCCGCCGCGACCACGATGGCACGCCGTCCTGATCCCGAAGAATAAGTTTCTTGCCTTCCTTCGTAATCTCCCGTGCCAAGAGCGCGTCTTTGCTCCCGACCTTGACCTGCGAGCCCAGAACTTCGATGCGGTCGCCTTTCGTGAACGAGAATTGACGCTTTTCGATGTAGGCCGTGGGACCTACGTGCACCTCGATCGTGCCGGATTCGGTTTTCAGGATGAGATGCGTTCCGGTCCACTGATGGCGCCCGGGGAGCAACTGGATGTCCTCGATGGTTCCGCTGACTGTCGTTTCGGTCTTTGGATCGTAGCGGGGCACACCACTGCCCGGCCCACGCTGTGCCCAGACCATGGACGTGAAAATAACCACCACCAGAACTACAAGAAGATGAAAATACCGCTTTTGCATGAGGCCTCCTGCTGATTTGTCAACGCGATGCTTTCGGCGTCGGACTTCATTTGAATAAACACAGATTCAGGGGAATTGTTACGGCCCTGGGATGAGTAACGGATATCATTTTGCGCTTTGTTCCGGAATGGGAATAATGCGGCACACTCCATGTCCAGCGCCGACACCCTTCTTCGACTGCAGCCATGATCATGGCAGACGAGTACCACACCTCCGAGTGTCTTTATAATAGGGTTCTTTCCTGGAGGCCCCCATTGCTCTCCCGTCGCCGATTCCTCAAGACCGGTTCTATCGCCGCGAGTGTTGGCGCAGTCCTGCCAAAGCTAGCCGAAGCGTCCGAAGGTGATCAACACGTCCCGCCGTCGATCGCAGCACTTAAGTCTCTCCGCGACGAAGCCAGACCCATCACTCTCGACGAGCGCAGCCAGCGCCAAGAGAGAGCGCGGCAACTCATGCGCGAGAACAACTTGTCAGCCATCCTGCTCGCCGAGGGCACTTCGCTCAACTACTTCACCGGCATCCGCTGGTGGGGTGGCGAGCGCCTTTTTGCGATGGTGCTGCCCGCCAAAGGTGAGGCGTTTTATGTCGCACCTGCATTTGAAGAAGGACGCGCACGGGAACAAATTACCCTATCGCCCGATGGCGCCCATCCTGATGTTCGCATCTGGCAGGAAAATGAAAGTCCTTACGAACGCGTAACCCAGGGACTGAGCGACCGCGGCATTGCCGGCGGTACGATCGGCATCGAAGAAACCGTCAAGTTCGTTTTCAGCGACAGCCTGAAGAAAGCGGCCGCCGGCGCGACTTTCACCAGCGCGACGCCGGTCACCGCCGGATGCCGCATGATCAAGAGCCCGCACGAAATCGAACTGATGCGCCTGGCTTCGAAAGTCACGCTCACCGCCTACCAGGCAACCTATAGCGCGCTCAAAGTCGGCATGACCCACCACGAAGTTGCGGACCTGGTCGAGGCAGCGCACCGCCAATTGGGCTTCGAAGGCGATGCACTGGTACTGTTCGGAGAGTTCTCCGCGTTTCCGCACGGCTCGGTCACTCCGCAGGTGATCCATGAAGGCACGATCATTCTGATCGATGGCGGCTGCAGGGCAGAGGGATATTCCTCCGACATCACCCGCACGTTCGTAATCGGAAAAGCCAGCGACAAGATGAAGCAGGTTTTCGACATCGTGCACCGCGCCCAGAGCGCCGCACTAGCCGCCGCTAAACCCAGGGCCGAAGCCGGTTCCATCGACGCCGCCGCGCGCCAAGTCATCAGCGACGCAGGCTACGGCCCCGACTACAAATACTTCACGCACCGCCTCGGCCATGGCATGGGCATGGATGGCCACGAGTGGCCCTACCTAGTGCGAGGGAACCCCTTGAAACTCCAGCCCCATATGACCTTCAGCGATGAGCCCGGGGTTTACATCCGAGGAGAGTTTGGTATCCGTCTGGAGGACGACATGCACATCACGGAAAACGGCGCGGAGTTGTTCACGCCGCAGAGCCCATCACTGGAAGAGCCGTTCGGGAGATCGTAGAAGGAAGACAGAATGCGGCTCTGTTAATATCCCCGTATTTTGGAAGTGTGGCCGATCTCGCAAGGCGTAGCGTCTCTTCCCCCTCAGTCGAACACGTGCTGATCGACCGGGCGATCATATCCAGGGTGAAGCCTTGCCCACTGCTTCTTGATAGCCACGCCGAGCCGCCGAATCCCTTCCCTGATTTGCTCGGGCGACGCGTTGGAGAAGTTCAGCCGGAAGTGACGCCGCCCTTCGTCGGCGTGCCCGTTGCTGGCGTAGAAAGAATCTCCCGGCACAAACGCAACATTTTCTTTGATCGCCGCTTCGAACAACTGGTGGCAATCCATCCCCTCCGGCAACGTCACCCACAGGAACAAGCCGCCGTGCGGGTGGGTCCACGTGACTTCAGGCGGAAAGTTTTCCTCCATCGCGCGCAGCATCACGTCACGCCGCTCGCCATACACTCGGCGGATTAGCTTAATGTGCTCATCCAGAAAATTGTCACGCGCCACTTCGAACGCCACCATCTGGACAAACGTCGAAGTGTGCAGGTCAGCGCCTTGTTTGAGTTGCACCAGCTTGCTGATGACTTCGGGCGGCGCCACGATCCAGCCCAGCCGCAGACCCGGCGCCAGCGTCTTCGAGAATGTGCTGAGATAAATCACGTTGCCGATCGAGTAGCCGTCATCCCGGCGGAGGTTCTCGCGATCGAGCACGATCAGCGGCGTAAGGTGCTCGCCTTCATAACGCAGCTGCCCGTAGGGATCGTCCTCAATGATCGGGATGCCGTAGCGGTCGGCCAGCAGCACCAGTTCGTGGCGGCGCCCCTCGGCCAGCGTGGTGCCGCCCGGGTTCTGGAAATTGGGCAGCACATACATGAATTTTGGGCCCAACCGCAGAGAAGCTTCCAGCAAGTCGGAGCGCAAGCCATCGTTGTCGCTCGGCACCGAGACGTATTCCGCGCCATAGACATTGAAGGCCTGCAGCGCCCCCAGATAGGTCGGTGCTTCCACCAGCACGCGGTCGCCGGGGTTGATCATCAGCTTGCCGATCAAGTCCAGCGCCTGCTGCGAGCCAGACGTGAGCAGAACATTCTCCGGCTTCGCCTTCACTCCATACCGGGAGGTGTGGCGCGCGATCATCTCGCGCAGCGGCTCGTAGCCTTCCGTCGCGCCATACTGCAAAGCCAGGCGCGCCTGCTTTTCCAGGACCCGGTCGCAGGCCTCGCGGAAGCGTTCGGCGGGAAACACCTCCGGCGCGGGCAGTCCTCCCGCAAAGGAAATGATGTCCGGGTTTTGGGTAATTTTCAGGAGCTCGCGGATGGCCGAGCTTTTAAGGTTCTTCGCCCGTTGCGCGTAACGGGAAGTCCAAGTAGTGGACATTCGTACCCTCCCGTTAACTGATTCTATCTTTGTTGGAGCTCGCGCGCGGTGATATCAGGACTTCCCCTGGTGACTAAGATCACACGGGGCTGGTGACCCCAGATGCGCAGGATGGAGGAACGGGCGCCTCGCCCGCTCACCCAGGCTGGGACGCCAGGCTCTCCACTAGTCTGCGGCGGCCCGGATCCCGTACTTATTCAGCTTGTACGCCAGCGCACTGCGTGAAAGGCCCATGCGGCGGGCTGCTTCGGCTTGTGCGCCATTCGTCGACGCCAGCGTGCGCAAGATCAATTCTTTTTCGGTGCCTTCAAGGAATCCTGTCAGGTCGAAGGGCTCGGCGGGTAACTGCATGCTCGAAGTTTGCGCTGCTGAGTGGCCGTTGCTGGGCGCTACCACAATCGGCAGCTCGGACGCGCGCGGCATGGGGAAATTTTCTGGCCCGATTTCTTCGCGGATCGAGAGGATATATGCGCGCTCGATCAGATTTCTCAGCTCGCGAATGTTTCCAGGAAAATCGTACTGCTCCAGACTCTGCAACGCCTGCGGGCTCAACTTCCGCGAGGGCAGGCTCAACTCGGTCGCCGTGCGTTTCGCAAACATCTCGGCTAGCAGCGGTATGTCTTCGCGGCGCTCGCGCAGCGGCGGGATGTGGATCGGCACGACCGCCAGCCGGTAATAGAGATCCTCGCGGAATATGCCGTCGCGCACGCGCTGCTGCAAATTTCGGTGAGTTGCGACCAGCACACGCACATCCACGGTTCGAGGTTTCGTCGATCCGACCCGCAGCAATTGTCCGTCCGTCAAAATACGCAGCAGTTTGGCCTGCGCCGCCGGGGACATCTCGCCCGCCTCGTCCAGAAACAGCGTGCCCTCATGCGCCGCCTCGAACAGACCCTGGCGCGCGCGATCAGCGCCGGTGAAGGCTCCTTTTTCGTGGCCGAACAGCTCGCTTTCCAGCAGCGTTTCCGTAAAGGCGGCACAGTTGACGGCGACAAACGGCTTGTTGGCCCGCGGGCTGTTGCGATGAAGGGCCCGCGCCACCAGTTCCTTGCCCGTGCCCGTCTCGCCCGTGATTAGTACCGTCGCGTTCGTCGGCGCCACTCGGTTGATGGTCTCGCGCACATTCTGAATCGCTGCGCTCGCTCCATAGATATCGGACTTGCCCTCCAGCCGAACTACTGCTCCCTTCAACAGCGCATTCTCGCGCAACAGTAAGGCATGCTGGGCCGCGCGATTCGCGGCGGCACGCACCACTTCCGGCTGGAAGGGCTTAGTCAGGAAATCGAAGGCCCCCTGCCGCATGCTTTCCACCGCCAGTTCAATGCTGGCCATCGCGGTCAACATGATGACCGGGATCGCCGCGTTGCCCTCGCGAACCGCCGCCAATACTTCCAGGCCCTCGCCGTCCGGCATCTTCTGGTCGGTGAAGACCACGTCAAAGTCGTTCCCGCTCAACGTGGCACGGGCTTCCTCGACCCCGGCGGCTTCTGCAATCTCATGTTTGTCTTGACGCAAATTGGAGGCGAGGATGCGCCGCATGTGCGGTTCATCATCGACGATCAGGATTCGTGCCATGTTCCGTCCTTTGTCGCTTCGTCGGCAACGGCCTTGGCAGCCGGCAGCCGCAGGCAAAAACAAATGTTGTCGGGCTGGTTTGAACAAATCGAAAGATCCCCACCGTGGGCGCGCGCGATGTTCCGCGCAATCGCCAGCCCGAGCCCGGTTCCGCGCGCTTTGGTCGTAAAAAACGGCTCGAAGATCCGCGGCAAAACCGTCTCCGGAATCTGGGACCCGCTGTTCGTCACCCAAACCTTCACTTCAGAAAATCCGTCCCAGTCCGATTTGAGCCGGACCTTGGCTCCGCGGGGAGAGGCATCCACCGCATTCATCACAAGGTTCAGCAGCGCCTGCTGAATCTGCGCGGGGTCCAGTTCAGCTTCCAGCGACTCCGCCGCCTCGACCTCGATGGCTACTTGCCGGTCCACTGCGTGGGCGCGGCACACACTGGCCACATACGCCAGCGTATCGAGCACCACGGTCGGTGAGGTCTCGGGCTGTCGCGGCCGCGCATAGCTGAGAAACTCGGTGGTCAGTTTCTCCAACCGGTCCGCCTCGCGCGCGGCGATATCACACATCTCGTCCCGTTGCTCCGTGTCAATGGGACATCTCCGCGCCATAGCCAGGGAACTCGAAATCATCGCCACCGGATTCCGAATCTCGTGGGCAATCGCGCTGGAAAGCCGCCCCACCGCCGCCAGCGTCTCTTCTTCCAGAAGCTTCGCTCTCGCCTGCTTCAGTTCAAGCAGGTGTCGGGCCAGATTGCTCTCATGCTCCCGGATCTGTTTCACCAGCAGCGAGACCAGCAGCCCCGCAATCGCGAAAATCAGCGAATTGATCCCGGCCTCAAAGAACTCGCCGGAATCAGCCGGAGGATGATGCCGGAAGAAATAATCCACTTCGGCAAGATTCAGAAACGTCGCGACCCCGACCACGCCCACCAGCGCGGGCAGGGAAAGGCGAAACGCCGCAACCAGGACCGGCACGATCGCCACCGCGAAATAAGGGCTGTCTTCGTGGTCAACCAGAACGGTAAGCAGTCCAGCCGCTGCCAGGCTCAGGCAAATCGAACTCCATGTGAGCAGCGTTAATGTCCACGACTTCGGTTGCTGTTTAAGACCTCGGACCCAGGCCAGCTCGACCGTGTTAATCAGAAGCACCGCGCCCGCCACCAGAATCAGGGCGACTGTGGGACGCCCCCAATACGACGCGAAGATGGTGTGCAGCGTCAGCAGCAACGCCAGAAAACCGATGTTCAGAAGAATGAATACGGTCTCCTGACGCCGGAACGAGGGCAGATCGGACGCGGTGAACGACGACCTCGTGTACAGTTTCTCGATCACAGAAGACCCCTTGGACTGTCGAAATTTCTTGACACGTGGGCTGCTCGGCAAGTCTACGCGCTGCCGAACTCCGGCGCTGTGATTCGGGATCGATTCTTGTCTATCCGATTGAACAGTCTGGACTTGCCGCCACATCTTCTCTCGCAGCCAAGGTTCATAGCGGGGTCGGAATGCTCGCCCCACCGGACCGTTGGAAGCACTGAGAAGTGCAGCTTTCGCGCCATCCTCGAGCCTGGCAGAACCGGGCTGCTTCCGGGCTATGCCAGCGCAAAAAAAGGCCGCAGCAGCTCTGATGCATGCCCGGCCCTTGCCACAGAATTTTCTAGAGAACCTACTCCACGACCCATTCCCGCATCTTCCGCAGGAGCGAATCGGGCGCTTCTGCTTCGAGTTCCACAAGTCCGTCCCGGTACTGACGGGAATAGATGCGCGCCCGCGCCTGCAGCAGCGCGAGCGTCTTGCCTTCCTGCTGGGGAATGCGCAGGCGAACGCGGCTGGGGCGGTCTTCCTCAAGCAGTGTGTCGATTCGATCCAGCAACGCGCCCAGCCCGATTCCCTTGGCTGCCGACACGTGAACCGACTGCTCGTCGTCCCGCAGTGCCTCGCGCTGCTTTGCCGGCAGCAGATCGATCTTGTTCATCACGTGAAGCCGCGGCTTCTTGTCGGCTTCGAGTTCTTTCAGCACACTCTCCACCTGCGTATCCTGCTCGGCCGAGATCGGGCTGCTCGCATCCGACACCTGCAGAATCAAGGCCGCGCGTTGCACCTCTTCCAGCGTTGCGCGAAACGCCGACACCAGCGTGTGTGGCAGATGGCGGATGAATCCGACCGTATCCGACAACAGCACCTTCCGTTTCGAAGGCAATTCCGCCGCCCGAATCGTCGGGTCCAGCGTGGCAAACATGCGCGGTGAAGCCAGCACGTCCGCCCGGGTAATCGCATTGAACAACGTTGATTTCCCCGCGTTCGTGTACCCAACCAGTGCGACGGTCGCCACCGGAACCGACTCGCGCCGCTGCCGTTGCTGCGCCCGGATGCGACGCACATTCTCGATTTGCTGTTTCACGTGCCGGATGCGCCGGTAAATCTTGCGGCGGTCGGTCTCGAGCTGCGTTTCGCCCGGTCCGCGGGTGCCGATCCCGCCGCCCAGCTGCGACATTTCCACGCCGCGTCCCGCCAGGCGCGGCAGCAGATACTCCAGCTGCGCCAGTTCAACCTGCATTTGGCCTTCGCGCGTACGCGCGTGCTTCGCGAAAATGTCGAGAATGAGCTGCGTCCGGTCGATGACGCGCGTGTTCACCACCCGCTCGATATTGCGCTGCTGGGACGGCGAAAGATCGTGGTCGAAGAGAATGACGTCGGCGGAAACCGAAGCGGCCGCGCCGGCAATTTCCTCCAGCTTGCCCTTGCCGATCAGGGTGGCAGGATCGGGCCGGTCGCGGCGCTGCATGAATTCACCGGCGATGCGCGCGCCCGCGCTCGTAGCCAGTGCGCGGAGTTCGTCGAGCGACTCTTCCGAACTGAAATCCGGCGAATCCGCCGGCAACGAGGCCGCCGTACTGGTGGCGTGATCCCGGGCCGCCTGCGCTCCCGCGGTGAGCGAGACGGACGCAGTTTTCCCCGCACCACGGCGGCTGGTGCGAAACTCCACCCCCACCAGGAACGCTGCTTCCTGTCTCTGGGCAGGATTCAGCACCGGCTTGAGCTTGTTCCGCGAAGTCTCCCGGCCCGTCAGTCTGGAATCATTTCGAGGCAAGCAAAGCTCACTTCATCCTTCCGTGCCAGAAGCGGAATCCGGACTTGCCGCCTCGGCATGGGAAGAGACTACCGTCGGCTTGGGCTCCACGTGGCCGTGTGCGCCGCGCCCCATCACCACGGTTGAGATTGCATGTTTGAAGATGAGCTGCTCTTGATTACTGGTTTCGAGCACCACGGAATACTTGTCAAACGATCGGATTCGGCCTGTCAACTTCACGCCGCTGACCAGATAAATCGTGATGTTGTGCCGTTCCTTTCGAGCCGTATTGAGGAAGGAATCTTGAATGTTCTGTTGTGCCGGCTTGGTTTCCATCTGCCGATCTCCTTGTTTTTTTTAGATACCGTGCCACTCAGTTTGGGGAGGCAACTGGCTACGGCTCTTCTCCTGCGGTTCTTACAATACGGCGTTACTCCGAGCTTTTCAACCTTTCGGCCCAACATAGTTGTTTGAATTGATTCCGCGCTCGCCGCAGCGGACGCCTCATTTCGCGCACGGTTTCCTTCGGTGCCCTCTGTGGTGATTCAAGCGTGGCTCGTTTCCATTTCACTCGCCGTCCGTCTACAATCGTCCATCTCAGAACAGGAGCTCGCCATGAACCTCATCAGCCTGCCCACCGACTTCCAAACAAACCTTCTGATGCTGTTTCGTTGGCTGCATTTTGTCGCCGGCATCACCTGGATCGGCCTGCTGTATTTTTTCAACCTGGTCAACGTCCCGTTTATGAAGGAACTGGATCCGGCGACCAAGGGCAAGATCCTGCCCAGCCTGATGTCGCGCGCGTTGTGGTGGTTTCGCTGGGGATCAGTACTCACCGTGCTGATGGGCTTTGGCTATTGGCAAAGTATCGTAGGCTCCGATGCTCACAACGGCGGCGGCTCCGTCGGCACCGCAACCCTTAGCTTTTTCGTGATCTGGACCATCGCGTGGGCCCTGTTATACGCCTGCCTGACCCCCGGCAAGGGTGCGCTCAATAAAGGTCCTGTGCTGGCGGTGATTTACACCATCGTGGTGGTCGTGGCCGCGTGCCTCTTTCTGCGCCTCAATGATCATGGCTGGGAGAGCAATCGCCTCCTCGCCATCGGCATCGGCGGTGGCATGGGCTGGATGATGATGCTCAACGTCTGGGGCGTAATCTGGCGCGCGCAGAAGAAGATTATCCGCTGGACAGCCGAGAACGCCGCCAACGGCACGTCCATGCCCGACCAAGCGAAATATCTCGCGCGCCAGGCGTTTCTCAGCTCGCGCACGAATTTCTTCCTGTCGTTCCCGATGCTTTTCCTGATGGGAGCGGCCAGCCACTATCCAATGTTCGGGAAATAGCTGCTAACGAACACCGGGAGGATGCGTCTAGAAAAAAGGCAACCAGCAGCCTCTACGCTGCGTCGCACAGGATGTGGGCCCCCGAGGAGACAATTCCATGTTGCGCTTTTCATTCTTGCTATGCCTTACTGCCCTGCTGATGGCCCAGGACACCCCCAAAACCGCGCCCAACAACTCCACTGCACCTGTTTATACGGCGGACGGCCGGCTCGTGTTCCCCGCGAACTATCGCGAATGGATCTACCTGACCACGGGCATGGATATGGACTACAACCCGGATATCGCCATGGCCGGACACTCCATGTTCGACAATGTCTTCGTCAATCCCGAGGCCTACAAAGCTTTCGTCGCGACCGGCACCTGGCCCGACAAAACGATGGTCGTGCTGGAAGGACGCATGGCTACCAGCAAGGGCTCGATCAACAAGGCCGGACACTACCAGACCAACGACGTCATGATGCGGTCCGTCCACGTCAAGGACGAGTCGCGCTTCCCCGGCAAATGGGCCTTCTTCGGTTATGACGAAGGCAAGCCTTCCAAGCAGATTCCGAAAGAGGCCGTGTGTTACTCCTGCCACGAGCAGCACGGCGCCGTCGATACAACATTTGTGCAGTTCTATCCCACGCTGCTCGAGATCGCGAAAAAGAAAGGCACGCTGGCCCCAGGCTATCTGAAAGAAGAAACGGCGACCGCGGTAGAAGGCTCCGAGAAGAAATCAAACTGAGTGCGTCGCCCGGCTCACGTAGGGACGGCCGCCCTCGGCCGTCCAGCGGGGCAAAGCCGATGGAGGGACGGGCGTCCTCGCCTGTCCAGCGGGCAGTTTGCACTTCTCCCAGACGGGTGCACCGCCGTAATCTCGCCCCCGGCCGACCACCCTTTCTACAATTGATTCCAGCATGCGCGAGTACCTGCACTCAATCGTGGAATGGTCCGGTACCCGGCAAGAATGGCGTCCCGTCTCGCGCCCGGCCGTCCTGGCCTGGCTCGTCTTCTACGCCCTATTCCTGATCTATACATTCCGCATGCAGGGCGGCTTCCTGTTCATCGACTCCGCCAACCTCGTTGTCCACGAAGGCGGCCACATGCTTTTCGGATGGTTCGGGCCAGCGCTCGGCCTATGGGGAGGAACGATTCTGCAGTGGCTGGTCCCGCTGCTACTGGCAGCGTATTTCTTCCACGAACGTCAGCCCGCAGCCTTCGTGTTCTGCATGTTTTTCTTCTTCGAGAACTGGCTGTATACCGCCACCTACATGGCCGACGCCCGCGCCATGTCTTTGCCCCTGGTGACCACCGGTGACTCCGATTACGTCGAGCACGACTGGAACACGATTTTTTCGAGTCTCGGACTTCTGCCCTATGACACCAGGATCGCCGCGATCGTCCGCCTCATGGGATGGTGCGGAATGCTGGCCAGCACAGCCTGGCTCGGGGCGCGCCTGAGAACAACAAAGCTGTACGTGGAGCGTGGAAAGTAAGGTCAGCTCGGATTTAGCCTTGGGTTAGACCCTTTCAGCGTTGCGGCAAAGGTATTACCTTCTCACTTGAGTTCGAAATTTCGGGGGTCGAGTCCCATGTTATTGGTGATCTGGTCTTCCTTCAAATCCCATTCGGAAATCGTGGTGCTGCCGTTCGGCAGTTCCCGTGTGAACTGGATATTCCAATGAGTGGGCAGGGTCAACCCGTCGACGGTCTTGAACTCGCTGAACCGTTCTTCGAGGGTGTTGCGCTCGGGGAGCAGCTTGGAGGTTTCGACAATGCTCGCGCCCACGTTGTTTGCAATTGAAGTGGAGTACACGGTCTTGACGTGGCGGAAGGTCTCGCAGTCGAAGTAAAGCATGATCTGAACTTCGCTGTGCTTGTGCGGTTCATAGTGCACCTGGTAGGCGGGACGCCCGTCCACCTTCTTCACACCTTCCACCGTAAGCTTTGGATTGGGATCGGCCACGCTCAAGAGCCCCCAGCCAGTCGAGAGGACGCCTCCCAGCAGGCCGTCTCGCACGATGACGTCCTGGGACGTCAGGAATGAGGCGAACGGGGAGCGGCTCTGGCTAGAATTGGCGAAGGCCACGCCGACTGAGTCGCCATTAAACGCGACGTTCTCTCCCCGGTAGTCGGCTTGAGGGAACCTCATCAAGAACCGCATTTTGCGACCTTCACTCACGAGGCCAGTCTTACCTTCGATTCGGCCGCCTCCACCCACCACAACGTTATAAGTTGCTGAACCTTGCACCACGCGTGTCTTGGCGGCCGAGCGTGCGTCCGCCGACCCGATGGCATCGAGGTGCCGGGCCACTAACTCCGCCGCCTTCGGCGCCGAATCGCCTGCGTACGCTAGAGGTGAAAGCGTGCTTCCAAGGAAGAAAAAGATAACCGAAGCATGACCAACCAGAGCCTTCGAAATACGCATGTTAACCCTGCCTTTTTAGCCCGCTAAAACGGCCCCTTGTTCAACGGTCTCACAGACGATTGCAAAAGAAAAGCCGCCCGCGGGATGTCCGCGGGCGGTCGAACTCGTCGAAAAGGAACCAGGTCAGAAGTTGAGCTTGAGCGCCGCCTGCATTTGCCGCGCCGAAGTGGTGGCATCCGGCCGGGTGTAGGTCGAACTGATCAAACCAAATGTTGGATCGGTCTGCCCGTTATCGGGCTGGCTGAAGTGGGGATGGTTAAAGATGTTGTAACCCTCCACACGCAACTCCAGCTCGAACCGCTCCGTCAGCTTTGTTTTCTTCGCGAAAACCAGGTCGAAGTTGACGTAGCCCGGTCCGTAGAACTGGTTGCGGGCGACGTTTCCTGCCCGGCCGTAAGGAGGGTTGGTGAACGCTCCAGGATTTCCAAAGTACACCTTGTGATCGACTGAGGTAGCGCCAGCGGCATACGGATCGCCCGTCTGATCGCACCAGGACGCAATGCCCGTTCTCTGGGTGTCCAGGCTACAACGGACTTGGAAAGGATGGCCACCCTGCACGCTGGTGACGCCCGCGAACTGCATCCCCTCGAAAATCTTGCCGAGTGCGCCAGTGTTCATGAAGGCGCGGCCGTGACCGAACGGCATCTCCCAGACGTAGTTGATTACCAGGATGTGACGAATATCGTTGTCGGAGTTACCGCGATCCTGGGCCAAGTTTCGGGAGTTGCGCGGGAAAGTACGGTTGCCCGCGGCCGGGGCCAGCGGGTCGGAGGAGTCATCAATACCATGCGCCCAGGTGTACGACCCCTGCACCTGCAGACCGTGGCTCAGGCGGTGGGTAACCTTCGCCTGCATCGAGTGGTAGATGGAGTTCCCGGCCGATATCTGATAGTAGGGCTGAAGCAGGGCATTGTGAGCCACAGCATTGTAGGGGAGGTATCCATAATCGGCCCCGTAGTACAGGAACCCGCCGGAAACCGTGGCGGGGGTGCAGTCGTAGTCGTTCGGAACACTGCAGTACGCGACCAGGCTGTTCACCAGCGCGGGATCCGGCGGGTTGCCGTCCCTCTGGCGATAGATGTGCGTTCCCTTGGAACCCACGTAGCTCAAATCCAGAGTGTTGTTCCCGGGCAATTCGCGCTGGATGCCGAAATTCCAGCTGTTGCTGGCCGAATTGCGGAAGTGGGTGTCGAAAACGATCGGGGCAAGCAAGCTCCCGTCAGGAATCGTTGCTGAGGGCGTGGTATTGGGAACGACCGTGGGAAACTGATCAGATCCGAACGCGTTGTTCATCGTCTCGACCGGGTAATTGTTGTAGTCCTGCTCGAAAGGCGGGTTGCCGCGGGCGTTGCCAAAGAGGTTGCCGAAAACGCGATCGTGGAAGATACCGAACGCGCCCCGGATTGCCGTCTTGCCATCCTTCCACGGATCCCAGGAGAATCCAATCCGTGGCTCGATGTTCGAGTGGTCGGGCTGATAGAGCTGTTTTCCCGTTCCCGGACCCACAATGGAGAGCACGACCGGAAAGGCGTCCGGCGGCGTCAACAGGTTGGAGAAGTTCGCGTTTTCTTCGTACGGTACTCCATCTAATTGGTAACGCAAACCCAGGGTCAGAGTAAGGTTGGAACGTACCTTCCAGGTATCCTGTCCAAACCAGTCGTACTCGTGCTGGCGAAAGATCTTGTTGTCGGTTCCCCGGCGCGTCGCCGTCTTGTCAAAATACTCGCCGGCGAAATCGTTGGCAACCAGTCCGTACAAGGCGGAAGCGGCGTCCTCCAAGGCGTTGGAATCGTTGGCGGGAGGGTTGATTACGCTGATCTGCCCCCCGAAATAAGTGTACGCGTCCAGTGTGACCTGCCGGCGCGAGTAGAAGCTGTTGGCGCCGTCCTCACGCACGTTTCGGAAGTCAAACCCAAACTTCAGGGTGTGCGCACCCTTCACCCAGCTGAGGGTGTCGGTGTAGCTGGTGGTTCCAGTCCGGCGACCCTGGCCATTGGAAACCAGGTCAGTACAGCCGATGGCGCTGAAGGGACTCAAGTAATAATCGGTGCCATTGCCGAACTGGTCGAGCTGGCTGATGCCATCGAATGTACGGTTGGTGCAGCTGAAGGCCGCATAAATGTGGTTCCACCCGACAATGAAATTGTTAATCAGCGTGGGACGGAAAACCGAGGTCAGGTTCGCAACTACGCCCTGGCTGATCGCTTTCTCCGCCGTGGCCCCCATATTCCCCGGCAAGATGTCGTCGTGGAATGGATCTGGGTCGGAGAAATCGTTGTAGGCGTAGCGCAGGCTCAGCGTGTGCTTGTCGGTGAGGTGGTGATCAACCTTCACGACTCCCTGCCAGCTGTTCTGCCGCGAAGAACTTGGGTAGAAAACCGTACCGGTCAGGCCGTCCGGGGAAGAGGTTGGGGTGGGGTAGAGGGCGAGAATCTTCTGAGCCGTCGGATCCAGCGGCAGGCCGTACGCGTTGTTCGCGCCGGTCTCCGTCAAGTCGATCGGCTGTCCTAGATAATTGAATACCCCGGTCTTGAACTCGGCGGTGGGAACCGTGGCGGAATTGGTCAGGGTCGTGCGGAAGCGCTGGAACTCCTGGTTCACAAAAAAGAAGGTCTTATCCTTGCGGATCGGGCCACCGAACGTGTACCCGAACTGGTTCCGGATGTAAGGATCCATCTTCTGTGGTTCTCCCGAGGTGGGATCAACCTTCCGGTTAAACCAGTCGCGTGCCCCGCCGAAACTGTTCCAGCGTCCAAATTCATAGGCTCCGCCGTGGAAGCTGTTCGTTCCGCTTTTGGTGACGACATCAATGATGGCCCCGGTATCCCGTCCATACTCGGCATTGAAATTATTTGTGATGACGCGGAACTCTTCTGTCGAATCGGGGTTGATGCTTAAAGCGCCACTTGCCCCGCCCGGCACCGACGTATCGTTGTTGTCCACACCATCGAGCAGGAAGTTGTTGTTTCGTTCGCGCGAGCCGTTCACCGTGAAACCACCCAGGTAGGAGGTGGTCTGGGAGGTTCCTGGCGAAAGCAGCACCAGGCTGTAGGGATCACGGGTGATCAGAGGCAGATCCTTCATCTGGCGTGAGTCCACCAGATTGCTGACCTGGGACGTCTCCAGGTCAACCGGCGGCAAATCCGTCGCGCTGACGTTCACTTCCTCGGAAACCGGCCCGGGTTTGAGAATCACATTGGCGGTCAGAACCTGAGCCACCGAGAGCGTAATGCCGGTCAGCCGGTAATTCGCAAAGTTTCCCCTCTTCACTTCGATCTGGTAGTTGCCAACCGGCAGATTGGTCACCGAGTAGATACCGGTATCCCCTGTAGTCAACGTACGAACGGCACCAGTGTCGGTGTTTTGAACCGTGATCTGCGCCCCCGAAACCACCGCCCCCGACGCGTCACTCACGGTACCTACTATGGAGGCCGTCTGGGCTACGGCAAGACTGGCCACAAGGATCAAAGCGGCAGTTAAGAAAATCTTGATTGCTCTCATGTCATCTCCTCGGGGTATCATCGGACTTAAGCGCCGCAGACAGAGGAAGCGGTCAAGGCAAAAAGCCCACCCGCTCCCCCTTCATTTCCAAGAATCGTGTCCCGCAAGAAAGCACCGGGGCTTAGTAGGGATGTGACGTCCTGCGCGCTCAAAGTCATAAGAATAGCAACTCGCACTCCAAAACGACCACAACATAACTTCTTATTTTTGTGCTGCTTACTAGAACAATGTATAGAAAATACTATTTTTGGAATAACAGATTGAAGTGGAATATGGGGAATCGTAGCGAGGAACCCAACCCCTACCGGTAGAACCGTGCGCGAAAACAACGTCCGACGCGGCCTGACGCTGTTCAACTCCGCCCGTTTCTTTGAGGCGCACGAGGCGCTCGAGGACGTCTGGCGCGCTCTGCCCCGCACCTCTGCCGCGAAGAAACATCTGCAGGGCCTGGTACAGTTGGCCGTCCCTTTCCACCATGAGTCGCGCGGCAATCTGCGCGGCGCTCGCTCGGTGCTCGACCGGGCACTGCGGAATCTGACCGGCGCAGAAATGTCGTTCCCCACACTCGACCTCGGCCAGCTTCGTGCCGACATGGCGGATTGGCAGAGGCATTTGGCTGGTGCTGCACCCCGGCCGGCGCCGCCGCAGATCGCCGCGCACAAACCTTAGCCTTGAGGAACCTCTCTGCCCCCTGTGCTGTGGTTGCTTCCGAAGCCCTGCTAAAATCTCGTTCGAGTGAAATCCAATTCCACGCCACCGCGAACCGCGACGCCGGAGTCCGTTCCGTTCCTCGATCTCCGCCGCCAGTACGAGAGCATTCGCGAGGACGTGCTCGCCGCGATCGCCCGCGTGTGCGATTCGCAGAGCTTTATCCTCGGGCCCGAGGTCGAAGCGCTCGAGCGTGAAATCGCCACGCTCACCGGAGCGGACTCCGCCGTGGGCTGCGCTTCCGGAACGGAAGCTCTGTGGTTGGCGCTGGTCGCCGCAGGGGTCAAGCCGGGAGACTCCGTCATCACCACGGCCTTCAGCTTCTTCGCCTCCGCCAGCGCCGTCGTGCGCGCCGGGGCCACTCCCATCTTGATGGACGTCGATCCCGGCACGCTCAATCTCGACCCGGCGCTGGTCGAGCAGCGGTTGCATGCCAAGCCGGCGGAAAAGATTAGTGCCGTTCTTCCCGTGCATCTCTACGGGCAGTGCGCTGACATGGATGCCTTCGCCTGTATTGGCCAGGAATTCCCGCTCGCCATCGTCGAAGACGCCGCCCAAGCCATCGGCGCCGAATGGCGCGGCCGTCCTGCGGGGTCGCTCGGCGAGGCGGCTGCCTTCAGCTTCTACCCCACCAAGAACCTCAGCGCCTACGGAGACGCCGGCATCGTCACCACCACCCATCCCGAGATGGCCGAACACATGCGCCGCCTGCGCAACCACGGCAGCCCGCGCCGCTACTATCACGACGAGTTTGGCTGGAACGGGCGCATGGACGCAATCCAGGCCGCCGTGCTGCGCGTGAAGCTCCGGCACATCGCGAACTGGAACGAAAGCCGCCGCCAGCATGCAGCGGCCTACGGCCGCATGTTCGCGGATGCCGGGCTGACTTTGGAAGGGGGCAACGCGCCAGTGCAATTGCTCGCTCGCCGACCGGAAGCCAAGCATGTGTTCCATCAGTACGTGATCCGCGCCGGGCGCCGCGACGGCCTGCGCAAGTTCCTCGCCGACCGGAAGATCGGAACGGAAATCTACTATCCATTGCCGCTCCACCTGCAGCCGGTGTTCGCAGATCTGGGATTGAAAGCCGGGGACCTGCCCGTCGCCGAACAGGCTGCACAGGAAGTCCTCGCGCTACCCATGTTTCCTGAACTGACCGACTCGGAAATTCGCTGGGTGGTGGAAAGTATCGCGGAGTTCTATTCGTAAGCGGCGTGATACCGCTCCCTTTTTTTGCTCACTCCCACAGCCACTCTCTAACGATAGGCGTCGAAAGGGATGCTAACCTCGGTCGTCGTTCGCGAATGGCCGCCGGCGTAGACCTATTTCTGGACTGCAGCGATCGCAGCCTCACCCAGAATCGGGTTGCCTCCGAGCAATTCGACGCCTTCGACCCTGCCGTTTGAGGCAATGGTCACTTTCAGTCGCACGGTCCCGCCGATGTGGTTGCTCTGCAGAATGCCGGGATACACAGGTTCGACCCGGGAGATCAGCTTTCTGGCTCCGTC
Organism: Terriglobia bacterium; assembly: GCA_020073015.1. Taxonomy (GTDB): domain Bacteria; phylum Acidobacteriota; class Terriglobia; order Terriglobales; family Acidobacteriaceae; genus Acidiflorens. Next base: position 27,328 of record JAIQFZ010000028.1, on the reverse strand, counting down.
GTTTTCGGACTGATACACCGCTAAGGTTTTGACCCCGTCCACAACGGCGGTGGCACTTACATATCCGATTGCACCTCGTGTCTTCGCGACGTAGGCAACGACCTCTGCATCCGAGTGCAGGGCCTTCGGCATCGAGCCCTTCCCCGTGAACACCAGGCTGCGGTAGTAGTTCTGCAACGCATCGTCGTTTCTGCCGAGATAGTCCCTCAAGAACGCTTCGTGAGTCGGCCCTCCCTTCGAGAGCACCGGTTCCACATGCGTGCCGTCGTGGAGGGAATTCCGTTCCTGAAGGAAGACGCTCTTGATCTCACTGGCGGAAATCGCTTCCGCGTTGACACTCGGATTGGCAATGATTCTGACGTCGCCCGCGAGTGCATTGGCCGACAGCAGGATGGTAAGGCTGGCGATTACGAGGAGGCCATTCGGATTCTTCATCACAGTTTTCATTTGCGTGTGCCCCGCAAAGGCTAGAAGTTGAAACCGGTCCTAACAACCAGCGCATTCGTGCCGGGTTTCAGGCCATTCGGGTTTTGTTGCCCGTAGAAACCGCGGATCGAGTCGAAAGCTCCATACCCATTCATGAAATGACCTTCGATCTTCGCGTACCAGTGATTGGTCAAGTCGATGCGTGCACTCGCTACTCGGTCGTACACATGGTTGGTCGGCGGGGACGGATCCTTTCTCCAATCTGCGATGAACCGGGAATAGTAAGTGCCCAGTTCCAGTCGCTTCGATACCCGGTAGGCAGCCGCTCCGTACCAGGCTCGACTATCCGAGATCGCATCAAAGGTCACTGCCATTGTCGTGGAACTGGGTTCCCAGTACCCTACCCACTCGTCGCGAAACTCTCTGCGATATTCGCCGTCCAGCCGCAGCCCGCGCCATGCGTACTCAACGTAGTACTGGTAGTAGTCGTCCTTCTTGGAGTGCTCCCGTTCCAACGATCCGACCGGGAGTTTCAACAGGCCGGACAAGTATGTGATTCCCGAACTGGATCCGGTGAGCACGCCGTCACCTGTGATGTGCTGGTTCATGAACGATGCGCCGACCAGCAACCCCTTGACCGGTGTATTCCACCGCAGGTCTTCGCCTTGCACCCAGCCGCCATAGCTGTGCATGGTGAGTCCGACGGATGCCAGGGCTAAGACAAACCCGCCATGCGGATCCTGAGGACGCCCTCCCGCATAGGAGGTGTAAGAAAGCGTACCCAGTTTCTTGGGGAGTTTGAGTGCGCCGTAGATATCGCCACCCAAATGGGAGATCGTCGATGAACGCAAATCCAGAGGGTAGATGGCCTGGGGAAGGATTGCCCAGGTTTGGAGAAGACCCAGGTCCTGCGTGTCGTTATACAAGCCGAGTGCGGTTTTGATTTTGCCGCCGCGGATGCCGAGCCAGTTCTTGAAGCGGTAGTCCCCGTACGCCCAATCCACCGCGGGGCGCCATTTGCCGATCTCGCCAATGTTGCGGTCGTAGAACTGCGCCCCGATGCGAAACTTATCGGTGACCTGCACGGAGGCGTTCGCACCAAAATCCGTGAATTCACCACTGCCGACGTTGCTGGTGTTCATGGTCAGCCAGTTGTTGTTGTTCGTGTGGACGAACCCCTACGAGGCGAACCCGTGAATTTGGACCGGATGGTCAAAGACCCTGAATTCCTGCGCACACACAGACAACCCAGCCGCGCATAGGCAAATCGATAGCAATAGGACGGTTCGTCGACGCATATTCTCCCTTGACTAAGTCGCGAGGCTCGTCAAACATCAGGAACGCTGCGATGAGCCATCCTAAGTTCTATCGACACTCGGGCGCGTGGGCTTAGATCATTGAGGTAGAAGCTGAGCCCTTCGTGCAGAAGGGCGGTTGGAATTCACGATGGTGGGCTGCTGAGAGTTCTGATTTTTGGCGCTTTTGGAAGGGCAAGACTGCAGGCGTGCCGTTACGTGTTTAGACTTTGTCCACGCATTAGCGCCCGAGGGACGCCTTCGATTGGAAAGATCCGCTGCTTATGTGTCCTGTTGGAGCGCAGAGCGGATCTCTTCGTTGTTCATCACTGCGGCAATTTTGTCTTTCATGTACTCAAAGAGATTCTGTGATGTTCTAGGTCATGGTTTCTTCATGAACAAGAAATTATCAGAATCCTAAAGCCTGGCACACCAGCGCCAAGGCCTAGCATGCGACAGTGTCATCGCTTGCGCCGCCCCGCTCGTTTCGGCGATGACGGATGAACCGGTTGTTCTCCCGAAGCGTAAATGCGCCGCACGATCGGGGTGTTGAGTTTGTACTTTCGTTCGGCGACATTTCCTTTTTCATCCTGCACCCGAATCACGAACGCCGGCAACACGCCTTCTTTGTCAAAGTTCTCCTGGGAAACCGTCACGGGCAATATGCCTTCCATGCGCTCGCGGTACGCCGTTTCATAGCGGTGACGCTTTACATTCCAGGTGAAGACGCGAATCTGGTTGAAGTCAAACGGCAAGCCATCTTTCGGCTCGGTGACCACGGTCAGATATTGTGCGACTTTCTTATCGCCGTCCTGCACTTCATTCAACACGAAGAAGGCGACAATGCGTTGCCCTTCGGCGTATTGCGCGACCTCGAGCGGCACGTCGAGATCGATCATCCGCCCCAGCACCCACCCCACGCGGTCATGGCTGTCGCGCACCAGCCACCAGTCCTCGATCACCGGCACCGGTTCTTTCTTCTCGTCCGCTTTTGCGCCAGGACGCGGCGCCATTACCGCCCCTGGCTTTTGGGCTGTACCGCGCTTCAGCAGCGACACTTTCTCCCCCAACGAAATCTGGTAGAGATGTTCGGAATCACGGCCCGGCTCCACGTGCAGGTTGGTGTCATTGCGCGCCGTGGCCTGGCCCTGCACGGGGTCGTTCGCGTTCTCTTTCGTCAGCCTCTGCAACTGATCGAACACCTGCTGGCTGACCAGGTACCGTTGCTCCATCCAACCCGTAACGCCCGCCGCGGTCCGTACCTTGACGAAGCGCCGGTCGTGATCGAGCACCTCCACGCGATCGCCGTTCTTCACCACCCCGGCTTTTTCATACGCCACTGCCACCCGGTCGCGCAGGTTGACCTGCACGCCCGAAACGTACGCGACCTCCAGCACGCGTCCGCGCCCGCGATTGCAGCCGGCAAGGAACACGACGCCCGAGACGCAGAGCGCGACTGCAACGACTCGGAGCAGCAATGTCGGGAGAAACTTCACGGGATCAACCCTTCACTATAGCGCGGGAAGGAAGAAAAAAGGGTAGCACCGAAGGGACGGAGGCTTTGGCTCTTGGCTCTTGGCTCTTGGCTCTTGGGCAGAGCAATTCGAAGGCGAGCGAACGGGTTGCCCACCTCATCACTCCCTTACCGTCTGTCATCCTGAGCGAAGCGAAGGATCCATGCATTCCGCCCGCACCCTCTCGTCACTCTGCCAGAACAACGAGGCAACCCGCGTGAGATCTTGACCAGCAACCAGCGAGTTCTTGTCTGCTCGTAGCTCGCGGCTCGTAGCTCTCAATCCCCAAAGCTGATGCCGATCGCCCGCGCCGCGCGCACAATCTCGCCGGCCGGATCCACCGTCTTCATTTTTCCCACCGCGTCCGCAATCATGACCGCGCGAATGGACTCCTGCTGGAGGCAGACCATTTTCCCGAAGCCACCCGCCGCAATCAGGTCCACCGCACCCACCCCAAAGCGCGTGGCCAGAATGCGGTCGTAGGGCGAGGGCGAACCGCCGCGCTGGATATGCCCCAGCACGCTGACCCGCACCTCTTTGCGCGACATCAGCCCGATGGCATCGCCAATCATGTTGCCAACCGCGAAGGTCCGCGACATTTGTTTCATCTCCGGCGGCAGTTTGATGCCCTCGGCCACCACCATGATCGTGAAGCGCTTGCCGTACTTCTCGCGCGCCGCCAGGTGCTGGCAGATTTTTTCAATGCTGAAGGCAATCTCCGGAATCAGAATGATGTGCGCCCCGCCCGCGATGCCCGCCTCGAGCGCGATCCAACCCGCATCGCGGCCCATGACTTCCACGACCATCACGCGATGATGCGATTCGGCGGTGGTGTGGATCTTGTCGACCGCATCGGTGGCCGTGTGCAGCGCGGTGTCGAAGCCGAACGTCACTTCCGTGGCGGAGAGATCGTTGTCAATGGTCTTGGGCACACCGACAATCGGCATGCCTTTCTTGAACAGGTCAAGCGCGATCTTCATCGAACCGTCGCCGCCAATCGAAATAACGGCGTCGATGCCGAGCTTCTTCGCGCTGGCAATCACCTGGTCGGAAATATCGCGCACCACTTCCTGGCCGTTTTCGATGGTCTTGTAGTGGAAAGGATCGCCGCGGTTGGTGGTGCCGAGAATCGTGCCGCCCCGCGGCAGAATGCCGCTGACGTCTTTGAGCGTGAGTTCGTGCGAGCGCTCCGGCCAGATCAGGCCGTCAAAGCCATCGGGAATGCCGATGACCTTCCATTTGTACTTGAGGATGGCAGATTTCACCGCCGCACGAATGACGGCGTTCAGTCCCGGAGCGTCTCCGCCCCCGGTGCAGATTCCTATGCAGTTGATGTTGGGCATGGCAACCCATGATCATAACGCGAGGAGGAGCGGTTGAGGACGAACGGGGGGTCGTGCCCACATGGATGGGAAGTTGGAGCGTTTCTCAGGGAAGGTCTAACGTGATCGTTCGCACTGCCTATTGCGAGAACGAAAGCTGGCAAAGCGCAGTCGAAGAAATAGTAGTGCTACCGATCTTCAAGCTCGCGACGACATCGACGGAAACGGAAACGACGGCGGAAGCGGGTTCAGTGTGGCCGTGAAGGGCTGCCCGCCAGCGTCAGGCGTACCTAACGTAAAGCCAGTCTCCGTCGTGCCGGTTCCGTGCGCAGTGAAGGTCCAGGTGGTAATAGAACCGCTGATATCGTTCCCACTTTGATCCTTTGCCAACAACTCGAACACAACGCCCTGTTGAACCGATTGACCGCACGCTCCAGAAAGGGTAATGGAAGTAATGTTCGCCGGAACAACTGTAAGCGTGGTGTTGTTAGCGATCGTCGGGTTTTTTGTCGAGGTAGCGGTAATCGTCGTTTCGCCAACGTCGATGGCGGTCGCGAGTCCGGATGAAGAGCCAATGCTGGCAACTGTAGTCGATTTGCTGCTAGACCATGTGACCGGGGTACTGCTGGTACTGCCGTCATCGAAAGTGCCCACTGCCGTAAATTGTTGAGTACTAGGGGTCGGAGGAGTTCCGGTCGACACAGGGATGGTCGGATTGGCCGGCCCCACTGCGATCGAAGTCAGCACTGGGTCCACAAAGAACCCATGGCAACCGGCGCCAAAAGCCAGGACAACCAACACCGCAAAAGCAAGGGTCAACGGAATTTTGCGCCCAGTCAACATAACGAATCGCCTCGGAACCCTGATTTTAGCAGAATGCCCGGCCCTGCCCGGGTCGCCGCTAGTACATGTCTGGAGTCGTCCCCATACTACGGACATATTGTCCCGCCGTGGTCATCACAAGGAACGTTGAGGACGGGCATAACTTGCAGGCGATTTTCCGCCCGGCCGCATCTGACGGCCAATCCGCTGCCCCGCTGGGGATGCGGGCTCGGGAACCAGGGGACGGCACCCGACAGACCATTAAAGCGTAGCCCGCTCGTTCAGAAGAGTATTTGCGCTGGAGCAAAGAACGGGCTTCCGATGGCCCAGAGCCCAAAGCCCGATCTATTTCTGTTTCTTGCCGGCGTTGGCGATGCGATCGTCGATGGGTTTGCGTCCGGCAAAGCCTTCGCTGGTGCTGTGCCAGTGCGTGATTTTCTCCTCGCCCAGCTTCCAGCAGAGCAGGATGATCTCGCCCTCAACCTGGCAAGGAAAGTCGAGCAAGCCGACATCGAGGTCTTTGACCTGCACACCGGTGGCATCGATTTCGGCGACTGCGTCCTTGATGCGCCGAATCGCCTTCTCGCGCTCGGCCTTGCGCCGCGCCAGATGGACCACGTTCACCAGCGTGCCGCCGTTGAGGAAGACGCGGTGCGCGGTCTCCTGCAGTTCGGCATCCACTTCTTCAATCAGCTTCTTGCCCTGGATCGCTTGCTTGAGAAGCGATTCGAGGATGGGAAGCAGGGTCTGTGCTTCGTCAAGGGTGAAGGTGCGGTCGGACATCGACTTCTATTCTAACGGATGGAAAGCGGCTCTTGGCTATTGGCTCTTGGCTTTCGGAGTCAAGCGCCCAGCGCCGAAAGCCTAAAGCCCGTCCCATGCTATGTTCACTACGTGCCGAAGGGACCTCCCCCACAGCAAACCACTCCGCGCAATGTTTATGCCTTCGGGCTGACGTCGTTTCTCAACGACACGGCCAGCGAGATGGCGTATTGGGTGCTGCCGGCGTTCCTAGCGTCGCTCGGCGCGGGACCGGCGCAGTTGGGGATCATCGAAGGCCTCGCGGAGAGTGTCGCATCGTTTGCGAAATTGTTCTCCGGGTATCTTTCGGACCGTGTTCCCCGCCGCAAGCCGATCGTGGTAGGCGGATACTTCGTCGCCAACGCGGTGAAGCCTTTGCTGGCAGCGGTTTCTTCGTGGTGGCAGATCCTGGGGATTCGTTTTGCCGATCGCTTCGCCAAAGGGATTCGCGGGACTGCGCGCGATGTGATGGTGGCGGAATCGGTGGACCAGTCACGGATCGGCTCGGCCTACGGGCTGATTCAGGCGATGGATTCGGCGGGCGCGATCGCCGGGCCGCTGGCGGCACTGGCGCTGATCGGACACTTTGGAATGCGCGGCGTGTTTGGGGCAGCAGCAGTGCCGGGCGCGCTATGCGTGCTGGTGGCCTGGTTCGGCATCCGGGAGGTGCATCGCGCAGGAAGGGGCGGCACGGCTTCGGTTTCCGATGACGAGCACAGTGACGCTCCCGCCAGACCCAACTCCGTCGCGGTGGGCACACTGCCAGAGTCCGGCATACGGCTCCGATTGCCGGGCGGATTTTACTATGTGCTCGGGGTGGTCACGCTGTTTTCACTGGGCAACTCGAGCGACATGTTTCTGGTATTGCGGGCGGGGAACGTGGGCATTCCGGCGTCGGAAGCGCCGTTGCTGGGGTTGGTGTTCAACATCATGTACACACTGCTTTCCTGGCCGGCCGGAACATTCAGCGACCGCTTCTCACGCTCCACCATTGCAGCGGCCGGATACTTTGTCTTCGCGGGGGTGTATTTCGTGTTTGCGATGGCGCCGTCTCGACGGGCAATCTGGCTGACGATGGCCTGCTACGGACTGTTCTACGCGCTGACCAATCCCGTGCTCAAAGCGCTGGTGGTGGAGACGGTGGCACCCGAAGTGCGCGGACGCGCGCTGGGAATTTACTTTTTCGTGACCAGCCTGACGACCCTGCTGGCCAGCGTGATCACCGGTGAGTTATGGAAGGTCTATGGAGCGCCGGTGCCGTTTTATCTTTCGGCGGGAATTGCAGCGGTGTCGGCGGTGGCGCTGCTGGCACGTCCAGCGGCGGGCAAGGAAGCTCACCTCGGGCGCTAAGGCGCTGTTTATCGCGACGCCTTGATGGCACGACTAAACTCGTGCCGTGCCCTTCCCTTCTCGTGCTGATCCAACAGAGTCCGTGGTGACGGCAAGACCCTGCGCTGCACTCTCAATTCGCGAGATTCCTGCCATCCCGACCCTGAGCGAAGGCGAAGGGGAGGGATCTGTAGTTCGCCGCAAATCAGGCAGCTTGCTCAGCCGTGGCGGATCGGCGCAGCCAGATGTGGGCGATCAGCAGAAAGATCAGTCCGGCGGCGCTATCGAGCAGAACGTCCCTGGCGTTGCCGGTGCGCGACGGAATGAAACTCTGGTGCCATTCATCCATCGAGGCGACGAAGGCGGTCCCAACCCAGGCCAGCAGTGCCGTGCGCCACATCCATGCATGCACGTAGCCGAATGTCGCGGACCATCCCCGTAGCATCAGCAGGCTCAGCATGCCGTAGCCCAGGACGTGTCCGGTCTTGCGGAGGTAGTGATGGAAAACAAGGAAATCGTAGAAATTGATTTCGCCGAACAGGCGCGTCAGGAGCGCATACAGCATGCTCCCGGTATTCTGCGACGAGAAGAAATCGGTGGATTCAAACGTGATCAGGCCGATCCAGACGATGGCTGGCCACCAGGCGCGCAGGAGATTGGGGCGGGATGCGGGCAAATTGATTTCTTCCCTACTCCAGCGCGTAATTGGGGGCCTCGCGCGTGATGATGACATCGTGCACGTGGCTTTCCCGCAAGCCGGAAGCGCTGATGCGCACGAAGCGTGCCTTCTGTTGAAGGTCGGCGACGGTTGGGCAGCCACAATAGCCCATGCCCGATTTCAACCCGCCCACCATCTGGTGCACGATCATGGCTACCGATCCGCGATAGGGCACACGCCCTTCAATCCCTTCGGGGACAAGCTTGGCCAAACGGTTCGACTCTTCGCCGATAACGGGCATCGCGATCGAGGCATCTCCGTCCGAGTTCTGGAAGTAGCGCTCGCTCGATCCCTGCGCCATGGCGCCGAGCGATCCCATGCCGCGATACGATTTGAACGTGCGGCCTTGGTACAGAATCAGTTCGCCCGGGCTTTCGTCGGTACCGGCGAACATGGAGCCGATCATGACGGCGGACGCGCCCGCGGCGAGAGCCTTCACGATGTCGCCGGAGTACTTGATGCCGCCATCCGCGATGACGGGGACACCGGCGTCACGGGTGGCGCGCGAAGCTTCGGCGATGGCAGTAATCTGCGGAACGCCCACGCCAGTGACGACGCGCGTGGTGCAAATCGAGCCCGGCCCGATACCGACTTTCACGCCATCGACGCCGGAGCGTACCAGTTCGCAGGCGCCATCAAAGGTCGCGACGTTGCCGGCGATCAGATCGACCTCCGGCAACTTCGACTTGACCTTCTTGACCGCTTCGATCACCAGCGTGGAGTGGCCGTGCGCGCTGTCGATGGCGAGCACGTCAACCTTGGCTTTCGCCAATTCCTGCGCGCGCTCGAGGAAGTCGCCGGTGGCACCGATCGCAGCGCTGACCCGCAAACGTCCGTGAGTATCTTTGGCGGCGCCAGGATACTTCAACTTCTTTTGAATGTCTTTAACGGTGATCAGGCCCTTCAGGTTGTACTTGTCGTCGACGACGAGAAGTTTTTCGACGCGATGCTCGTGCAGGATTTCTTCGGCCTGCTCGAGGGTCGTTCCGACGGGGACGGTGATCAGGTTGTCCTTGGTCATCACCTTGCTGATGGGGACATCGAAGCGGGTCTCGAAGCGGAGGTCGCGATTGGTCAGGATGCCGACGAGCTTGCCGTTTTTCAGCGTGATGGGCACGCCAGAGATTTTGTACTTCTTCATCACTTCGAGCGCGTCAGAGACTTTTGCGTCCGGCGACATGGTGACGGGATCGACGATCATCCCGCTTTCGGAACGCTTCACCTTGTCGACTTCGTTCGCCTGCTGGTCGATCGTCAGGTTGCGATGAATGATGCCCAGGCCGCCCTGCTGGGCGAGCGCAATCGCCATGTGCGACTCGGTGACGGTGTCCATGGCGGCGCTGATGATGGGAATGTTGAGGGCGATATTGCGCGAGATCTGGGTCTGCGTATTCGCGGCGGCGGGCACGACTTCAGAACGCGCCGGGACCAAGAGAACGTCGTCGAATGTGAGAGCTTCGGGTACGGGAAAATGGATCATAGATTTCCGGGATGAGTTCTATTGTAGGGAGCAGGTGCGGAACAGGCAAATGGGGAGTTGTGGCGGAACGGAGTACGGCTTCGTCAAACAACTCCGCAAATACAAAGGGCATCCGAAATGGACGCCCCTGGTAATTGCCTTGGAGATTCAGGAACAGGCTGGAGACGCGGCGAGCCGCGTCTCTACTCTTCTTTCTTCTCGCCGCCTTCGGCCGGTTCGGCTGCGCCGCTGGCCTGGGATTGGGCTTCGGCTTCTTCCATGGCCTTGCGGGTTTCTTCGGCTCGCTTGGCGCGAACTTCGGCGCGCTTCTGGCGTTTTTCGTCGAGCACCTGCTCGCTACCGAGCAGTTCGATGAAAGCTTTCTCGGCGCCGTCGCCTTTTTGCCATCCCGTGCGGACGATGCGAAGGTATCCGCCGTTGCGATCGCCGAAGCGTGGGGCGACGGTATCGAACAGCTTACGGACGGCTTCGTCGGTCATCAGGTAGGCAGCCGCCTGACGACGGGCTGCGAGATCGCCCTTTTTGCCAAGGGTAATCATCTTTTCGACTCGCGGGCGCACAGCTTTGGCCTTGATGACGGTGGTCTCGATGCGCTCTTCCATGATCAGCGACGTAACCATGTTGCGCAGCATTGAGCGGCGATGGCTGGTGGTGCGGCCGAGTTTGTAGCCTGCAACTTTGTGACGCATGGGAAACTCCAGTAGTCAGTAGTCGGTAGCCAGTAGTCAGGAGCCAGTTTTCGCGAACTCACTGACTACTGACTACTGACTACCGGCTACTTGTTCTTACAGATCGTTATCGCCGTATGCCGAAGCGGGTAGCACCTGGTTGGAAGTCGGTCCGGGGACAGCGTTGCCGTGCTCGTCGATCTTCATGCCCAGGCTCAGGCCCATCGAGGAGAGAATCTCCTTGATCTCGTTCAGCGATTTCCGTCCGAAATTCTTGGTCTTCAGCATCTCCGCCTCGGTCTTCTGCACCAGTTCGCCGATGGTCTGAATGTTGGCGTTCTTCAGGCAGTTGTAGCTGCGGACCGAAAGCTCGAGTTCTTCGACCGAGCGGTTCAGGTTCTCGTTCTTGATCTCCGGCCGGCGCTCTTCGCTGGCGGCAGCGGTCTCAATCTCTTCCTCGAAGTTAATGAAGATGTTCATGTGGTCCTTCACCAGCTTCGCGGCCAATCCGAGCGCGTCGCCCGGCGTGATCGAACCGTTGGTCCAGACTTCGAGTGTCAGCTTGTCGTAGTCGGTGATCTGACCGAGACGCGCGGCTTCCACCGTGTAGTTGCACTTGCGCACCGGCGTATGCACGGAGTCAATCGGAATGAATCCGATCCCGAGATCGTCTTCGAAATTCTTGTCGGCGGAGACATAGCCACGGCCGCGCTTGAGGCGCATCTCCATGTCGAGCTTGCCGCCCTCGCTGACGGTCGCGATGTAGATTTCCTTGTCCAGCACTTCGACGTCGGCGTCGGCCTCGATCATGCCGCTGGTAACGACGCCCGGCTGATCGGCGCGCAGATAGATCGCCTTCGGCCCGTCGCCGGAGAGCTTGAACGGAATCTGCTTGAGGTTGAGGATGATGTCGGTCGCGTCCTCAACGACGCCGGTGATGGACTGGAATTCGTGCAGCACGCCTTCGATCCTTACGGCGGTGACCGCCGCGCCTTCGATCGAGCTCAGCAGCACGCGCCGCAGAGCGTTGCCGATGGTGGTGCCAAAGCCGCGCTCAAAGGGTTGCGCCCAGAACATTCCGTACTTGTCGGTGAGGGAACCGGCGTCGCTCGCCAGCCGTTTCGGTTTTTGAAAACCTTTCCAAAGCATTGTGTTTCTCCTCTCGGCCATGTGGCTCCGCAGCGGCTCTCCGAACCGGCCCGGGTTCGGATCAGGCGCCGCAGCGGGCTGATCTGGCGCGAAAAAGGCCAAAAACCTATTGTAGAGACGCGGCTTGCCGCGGCTCGAGACGGGGCGAGCCCCGTCTCTACTTGCTGTACAACTCGACGATCAGCTGCTCATTGACGGGCAACTGGATGTCGTCCCGCTTCGGCAGGGCGATGATGCGGCCCTTGTAATTGTCGCGATCGATTTCGAGCCACACCGGTGTGGGCTGATGGCTGGCGAAATCCTTTGCGATTTCCAGGATCGGCACCTTGCGGCTGCTCTCGCGGATGGCGATCTCTTCTCCGACGCTGACTTCGTACGAGGGGATATTGACCTTGCGGCCATCCACCTGCACGTGTCCGTGACGCACCAACTGGCGTGCTTGGCGGCGGGAGATTCCGAAACCGAGACGAAAGACCACGTTATCGAGCCGGCGTTCGAGCTGTTCGAGCAGCTTCGCGCCGGTCACCCCCCGGGACTTGACCGCGGTCTCGAAGTAATTGCGGAACTGGCCTTCCTGGGTGAAGTAAATGCGCTTGGCTTTCTGCTTTTCGCGCAGCTGCAGGCCGTAGCCTACAACCTTCGTCTTCTTGTCTTTCCCGTGCTGGCCGGGAGCGTAGTTGCGCTTCTCAATGGGACACTTGTCGCTGAAGCACTTGGTGCCTTTCAGGAAGAGCTTGATGCCTTCCCGGCGGCATAGACGGCAAACTGCATCGGTGTAACGTGCCATTTTTCTCCTTATGGAAATCGGTTTACGGGGTGGCGACCCTTTCGTCCCGATTGAAAATCAGTGGTTAGTGAATAGTGGATAGTAGTTAGTTGTTGTTTCGTGCCAACCACTAACCACCATTCACTAACCACTCGTTTCTTATACTCTGCGCCGCTTCGGCGGACGGCAGCCGTTGTGCGGAATCGGTGTTGTGTACCCGCACGTCGACGCTGCGCACACCGTGATCGCGCGCCATATTGGCGGCGTTCATGGCAGCCTGCTGCGCGGCGAACGGAGTGCCTTTGCGCGATCCACGGAAGCCGAGCGATCCCGAACTCTTCCATGCCAGCACGTTGCCGGTCATGTCGGTGAACGTCACGATCGTGTTGTTGAAAGACGCCTGCACGTGCACGAGTCCGTGCGGGACGTGCTTGCGCTCTTTCTTCTTGAACGTCTTCTTCTTGCCTTTTTTCTCCGGTACGGCTGCGCCGCCCGCTGCTGCTGGTTTTGCCATAGTTTAGGTCTCAGGTCACTGGTCACAGGTCACGGCGGTCCAGGTTTTCCTGAGACCTGTGACCCGTCACCTGGTTTTAAGTTTTTGCGGTCGCCTTCTTCTTCTGGGCGACGGTGCCTTTGCGCGGACCTTTGCGGGTACGGGCATTGGTGTGGGTACGCTGTCCGCGGACCGGCAGGTTGCGGCGATGACGGAATCCGCGATAGGAACCGATTTCGATGAGCCTCTTGATGTTCATCGAAACGTCTTTGCGCAGGTCGCCTTCGACCCCGCCTTCGCCCTCGATGACCTGGCGGATGCGGTTGACTTCGTCTTCGCCCAGGTCCTGGACTTTCTTCATCGGATCGACTTTCGCTTCGTCGAGAATGCGCGCGGCGCGCGAGTTGCCGATGCCGTAAATGTAAGTGAGCGCGATATTCGCGTGCTTGTTGCGCGGAAGATCGACGCCAGCAATACGAGCCATAGTTCCTCTCTAATCAGCCTTGACGCTGCTTGTGCTTCGAGTTCTCGCAAATCACCCGCACCACACCCTTGCGGTGGATGATCTTGCACTTGTCGCAAATTTTCTTTACCGATGCTCTTACCTTCATAAATCAGATCTCAGTTCCCAGTTGTCAGTTCTCAGCGGTAGAGATCCTTCCCCTTCGACTTTGCTCAGGGTCAGGATGACAACAGTAAAGATTATTTATACCTGTACACAATCCGGCCGCGATTCAGGTCGTAGGGGGAAAGTTCGACTGCGACTTTGTCTCCCGGCAGAATCCGAATGAAGTTCTTCCGCATCTTGCCCGAGACGTGCGCCAGGACCTGGTGTTTGTTTTCAAGTTCCACCCGGAACATGGCATTGGGCAGGGGCTCAACCACCACTGCCATCACTTCAATCGCGTCCTCTTTACTCATTCCCCTCCTGAAACCAGCTCTTAGCTTCTAGCTCTTGGCCTTTAGCTAGAAGCCAAAAGCCAATAGCTGGGTTATTGGGTCAAAATCATTGGCCCCTGCTTGGTTACAGCCACGCAGTGTTCGAAGTGCGCGCTGTAACTGCCGTCGAGCGTTACGGCCGTCCATTTATCGCTCAACACCTTGGCTTCCGGGCGTCCCGAATTCACCATCGGCTCGATCGCCAGCACCATACCTTCGGTCAGTTCGGCCCCCTGGCCTTTCTTGCCGAAGTTCGGAATCTGCGGCGCTTCGTGCAGCTTCGTTCCGATGCCGTGCCCGACAAATTCCCGTACCACGCTGAAGCCGTTCGCTTCCACGTGCTTCTGGATCGCCGAGCCCACGTGTCCGACGGTGTTGCCAATCTTGACCTGCTCGATGCCCTTGTAAAGCGACGCTTCCGTTACTTCGAGCAGCTTTTTCAGTTCCGCGGTCACCGTCTCGCCCACGGGCACCGTGATGGCGGCGTCTCCGTAGTAGCCATCGAATACGACTCCGCAATCGATGGAGACTATGTCGCCGGCTTTCATCACGCGCTTTTCCGACGGGATACCGTGCACGATCTCTTCATTGATCGACGTGCAGAGCACGCACGGATAACCGTAATAACCCTTGAACGCCGGCTTGGCTCCGAGGTCCGCGATCATCTTTTCGGCGGCCTTCTCGAGGTCCATGGTGGTAGCACCCGGCGCCACCAGTCCCTTCAGATGGTTCAGAATCTGGCGAACCATCTGGCCGCTGCGCCGCATTTTTTCGATCTCTTGGGGCGATTTGCGGACGATGCGATCTTCTCCGAAACTCATCATTCTGGCTTTGCCATTTCGCTCGCAGCGTGCACGGCGGCGTGGCCGTCAATCACGCCAAACAGTTCGGCGGTGATTTCCTCAGGCGTCCGATCGGCATTTGCCGGAACCAGCCGCCCCTTTGCCCGGTAATACTCGGCGACCGGCTTGGTCATATTCTCGTAAGCAGACAAACGCTCCGAGATGACCTCCTGGCGGTCGTCATTGCGGATCACCAGCTTCGAGCCGTCCAGATCACACAACTCGTCGAAGCGAGGTGGCTGAGAGTGGACGTTGTACAGCCGCCCACAGGTGGGACAGGAACGCCGGCCGGTAAGACGTTGCAGTAACTGAGTATAATCCACCAGCAGCTGGATCACAACCGGCGGACATTTCTCCGAATTTTCAAAGATCTCTTGTTCCAGGAAGGCGTCGAGCCATCCCGCCTGGGCGGCGGTCCGAGGAAAACCGTCCAGCACATAACCATTGCGGCAATCCGGTTCGTGCAACCGGTCGGCCACGATGCCGTACATCAACTCGTCGGGAACCAATTCGCCGCGCGCCATGATGCTTTTGGCTTCGAGGCCGAGCGGTGTTCCACGCCGCACGTGATCCCGCAGCAGATCGCCGGTGGAGATCTGCGGGATCCCGTAGTGTTCAACAATCCGTTTGGCCTGCGTCCCCTTGCCAGCTCCCGGAGGACCCAGCAGAACGACCGGCCCAATCTTGCGAGCGGTTTTTACGGCCATCCCGAAATGGCCCCTTTACTCGTATTTCTTTCGGTCGTCCGCCCTCGACGCGGCCAGCCGCGTCTCCACGCCCCGCAGGGAAACAACCTCGTTCTACCGCAACCGCAGAGTGCTGCCTGTCACCAGGTGCGGCGGCCGCGAATGCGCCCGCTGCGCGGGGTGAAGCCGTCGTAGTGGCGCATGATCAGCTGCGCCTCAATCTGCGTGACCGTATCCATGGCGACGCCGACTACGATCAGCAGCGACGTTCCGCCAAAATAAAAGTTTACGCCCAGACCGTTCGTCACCCAGGCGGGCAGGTTCTCGAAAAACCGGCCCAAGAGCGGCAGATGGTTGAGCTTGATCCCGGCAATCATCCACTCGGGGATCAGCGAGATGATGATCAGATAGGCCGCTCCGACTAGAGTGATGCGCGTGAGCACATCGTTGATGAAGTCGGAGGTGCGCTTGCCTGGCCGGATGCCGGGAATAAACCCGCCCCACTTCCGCATGTTGTCGGCCACCTCGTTCGGGTTGAACACGATCGAGATATAGAAGTAGGCGAAGAAAACAATGCCCACGCAGTAGAGCAGCGTGTAGAGAGGCTCGCCCCAGCGCAGCGCTTCGAGCACCGGTCCGATGACTTTGTTGTTGCGCAGGGGCTGAGCCAGCATCTGCGGCAAGGCCAGGATCGAAGAGGCGAAGATGACCGGCATCACGCCGCCGGCGTTGACGCGCAGCGGCAGGTGGGTCGATTGGCCGCCCATGACTTTGCGTCCCACGACGCGTTTGGCATACTGCACCGGAATGCGACGCTCGCTGCGTTCGACGAACACGATGAAGGCGACCACCGCGATCATCAGAATCAGCAGCATGATGATGGCGGGGAAGGTAAAGGCTCCCCAGGCGTCGGTCTTGGCTTTCTCGTACAGGTCGATTATCCCGCGCGGCAGACCGACAACGATGCCGGCAAAGATCAGCAGCGACATGCCGTTGCCGATCCCGCGCTCGGTGATCTGCTCGCCGAGCCACATGATGAATGCGCTGCCCGTGGTCAGGGTGAGCATGGTCATCAGGATGAAACGCGGACCGGGATAGGTGACGAAGTCGCCGGCCTTTTCGAGGCTGATCGCAATGCCGAACGATTGCACGGCGCTGAGAATGACGGTAAGGTACCGGGTCCACTGGGTAATTTTCTTCCGGCCCATCTCGCCTTCCTTTTGCAGCTTGGCGAGTGGCTCATAGACGACTGTAAGCAACTGAAGAATGATCGACGCCGTGATGTAAGGCATGATGCCCAGCGCGAAAATCGTGAGGCGTCGCAGGTTGCCGCCGCTGAACAGGTCGACGAAACCGAGCATGGTGCCGCGGTTCTGCTCGAAAAATTGCGCCAGGCGGTCGCCGTTGATGCCCGGTGTGGGGATGTGGCCACCGATGCGGTACACCGCCAGCAACCCCAGCGTAAACAGCACCCGCTTGCGAAGGTCGGGAACCCGGAAGATGTTCGCCAGCTTTTCCAGCATTACTGCAAGACCTCGAACTTGCCGCCTGCTTTGGTGATTTTTTCCTTTGCCGATTTCGAGAACTTGTGCGCGTGCACGGTGATCGCCGATTTGAGTTCGCCGTTGCCCAGAATCTTGACCGGCTTTTTGCCGTGCACGACGCCAGCTTTCTTCAGGACTTCAGGCGTGATCTCGGTCTCACCGAGTTCCGCCAGACGGTCCAGGTTCACGACCGCGTATTCTTCGCGGAAGATGTTCTTGAAGCCGCGCTTGGGGATACGGCGGTGGAGCGGCATCTGGCCGCCTTCAAATCCACGCAGCAGGCGCGAACCGGAGCGGGAACGCTGTCCTTTGTGGCCGCGCGTGGAGGTCTTGCCCATGCCGGAACCCATACCGCGTCCGACGCGCTTGCGCTTTTCCGTTCCCTTGCGGGGTGCTCTGATGGTCGAAAGGTTCATAACAATCTCTATCCCTGCGTTCAGGCGCGGCTTGCCGCGTCTCGGCTGACTTTAAAGGATCCAACAAGGAGACGCGACAAGTCGCATCTCTACTTCACGATTTCCACCAGGTGCGGCACCTTTTTTACCATGCCGCGGATGGCGGCAGTGTCGGGGCGCTCGATGATCTGGTTGAGCCGGGTGAATCCCAGCCCTTTGACAACTTTCTTGTGCTTCACCGGAGAGCAGATCGCCGACCGCACCCACTTGAGGTGGATCTTGGTGCTGCTCGCTGCTTTTGACGTTTTCGCTGCCATTATGATTCCTTACATTGGCTACTAGCTTCTGGCTACTAGCTAGTAGCTAGCAGCTCGAGATTACAGTTCTTGCGCCGTCTTCCCGCGCAACGCGGCTACGTCTTCCTTGTTCTTCAGTTTCTTCAACGCGTCGAACGTCGCCTTGATCACGTTGTGCGGATTGGTGGTGCCAATCGACTTGGTGAGCACATTCTGAATGCCCGCCGAGGTCATGACCGCCCGCACCGCGCCGCCGGCGATTACACCCGTTCCTTCGGGAGCCGGCTTCAGCAACACCATGCCGGAACCGTAGCGCCCGAGAACAGTGTGCGGCACGGTCGTCTGGGTCAGATTGATTCGGACCAGATTCTTCTTCGCCGACTCAATTCCCTTGCGAATGGCCTGGGGAACTTCCTTCGCCTTGCCGGATCCGTAGCCGACCACGGCCGCCGAAGGATCGCCGACCACCACCAATGCCGCGAACGACAGGTTCTTGCCGCCCTTGACGACTTTGGTCACGCGGTTGATCGAGACCACCTGGTCTTTCAACTGGTACGCACCCGCATCGAGTTTCTTTATAACTGTTGGCATCCTGAAATCTCATTTCTTAATTCAGCTTCTAGCTTCTAGCTACTGGCTTCTAGCAAACCGCCTTCCCGATTGCTAGTAGCTAGCAGCTAGCAGCCCGTGGCTCGGTCTAAAACTGCAATCCTGCTTCGCGCGCGGCATCGGCCAGCGCCTTGATGCGGCCGTGGTAGATGTATCCGCCACGATCGAACACCACCTTGGTGATGCCCTTCTGCTTGGCGAGCTCGGCGATCTTCTTTCCGACCGTCTTCGCTGCCGCCACATTGCCGCCGGTGACGCGTTCACCCTTCTTGCCTTCAGCGGTCGAGGCCGCGGCCACGGTGACGCCTTTGAGGTCGTCGATCACCTGCACATAGATATGATTCAAAGACCGGTAGACGTTCAAGCGCGGACGCTCGGGCGTGCCGATCACTTTCTTGCGGATACGATCGTGCACCCGCTGCCGCGTCTGGTTCTTGGAGGCTCTTGTCAGCATCTGTTTCTTCCTTTGTCCCGGGGTTCTATGCCGGGGTGGCGCTGCGCGCCGAAAATCCTTTGCCGAGCTTCGCCCGGCCTGGACGGGCGAAGTCGCCCGTCCCCACACACTTACTTCCTACTTAGCTCCGGTCTTACCAACCTTCTTCTTTAGGCGCTCGCCGACATAGCGGACACCTTTGTTCTTGTACGGATCGGGCGGACGCAGCGAGCGCATTTCGGCGGCGACCTGTCCCACTTTCTGACGGTCAATTCCGGTCAGCGTCAGGCGCGTTTGCTTGGGATCGACGGCGCAGTCGACGCCGGTAGGCAGCGGATACTCGATCGGGTGGGAATAGCCGAGGCTGAACACCACGGTCCCCTTCCCTTTCAGTTCGGCGCGGTAGCCGATGCCGACGATTTCGAGTTCGCGGGTCCAGCCCTTGGTCACGCCCTCGACGGCGTTGTTAACGAGCGCGCGGGCGAGCCCGTGCACCGCGGCCTGCGAGTCGTTCTCGCGGATGGCGACCAGGTTGCCGTCCTTCTGCTCCATCTTGATGCCGAAGGGAAGCGGCGTGTCCAGTTTGCCCTTGGGCCCCTGGACCAGGACGGTGTTGCCTTCGAACTTGACCGTCACGCCCTTCGGGATCGCGATCGGTTTTTTTCCAATTCGTGACATAAATTCGCTCTTAGCCTCTAGCTTCTGGCTACTAGCTAGCAGCTAGCAGCTCGAAGCTGCTTCACCAGATCTCACACAACAGCTCGCCGCCCAGGCCCTGCTTGCGCGCCTGGCGTCCAGTCATCACGCCCTTGGGCGTGGTCAGGATGTTGATACCGAGTCCGCCCAGCACGCGCGGAATCTCGGTGCGGCGTACGTAGACTCGGCAGCCCGGGCGCGACACGCGCTCCAGGTTCGAGATGGCGGCCTCGTTGTTGTTGCCATACTTCAAGTAGACACGCAGGACCTTGTGTCCTTCTTCTTCGGTCGGCTTGAAGTTCGCGATATAGCCCTCTTCCTTCAGGATGCGGGCGATTTCGGTCTTCAGCTTGGAAGCTGGAATGTCGACTTTCTGGTGCCGCGCGCGAATCGCGTTGCGGATGCGCGCCAGCATGTCTGCGACCGGATCGGTCAACCTCATCGTTTGCTTCTCCTCGAGCCACCCGTTCGCTCCGCGTCCAGCGGAGAACCTGCGGCAGCTGCTTACTCGGTCGTTCCTTGCCGATCGTTAGTGAACGACTAACGACAAACTCCTAACGACGTTCTTACCAGGACGACTTCGAAACCCCGGGGATCTCGCCCCGCAGCGCCAGTTGCCGGAAACAGAGACGGCAGATGCCGAACTTCCGGATAAAGGCCCGCGGACGTCCGCAGATCTTGCAGCGGTTGTGCTTGCGCGACGAGAACTTCGGCTTTCTCGCGTCCTTGACTCGTTTTGCTGTAGTGGCCACTTAGCTTCTAGCTCCTAGCTCTTAGCTTCTAGCTCAAACCGGATCTTCTTGTGCAACCGGTTTTACTTCTGCAATCTGACTTCTTACTTCTGACTTAAGCCCTAAACGGCATGCCCAGGTGCTTCAACAGAGTCCGCGCCTGATCGTCGGAACGCGCGGTCGTCACGATCGTGACGTTCATGCCCTTCAGCTTATCGACTTTCGCGTAATCAATCTCCGGAAAGATCAACTGATCGTGCAGGCCGAGCGTGTAATTGCCGCGGCCATCGAACGATTTCGTCGAGACCCCGCGGAAATCGCGCACCCGAGGAAGCACGATACTGACCAGGCGATCGAAGAACTCGTACATGCGGTCGCCGCGCAGCGTAACCATGGCGCCGATCGGCATGCCTTCGCGAACTTTGAAGGCCGCGATCGACTTCTTGGCGCGCGTGACCACCGGCTTCTGTCCGGTAATCTGGCCGAGTTCGTTGACCGCCGGGTCCAGAACTTTCGCGTTCTGCGTAGCTTCGCCGACGCCCATGTTGACGACAATCTTGTTGAGCCGCGGAACCGCGTTCGCGTTCTTGAGCTCAAGTTCCTTCATCAGGACCGGAGCCACTTCCTTCTCAAAGCGCGAGCGCAACCGCGGACGTTCTTTTGCAGAATGCCGCGGGGCTTCCGGCCCAGCCTTGGGCTCTTCGGCGGCATGCCTGTCGCCTTTGCCCGGCTTACCCTTTTTTTGTTCTTCTTTCGCCATGTTCGTTGCTGCCTTCTCTCACGGTTTCGGAATCAGCTACTGGCTGCTAGCTACTAGCTTCTAGCAATCCAGGCATCTCCGGTTCGTAAGCACCTTCCAAATCTCTCTGTTTCGCCCACGGCCTACGCCCGTCATGGGCTTGCTAGAAGCTAGTAGCTACTTGTCCAGCGTCGTCCCGCACTTCTTGCAAATCCGCACCTTGCGGTCGCCGCGAACTTCGTGTCCGACGCGGACCGGGCCACAAGTGGCGCAGACCAGGGCGACATTCGAAATCGAAATCGGGCGTTCCTGTTCGGCGATGCCGCCCTTGATGTTGCGCTGGGGATTCGGGCGCACATGCTTTTTCACCGTCATGACGTGCTCGACCAGCACCTTGGCTTCGTCGGGAAGCACGCGCAGCACGCGTCCTTCCTTGCCCGCATCCCGTCCGGTCATCACCTTCACGGTGTCATTGCGCCGGATATCCACTCGCTTGTGTTCAGTTGATACTGTTCTCATTGCCAAAATCCTTCTGGTGCCTGCCCCGCGAACCTGCCTTACAACACCTCAGGCGCAAGCGACACAATCTTCAAAAACTTTTTCTCGCGTAATTCGCGCGCGACTGGACCGAATACGCGTGTGCCGACTGGCTCGCCCGCGTCGTTGATCAGCACAGCTGCGTTCGAATCGAAACGGATGTACGTTCCGTCGCGGCGGCGATGCTCCTTGCGTGTGCGCACAATGACCGCTTTCACCACTTTGCCCTTCTGCACCTGCCCGTCGGGCGAAGCCTCTTTCACGCTGGCGGTGATCACGTCGCCGAGCCCGGCCCGCAGGCCGGTCCCGCCGCCAAGCGGCAGAATCATCTGCAGCTTGCGCGCGCCGGAGTTATCGGCGACTTCGAGCATGGATCTCATCATTACGGCCATGTTCGTTTCTCCCTTCGCCTCTTAGCGGCCCGCGACAACATCGACGTCGGCAGCGATCTCCGGCACCAGGGCCGTTTTGCGCACGATCTCTTTCAACGTCCACCGCTTCAGCCGCGACAGCGGACGCGATTCTTCGATACGCACGGTGTCGCCGACGTGCGCTTCATTCTTCTCGTCGTGCGCGTAGAACTTCTTCCGGATCGAGATCACCCGTCCGTAGAGCGGATGCGCTTTCTTGCGCGTGACTTCGACCACGATCGTCTTCTTCATCTTGTTGGAGACGACCGTGCCCAGCAGCAGCTTGCGGCCCGAGTGCTTTCCCGGCTGGCCTGTAGTTTCCGGCATGGTTATTTCTTCTCCGTCTTGCGGGCGGCGGCCAGCTCCTGCTCGCGCAGGACGGTCTTCACACGCGCGATGTCCCGGCGCAGCCCGCGAATCTTTTTCAGGCTCTCCGTCTGTCCCATATTCATCTGGAACTTCAGCTTGAAGAGTTGGTCGGCCAAGTCCCGCTCCTGGTGCTGGAGCTCGGCGTCGGTCAAGTTACGAATCTTGTCTGCTTTCATAAATCAGGTCTCAGTTCTCAGCTGTCAGGTCTCAGGAAAACCTTCCCGGCCTCTGACTTCTGCAATCCTTTACAGCACTTCGCGCTTTACGAACGTTGTACGCAGCGGAAGTTTGTGGGACGCCAGGCGCATGGCTTCCTGCGCGTCGGTGATGGAAACACCTTCCATCTCAAACAAAATTTTGCCGGGACGAACGACCGCGACCCAGTGATCCGGCGCGCCCTTGCCCTTGCCCATACGGGTTTCGGCCGGCTTCTTGGTGACCGGCTTGTCCGGGAACAGACGGATCCAGATCTTGCCGCCGCGCTTTACAAAACGGGTCATGGCCACGCGGCTGGCTTCAATCTGCCGGTCGGTGATCCAGCCCGGCTCGAGCACTTTCAGGCCATACTGGCCGAACGAGAGCTCCGAGCCGCGCCAGGCTTTCCCGGTCATGCGTCCGCGCTGCTGCTTGCGGTACTTCACTTTCTTCGGCATCAACATAAATCGTTTTCCTGTAGAGACGAGCCTTGCCTCGTCTCAGCAGACGCGGCAAGCCGCGTCTCTACCATCCACCCTCAGAACGCGCCGGTGGTCTCGCGTTGCGGCGTCGCTTCCCGCTTCTTCGCTGGCAGAATTTCGCCTTTATAAACCCAGCACTTCACGCCGATTACACCGTACGTGGTACGTGCCTCGGTGAAACCGTAGTCGATATCGGCACGCAGCGTGTGCAGCGGCAGCCGTCCTTGCAGGTACCACTCCGAGCGCGCGATTTCGTTGCCGTTCAGGCGTCCGCTGACGCGAACCTTAATCCCTTTGCATCCGAAACGCAGCGCGGAATCCACCGACTTGCGCATCGCGCGGCGGAAACCCACGCGCTTTTCGAGTTGCAGCGCAATCGACTCCGACACAAGTTGGGCGTCGAGTTCCGGCTTGTGCACTTCCTGAATATCGACGTGCACTTCGCGCGCGGTGCGCTTCTGCAGTTCCTGCTTGAGCTTGTCGATCTCGGCGCCCTTGCGGCCGATGATGATGCCCGGCCGCGCGGTCTTGATAATGATGCGCAGCTTGTTTCCCGGACGCTCGATCTCGACGGCGCTCACGCCCGCCGACTTGAGCTTGTCCTTCAGTTCGGCCTTCAGCTTGACGTCTTCGAGCAGCAGTTTGTCGTAATCGCGCTCGACAAACCAGCGCGACTTCCACGGCTTGGTGTAGCCGAGGCGGAAACCATAAGGATGAACCTTCTGTCCCATCGTTGCTCCTATTTCTTGGCGGTCGCTTTCTTCGCGACTGCTTTCTTTTTTGTCGGCGCCTTGGTCTTGGTCTTGGCCTTGGCCTTGGCTTTTGGCTTTGCCGGCGCCGCGGCTCTTGTCTCTTCGCCGACCACGTGGGCTACCGGAGCGCCATTCTTGTTGCGCTCCGCCAGCACGATCTCGATGTGCGCAATCCGCCGCACGTAGCGGTACGCCCGGCCCATCGGCGCGGGACGGATCCGCTTCATGCGGGGCCCGTCGTTTGCCACCGCATTCTTGACGTACAAGTTATCGAGATCGACATCGAGCCCTTTTTCGGTGCTCAGAAAATTGGCGTTATCGATTGCCGACTGCAGCAACTTGCCCACCGTTTCGGCCACACGCTTTTTCGTGAACGCAAGCGTGTTGCGCGCTTCTTCGACGCGCCGGCCCTTGATCAGTTCCAGCACCAGCCGCGCCTTCTGGGGCGAGACGCGCATGTATCGTGCTTCCGCTCGAAATTCCATAATCTGTTTGCCTTTAGCCCGTAGCCCGAAGCTCGTAGCTCGAAGCTGTTCTTATGCCTTCGGCGCCGCCGGCGGGGCCGACGGAGCGATCGCTCCCGGACCCCCCGGAATGCCGGCCGGTTTCGCGGCCACTTCGGTCGCTGCCTTCATCGAGTGTCCCTTGAACTGGCGGGTGAAGCTGAATTCGCCCAGCTTGTGTCCCACCATGTTCTCGGTCACATAGACCGGGATGAATTTCTTCCCGTTATGCACGGCGATCGTGTGTCCCACCATTTCGGGGATGATCGTCGAGCGCCGCGACCAGGTGCGCACCACCTTCTTCTCGTTGCGCGCATTCATGGCTTCGACTTTCGTCGCCAGGTGCGCATCCACGAACGGCCCTTTTTTTGTTGAACGTGCCATAACTCCCTCTGTAGAGACGCGGCTTACCGCGTCTCGGAGACGCCGCAAGCGGCGTCTCTACCGTTAGCCCTTCTTCCGGCGGTTCACAATAAACGCATCGGTGCGCTTGTTGTTCCGCGTTTTGTAGCCACGCGTCGGCTGGCCCCACGGGGTCACCGGATGGCGCCCGCCGGAGGTCTTGCCTTCGCCGCCTCCGTGCGGATGGTCCACCGGATTCATGGACACGCCGCGGTTATGCGGACGTTTCCCCACCCAGCGCGTGCGTCCCGCCTTGCCCCAGGTGACGTTCTCGTGGTCCGTGTTCCCAACCTGTCCAATCGTTGCCAGGCAATCCTGCAGCACCTTGCGAGTTTCGCCGGAAGGCAGCTTCACCAGCGCATAGTCGCCTTCCTTTGCGACCAACTGCGCCGAACCGCCCGCCGAACGCACCATCTGCGCGCCTTTACCGGGCTTCAACTCCAGGTTGTGAATCGTGGTGCCGGGCGGAATATTGCGGAGCGGAAGCGCGTTGCCCACCAGAATGTCGGCTTCGGGCCCGCTCACGATTTTCTGTCCAACCTTCAATCCGTCGGGCTGCACGATATAGCGCTTCTCGCCGTCGGCATAGCTGAGCAGCGCGATGCGCGCCGAGCGGCCCGGATCGTACTCGATCGAGACGACGGTGGCCGGAATGCCGTGCTTGTCGCGTTTGAAATCGATGGTGCGCAGCTTGCGCTTGTTGCCGCCGCCCCGGAACCGCATGGTCGTGTCGCCGGAATTGCGGCGTCCACCAGTGCGTATCTTGCCTTCCACCAGTGGCTTGTGCGGCTTCTTCGCCGTAATGTCGTCGGTCACGAGCGTGGTGCGATAGCGCAGCGTCTGCGTCGTCGGTCTGTATGTTTTGATCGCCATAAATTCAGCTCTTCGCTTCTAGCTCACGCTTCGCGAGCTACTAACTCCGAGCTCCGAACTACAGGTTTTGTGCGTACTCCGGCATCTTTTCGCCGGTCTTCAGCCGCACGTACGCCTTTTTCCAGTCCGGACGGTAGCCTGCGAACTTGCCGCGGCGCCGCTCTTTGCCCGGATAATTTGCGGTGCGCACCGAAGCGACTTTCACTTTGAAGATCGCCTGCACCGCTTCTTTGATCTCCGTCTTCGTCGCCTTGGGCGCAACCTGGAACACCAGAGTGTTCTGGGTTTCTTTGATCCCAAGGCCTTTTTCGGTGATGACCGGCTTCCGGATAATCTGATACGCGGATTTCATCAGGCCACCTCCGCCTTACGCGAACGCCGCGCGGATTTTTTCTTCTCGGCAGCCGGCGGAGCCACATGGTCGCGCCTGGAGGCCGACTTCTTCAGTGAATCCTGCAGCCTCTCGAGCGCAGGTTGCGCAAACACGACGTGGCTGTAGCGCATCAGGTGATAAGGATGCACTTCGTTGCCACGCACCAGTTCAAGCCCGTCGATGTTGCGCGAGCTGAGCTCGAGGTTCGGATTCGGCTGCGTGGAAACGTCGACCAGCAGCGTGGTGCCTTCGACTTTCAGCTTGTCGAGCGCCTCGCGAAACAGCTTGGTCTTCGGTTCTTTCACGTCGAACGCCTTGACAACCACGATCTTGCCGTCTGCCAATTTCGCGGCCAGCGCCGACCGCAACGCCCCCAGCAGTTTCTTGCGCGGGAAGGTGTAGTCATAGGAGCGCGGTTGCGGGCCGTGCACGGTGCCGCCATGACGCCACAGGGGCGAGCGGATCGAGCCGATACGCGCCCGTCCTGTCCCCTTCTGCTTCCACAGCTTCTTGCCGGAACCGGAAACGCGCCAGCGGTTCTTGGTCGCGTGCGTGCCCGCACGCCCGGCGGCGCGATAGTGCCTCACAGCCTCCCAGAGCAGGTCTTCATTGACCGCGCCGAACACTTCATCGGCCAGGTCCATGCTGCCGACCTTCGCTCCGCTCAGATTGTAGATATCAATCGTTGCCATATGCTTTCCATGTAGGGCGGACACTCTTGTCCGCCGCCTTTTGCTAGCCCTTCTTGGCAGCGCGCTTGGCCGCCTTCAACGGATCGACGGTCGCCGCACCCGCAAATCCGCGGCGCTCTCTGGGCGGCCGCTTCGCCTTGTTGATGACGATGTATCCGCCATTCGGACCCGGAACACTGCCTTCGACCACGAGCAGGTTATCGTCTTTATCGACGCCCAGTATGCGCAGGTTGCGCGCCGTGACGCGGGCGTCGCCCAGATGACCCGACATGCGCATGCCTTTGAACACGCGCGACGGGAACGCCGAGGAGCCGATCGAACCGGTGATCTGGAACATCGAACCGTGCGACTTGGCGCCGCCTGCGAAATGGTGGCGCTTCACGACGCCCTGGAAGCCGCGGCCCTTGCTAACGCCGACGATGTCCACAAACTTTTCGCCTTCAAAGATGTCGACCAGCACGCGGTCGCCGACTTTGACCGCGCCGTTGGTTGCATCCTCATTGGGCCCTTCAACTTCGATGCCCACTTCGCGCAGGAATTTGACCGGCGGAAGGTTGTGCTTGGCAAAGTGTCCGCGCATCGGCTTGGTCAGCTTCTTTTCCTTCACGAATTCGACGAGGCCGATCTGGGCGGAGTCGTAGCCGTCTTTGGTGTTGGTCTTGTGCTGCGTGATGACGCAGGGACCAGCCTGCAACACCGTCGCCGGCCGCACATCGCCCTTGGAATCGAAGAGCTGCGTCATGCCGACTTTCTTGCCGAGAATGCCTGTAACCTTTGCCATTTCCTTCTCCGTTCCCAGCATGGCTCAGTGGCTATTGGCTGGGGGCTTCGGGCTTACGCCCTCGCTCTTTATGTCGTCCCTACGGGACTCAATTGATTTTTCGCGCTCACCCAGGGCTTACGCCCTGGGCTAACTTATTCCGCCCCTTCGGGGCTGATCATCGTCGCTCCACCTTTGCTGACGGCTGAGAGCTACTTATGTTCCTTCCCGAACGCCTTGATCTCGACGTCCACACCCGCCGGGAGATCAAGCTTCATGAGCGCGTC
>JAIQFZ010000159.1 GCA_020073015.1 Terriglobia bacterium | reverse complement strand
CTGCACGGTGGGGTCTGTGAGGGAGGAGATATCCCGGTGGTGCCATGGTGGACCTAAACGGGCACGAAGCTGGAAACGGCGGACACAGCCAAGGAACACCTACAGCCTATCGGGACTCCTCTACTCGGAGAGACGCGATGTTTCAACAGTTACAGGTTTTGGCACCCGTATTGAGCCAAATTAGCGGGAAGGCGACCGGGTCGCCTGAGCTGGCCGATCTATTCAAACCCTTTTGGTATCTGGAAGCCGAACTCCGGTTCTAGTGCCTCCGCGACAAAGATCGGCGTAGCGTCTTCCAACCAGGGGCCAAGGATTTGTATGCCGACAGGCAGATTTCTCTTCGTGAAGCCCACTGGGGCGACGGTGGCCGGCAAGCCGCTGACGATGGCGAACGAGGACCAGAACAAGAAGTCAGTGTAACGCCGCCGTCCCTCGGGAGTTGGCAGCACGCGTCCGAACCAGTCAGGACTGTGATCGTGCGGGAACGCCGGCACGAAGCTCGTGGGCATGAGGACAGCGTCGTATTCGCGGAAAAAGCGGCGCCAAGCCGCCCGAATTCGATAGCGATGCTCGTTCGCCTCTGCCCATCGCGAGTAGCTGTCCTCAGTCGCGCTCTTCGCACTGGTCAGCACCAAATCGTCAGGGGCGGGAGTTGAAGCCCGGAGTTGCTCGATTTGCTCTTTCGGCGAGCCGGGAAGCACCACTTTCCAGAGAAGGTGGAGGTAAGTCTTGTATTGACCGGCCACGTCAATGGAATCGGGGAACCCTTCCTCGAGTTGTGCGCCGCCCTTCCGCAAGGCGTCCACGCCAGCCTGGAGTCGCTGCTTGACCTCGGTCGTCACGGGGCAAAGCGGATGATCCAGCACATACCGCATTTTGTATTTGCGGATGGATTTCTTGCGCGCCGGCGGCAGGGTCCAGTTGTATGCGATCGAATCTTCCGTGTCCGGTCCGCCGAGCACGCCGAGAGCGAGGCGAAGGTCGGCAGCGTTGCGCGCCAGCGGTCCGGCGACCCCGAGATCCACCGGCCCGGTCATGACCCCGGGTGGCGGCGGAATATGTCCCCGCAGGGGAACCACGTCAAAGGTAGGCTTGTGACCGAAGAGGCCGCAGAAGTGCGCCGGAATGCGGATCGAGCCGCCAATGTCGCTACCCAGGGTGACATAGCCAAGCCCCGCGGCCGTGGCAGCGGCGCCGCCTCCCGTAGAGCCTCCGGGCGTACGGCTGAAATCCCAGGGATTGTTGGCGGTCGGGAACAACTCGTTATAGCTCTGCATATCGCCCGCCATGAGCGGCAGGTTGGTCTTGCCCAGCATGATCATGCCCGCCGCCCGCATGCGCGCGACCGCGACTGCATCCTGCCGGGGAACATAGTCCTTGAGGAAGGGAGCGCCCGCCGTGGTGCGCACGCCCTCGGTTTCAAATGTGTCCTTGACCGTGCAGGGCACGCCGTGCAGAGGTCCCCAGATCTTCCCGGCCGCCAAAGCTGCATCCGCGTCTGCGGCGCGGCGCAGCGCCTGCTCGGCCGTGACCGTCACGATGGCGTTGATCCTGGGATTGAGTTTCTCAATCCGCTCCAGCATGAGCTTGGTCAACTCGACCGATGACACTTGCTTCGTGCGAATAGCGCTTGCTACGGCCGTCGCCGACTCATACTGCCAGCCGTGCGCCGGCGCGTTGCTTGTTTTCGGTCCGACAACGAGCCAGGCATGCGGCAACGCTACTGCGGCGACGGTGGCCGCCCCACCGACCACGAATCCACGACGTGTACATTGAGCCATATTTCCTCCGCTGCGTCGCGACCCAGCGCAACGGCGCAGCGATGACGGTGATGCCTGTCCAAAACGAAATTCGCCCAGCGATTTGAGGACTTCACGGCGGCAGTTTACTCCTAATTGCTTCTAACACCCAATCAGTTGGCGATAACAGCCACAGGCGTTTACACTCAGAACCCGGTCAGGTGTCATCGTCGATACTCGCCCCATTCGAGCGCCTTCGCTTTTCAACGCGCAGGCGACACTCGCCTAGCAAGCCAACGTACAAGTTCAAACATCGACCAGAGACAGACCGCCACCACAAGCGCTCCAATACACCAAACGAGGACGTCCTGAACATGGACTACTGAAACGTGCCATATCCCCTACTCGGTCAGACTCATGCCCGTAGGTATAGAACCGAACGACATTACAGCGGATGCGGCAGCATCCAGAGTATTGTCAGTCCTACCGCGTCCCTTCGCGCTGCCGTCCCCCGCCCGGCCCTCCCCCACTCTCCTGTTTCACCTGGGTCTCGGTCTGGTCGGCTGCTGCCTCTTGATCGGTCAGATCCTTGGCCGCGGTCGTATCCGGCGGTGGAGGCGGCACATCGGATGCCGTCGTACCCGTATCCGGAGCCTTCGGCAGGCCGCCCGTGCCCTGCTTTTCCGCCAGCGCCTTCATGCCTTCGTCCAGTTGTTCCTGAAAGTGGTTGTGCATGTCCTGCAAGTCTTCCACGGAAACTGCCACTTGCTTGCCCGCGCCGCAGTCCTTCTTCTTGCTGGCCGAGACACTCGCGGTGACTTTCTGGTCAGCATCGGGAGTGTCCGTGAGCCGCGTGATGACGTCGCCCGCGGTGAGTTCACATTCTTGGCCATCGGACACAACAGTAATATCGCTGGACACGACAAACGTGCGCCGCGCGGGATCCAGTGCCGGCGGCACTTCACCGTTAGCGGGTTCCGGAGCTTGCGCCTGTCCATCCGATGAACCGCTCTGTCCGCCAGAGGACTGTTGTTGCTCCGCCGCAAGTTGCGCCTTCACCTCTTCCGCGATCGCCTGCTTCACTTCCGGAGTCAGCGTCACCGGGCCGGAGTTCGCTGCCTGCCCTGCTCCGTCCCCGTAGTTTGTCTGCCCCTGATCGTCCCCCGCCACCGCATCGGCATTGGCTGCGGACCGGGCCGCGTAAGCTGCTTGCAGATTCGCTGCAATCACATAATCCGTAAGCCAGAGCGCAGCCGACGGATACACCGGATAGGGCGCGAAATATCCGCCGTAGAAGCCGAACCATGGCGCTCCACCCCAACCCCAGCCACCAATTCCCAGACCCCAGTACACCGGTGCGCCCCACGGACGAACCGCCCAACCGTAAAAGGCCGGGTGGTACCGGTAGCCGGGATAGTAGCCATAGTAGTGATAGCCGCCGTAGTAATAGCCGCGATAGATGCCAACCCGGTAGGCCCCATGGTCATAGTAAGTGCGCGAATAATAGGAACGCCCGCCTCGCGTGACGTAGGCCCGCTGCACGTAGCCGCGACCTCCGGCCCTGGTCACAATCCGCACTCCGTTGCGTTCCCTAACGGTCGTGCGTCCGCCGCGGAGATTGTGTTGAATCTGCATTCCGTTCCGGTTGATGGAGCGGATCTGTCCGTTCGGCCGAAGGCTCGCCGTCCCACCGCCCCTCAGAGATACCGTGCGCCCCGGAGTTGGGTGGCTGCTCATGCCTCCGCGATTACCCGCGGTGTTTCCGCCACGGTTGCCGGCGGGATTTTCACCTCGATTGCCGGCGCGCCTTACATCTCGATTGCCGGGCGTGTTTCCACCGCGACTGCCGGCGGCGCTCCTGGGGCGACCCGTAGGAGTACCCGTGGTCCCTCCAGGCCGAGTGCCCATGGGACCCCTTTGGCCAGGCGAGTTTGCGTGACTGGGACCAGATGCATGACTGGGCGCGCCCGCGTGGCCCGGGCTACCAGGGCGGCTTGGCTTACTCGCATGCCCAGCCGGCTCCTTCGATTCCGTCTTGTGCTGTCCCCACGCAAACACCGAAATCGCCATGGATGCCAAAACCAAGATCGACTTCCGTAGAACGTTGCGGTTACGGGTACCTAAATCCATCACGGCCTCCAGATTCCTCAAACTTCACTTCCGATTTCATGACCAGGAACGTTGTCGATCAGAGCAGCCCGCGCCATGCACGGCTCTGCTTCCTCACGGACCGAGACTCCAGCATGCCGCAAGCGCTCCAGCAATTCTCCCGTCCCCGTTCGCAAACAACCGTTCTTGAACTAGCACCACAGCCTGGGTTCAGTGTGCACCATATTCCGCTTCTTGAGGCGACCGACTAGCAGGGTCTTTGGCGAGACTGTCAAGCCCAGCCGAGTTGTTGAAGAAGTACCTGTTTGGACTGTGAAAGAAAAGGGAAGCAGGCTTACAAGGACTGCGATTACGCCCACAGTTGCTGCTATTGTCCGTTTCCAAATCACGGCCCAACCCCCTTTCTCCCATGCTAACTTCCATCAGAAGAGTGTCAAAGTTACGTCAGTTCCTGTGCCCCCACGGATTGTTGACGTTAACGCATTATAAGAGGGTGCTCCTTTTCTGTAGGTGATGATGCTTGCGCTCACAACCTACTGCAAAAGGGGCGCCCTCTTATAATGCGTTAGCAACAGCAATCTGGGAATCACATAGGGCCGGGTGTAAATTCGTTGCTGATGAAGGAACTCGTCGAGCGGCAGACTTCGCCCCGTGTCTGGCTTCTCAGCACAGCTGCTGTGCTGTTCTCAACCGCATGTGCATTCGGCTTCTTGGTCTACTTCGCGATGAGACTTTCTGTTGTCGATCTGCTGGATAAACCGGGACACGACGTGGGCGTTCCTTTCGCGACTTACTGGCTGATTGCCTCGCTGTTCTGTTTCATCGGCACAATCGTGACGACTACACTTGCCTTGCGGCGTTGGGCGGGCGTGTCGCGCTTGTCGCGTTTCATCGGACGTTTCGTTCTCGCGGCAATCCTCTCAACGAGTCTGACCGTGCTTATGGGCCTCCTGCTGTTCTGGATCATCAGCGCATTCTCCTCCGGCGTAGTCCAGTGACTTGTGTGTCGCGCCTTCCGCAATGACCATAGTTGACGTTAAATCCCGATAGCACTCACAACCCCAGAATCCGCCGATCACTGGGCGGAGGGGTAGGCAGACCGGAAGCCGGGGAACTCCGCCCGGAATGCTGCGGTGTCCGACAACTGGCGATTCGTCGGCCTGGCGGTCAGGTCGAGTGAACTATTCCAGTTCACGGCGCACACCACGGCAGACGCAGAGGACCGCGTCTACTGGGAATTCTTGATAGATTCGTCTTTCTTTGCGAGGCCACCGGTCTCGCACGAACCGCGGCGTCAGGTCGGAACACCCAGTTTCGGCAGAAGCCACTGGGTCAACACCAGCCAGGCAACGATAAACAGCGCGAGTCCAAGCCACTGATTCATAAGCATTCCTAGTGTAAGCACGCGGCCGATGAAGGTCTACCGGAATTTCAATGCGATTCCAGAGCCTGGCGCTGCTGCTCCATATGCTGAAGAAAGACTTCGACCGGGACCTGAGACTGGTGCCGGAATAGACCGACCAGGGCATCATCGGTGGCAGATGGCTGGTCCGCTGCTTCCGTGTCGGCGGGCGACGTGTCCAGACCGTCAGGGGCGACCTGAAGCTCCGGCGCCCGGTCGTGGTTAGAGCTCAACCCATCAACCATCTGATGGACCTGTTCCCGCTGCTCTGAAGTCGCCTGGATGAATTCCACTCCCATTCCGAATTCCGGATGCGCAACCCGTACGATGCCTTCGGCACGAATCTCAAGGTCGGCAGTCTTCATGGAAAGGACAACGCGGGTTCTCATTGGGAAAGGCGAGTTTGTTTTCAGATAACAGCCGCCCGGGCTGAGATCGGTGAGGTTGCAGCTGACCGGCGGGTCATCCTGCTCCGGCTCGGGAAGCTGGCTCCTAAGCCAGTGGCGGAGGCTGTTGCGCTGCCCTTCAGTGACGTCCTTGAAACGCACGCCAGCCTGATCGCCGTGACCTTCCCACGCCATTTCGCCATAGATTTCGAGTCTCTGGTCCAAGCCCGGCAGTTCGAGCGTAAATCGAAGTGTGCTTTCCTTGGCAATGCGCCCCGAAAACTGGATGGCCATGCCGCCTTCGCAAAGGTCGAGGGTCTTGGCTTTGTATCGGTCGGAGCCATTGCATTCCACCGGAACTTGGACGGCGACCCGCAACTGGAGCCGTCGCTCGCGCTTCATGAGGGCCCGGACGGCACGGAAACTGGTTTTCGTGCGTTCCCCAGAGAGAGGCTTGTGGAGTACGAAATGGGCTCCCATTGCAAAGCCGCCGCGCAGTCCAACCGGGGACTCCACCAGTGCGATCGACAGGGCTCGCTTGTTGACGGGAGAGGCTTTTGCACTCCGCAGTACGCTACCGGCTTCGTCGGGGTTGGAACAATCGACGATGATGGCTTCGAAACGCTGGCGGGTGATTTTGCGGATGGCCGCTTCGGCCTCGGAGCAAAGCTCGACCCCGATTTCAAGGTCGCTGAGGACGCGGCGAAGAACTCGTACCGTCTTATCGTCGGAACTCAATAATAGCGACTTCAGACTCATGCTTGGCCAATGCCGATCCAGATTACCTGCCGAGCGCCGCCTCCTTATTTCGGAAGCGGATTATGGGGTGGATGTTGGCCGAAAGCCCTTCAAGTGAACCGCAGGGGATGAGGTCGTTCCGTCCTGAAAGGGTCTCGTGATTACAGTTTTCTATTTGCACTCTAAGTGTATGAGATTCCGGGGTCAACGCCATGGCCTGATCTTCCGGTTACTCTGGTCACCTGCCTCCAGCGAAGCACTCAGAGATCCCATCGGCAGGGGGCGGTGCCTCTTGAATCGAGCGGCGCGGGGCCCCGTCCCTTGCCAGCGGCTGATCTGCAAGTGGCTGGATGGAAAGGGGATACGTCGGGATCGTTGATTAAAACGATTTTCCTGTTGACAAAAGTATGGAAACCTATTATTATCAATAGCTTCCAAGATAGCTGAGGGGCTAGAAATGAGCTCTCGATTTCCTTTCTTCGGGTGTGAATCCCCGCAGCGAATTTTGGAATCAAACAGAGTAAGAGACTGAAAGAGTAGTCCTCATTCCACTCACAAGAGGGTATATTTTTCATGGCCAAGCGACGCGGAAATCCCAACTGGGGCAAGCCCGAGCCCATCGGGCCTATTACTCCCACAATCACTGAGTTCGAACAGGTTGTGCACGAGTATAAGCTCTCCCCCGACCAGTACTTGCGGTCGACACGACTGCGGGAATGGGCGCGCCGGAACAAGAACTCCAAATACATCCCCGAGCCATTGCTCGAGGCATGGGGCTTTGAAATCGAATCCACCCTGTAAGCCAGGGGTGTGGGTTTTAGCTGAAAGGGTCGCCGTTGGCGACCCTTTCCTGTTTTATGCTGTAGCGGAGAAAGCAGCGCGGACATGCTGGCAGGCACGAAATTTGGGGGAACGGAACTGGTTGGCCTGATCGTGGCGGTCAGCTTTGCGGCTGGACTCAACGTCTACGCTACGGTCGCCACCCTGGGGCTGCTCGCTCACGCCGGCCTGCTCGACTTGCCTTCGGGATTGCATTTGCTTTCGAGTTGGTGGGTGATTTCCGCCGCGGGAGCGCTGTATGCGGTGGAATTCTTTGCCGACAAGATTCCGGCTTTCGATATTTTCTGGAACGCGCTGCACACCTTTGTTCGAGTTCCCGTGGCCGCCCTGATCGCATACGGTGCGACCTCGCAACTCTCGCCCGAGAAGCAACTGCTGGCGGCACTGGTGGGCGGGGCGATTGCCCTGGCCGCACACGGAGGCAAGACCGCGGCTCGAGTCGCGGTGACGCCCTCTCCGGAGCCGGTTTCGAACATCGCGCTCAGCACCGGAGAAGATGCTCTGGCCATCCTCTTGACTTGGTTCGCAACCCAGCACCCCATCATGGCTGCTGCGATTGTGGCGGCATTCCTGATTGTGATTGTGGCTGTGATCCGGTGGGTCATACGGGCGTTGAAGGGGCTGTTTCGCGGAGCGGAAGACGAACTGACAGCCGCGAGCGCGAAAAGGCTGAATGCCGCTTGAGAGTTTCAGGGTCTAAAATGGCTTACTTATGACGCCTAAACCTCCGTTCACCGACGTCACTACCGCCATCGAAGAAATTCGCGCGGGGCGCATGATCGTCGTCGTCGATGACGAAGATCGCGAAAACGAAGGCGACCTCACGCTAGCGGCCGAAAGCGTTACGCCCGAAGCGATCAACTTCATGGCGAAATACGGCCGTGGCCTCGTCTGTCTGGCGATGACCGAAGAGCGCCTCGATCATCTGCGCATCGGCCCCATGACCGCCGAAAATACCTCGCAGTACGGGACAGCCTTCTGCGAGGCAATTGACGCGCGGGAGGGTGTGACCACCGGAATCT
>JAIQFZ010000027.1 GCA_020073015.1 Terriglobia bacterium | reverse complement strand
TCATCGGCCAGCAGTATTTTCCGCGCCAAGCGTGCGTCCTTCGCCAAAAGGAGAGATAACGCGAAAGTACCTTGTCCTGTAACTCAAGTCAACGATTCGTAAGCCAATGCCCGGTTACGACCGTGTCGAGTACTAAGGTGCATGTACGATTGGAGACGAAGCCAGCTGCCCAGCACTCTTTCCCTCGACTCAACGCGCTGGACCTGCCGATCTTCCTGAGAACTGAGAACCGGGAACTGAGAACTCTCTCAGAACGGGTTCAGTTTCCCCAGCCCCTTCTTCTTCCTCTTCTTGCTCGAAGAGATGTCCACCAGATCGTCCTTGCTGGAACTGGAGGAAGAACTGGATACCGACGACGAAGTCCCCGCTCCAATCTCATTGGTCTGCTGGGGAGGCGGAAGCGCATTCGGATCTGCCGGCACGTTCGGCTTCAACTCGTTCGGATCCACCACATTGGGCTTCAATTCACCCGCCGCGGCAGGCTGCTGATCCTGGCCGACGGCTGGAGGCTGTTCCTGCGGTGGCGCAGTCCCCGCATCTGGAGCCTGCGCATCCGACCGCGGTACCTCCTGGCTGGGCGGCACAGGTCCCTTCAACGTCTCCACTTTCAGCTTGTTGTCTGGACTTTCCCCGCCGCTCGCCGACGCGGACAACTCTTTCACTACTCCCATAGGGGTCACCGGCTCCGGATCCACCATCGTCGGCTCGCCCACACGCGGGGCCCGGGCCACGTCAGGATGTTTCTGGAAGTTCGCCAGCATGCTCGACATGATGCCCGCTTGTTGCCGGCTGGCCATTTCCTTCTTATTCAGTTCCAGCGCCGCTCGCGTCGGCCGAGGCACCGTTTGATGCAGCGCCTCCAGCCGCGCCTTGGCATCGAGCGCCCGGTCCATGGCCGGATACCGCGTGATGATCTTCGAATACGCCTCCGCCGCTTTCTTCGTGTTCCTGGCGATCAGCTCAGATTTCACCAGTTCACTCGCCCGCGGGTTCCGCCGCACCAGCTCAATCTCCCCTTCATACGCCTGCCCCAGCAGGTACAGCGCCTGATCGGCTCCACTGTACAGCGGATACCGGTCCACCAGCGTCCGCAACCGCGCCATCGCCGCGGGATACGACTCCCTCATATAGTAGAAGCGCCCGATATTGAACTCGCGTTGCGCCAGCACTTCCTGCACTTCCCGCAGCCGTTGCTTGGCCTGCGGCACCAGCTTGCTGTCCGGATACTCCTGGATCAGCGCCCGGTATTCTTCCTCCGCCCGCATGGCATGGGTGTAGTCGCGGTCGGGTTTCTCCATCTCCTGATAGTGGATGTTGGCCACCTTCAGCTGCGCCTCGGCCGCCTCCGGCATATTCGGGAAGAAGGTCCGGAAATCCTTGTACTCGATTTCGGCCTGCTGCATGGCCGTCGATCCACCCTCGGCATACCAGGAGTCGGCCACCGCCAGCTTGGCGCGCGCGATGTACTCCGAATCCGGATAGGTGTTGATCAGCGTCTGCAGCGTCATCCGCGCCACATCGAAGCGATTGTGTTTCATCGCATCCATCGAGCGGTCGAACAGCACCTTGTCCGGCTGTTTCGATCCCACATTCGCTAGCGGATTGCTGACTTTCTTGTTCGTGCAACCCAAAGCAAACGCCAGCACGAAGACCAAGAACCCAAGAATCAAATTACGACGCATAAGAACCTCAACTCCCGACCCCAGCTTCTAGCTTCTAGCTGCTAGCTGCTAGCTGCTGGCAAACAAAACCGCCGCTCGGTTGCTAGAAGCTAGTAGCCAGTAGCTAGAAGCTCCTCTCACACCCTCTGCAAACTAGCGCTCCGAGCCGCCTCCAGCAGCGCAGCCGCATTCACCTTCGGATCGCCTTTCCCAAACACCGCATTCCCCGCTACCAGAATCTCTGCCCCGGCGCGCACAATATCGCCGACCGTATCCAGCCCGACGCCGCCATCCACCTCGATCCGGTACGAATATCCCCGCGCCGCCCGAATCTCCGCCAGCTTCCTCATCTTGTGCAGCGTCGCCGGAATAAACTTCTGCGCCCCAAACCCGGGATTCACGCTCATGACGAGCACATAGTCCACAATGTCCAGCACTTCACTCAGCGTCTCCACCGGAGTGGCCGGATTGAGCACCACGCCCGCCAGGCACTCCTGGCTCTTAATCAGATGCACCGTACGGTTCAGATGCCGGCAAGCTTCCTGGTGCACCGAAATCCAGTCCGCCCCCGCCTCTGCAAAATCCGGGATGTACTGGTCCGGATTCTCAATCATGAGATGGCAATCCAGGGGAACCCGGGTTGCCTTGCGCAGCGATTTCACTACCACCGGCCCGATCGTCAGATTGGGCACAAAATGCCCGTCCATGATGTCGACATGGACCACACTGCCGCCGCCCGCAATTGCGCCTTCCACCTGCTGAGCCAGATGCGCGAAATCGGCCGAAAGTATCGAGGGCGCCAGTTCGATCAAAACAGTGTCCGGGAACCTGGGTCGAGCCTTGAGAGATCTGTGGAAATTCTAGCACGTGTGGGGTCTCTCCCCGGGGCGGCGACCCACTCCAGGTTGTGCTCCGATGGTTGATGGAAACGCCATTACGTCAACCATCAATCGCCCACTCGGTCGGTCCACTATAAACTACGTAATTCCCGAATTGCCCGTGAATCGTCCGTGACAAACAACCTGGCAACCTTCACAAAACTTTACCCGCCAATGGAACGTAGCGCACAACATGCCGGTCGATTTCGTGTTCGATTCATCAGAGCATCTCGCACGGAGGAGGTTTCATTAGAATGAGCCTGGAGACGCGAGATCGACCCTCTCAGCAGCCTGCTCGATCCGCGAACTGGGCGGCCTACTTGGGGTTGGCCTTCCTGCTTGCGCTGAGTGGGTGCACGCCTGTGAAGGTCCGGCTGGGGTGGAAGGTCTACCTGGACAAGATCCCCATCACGTCGATGGAGGTCCGCCTGCCTAAAGGCCCGGGAATCGCGCCGGGAGAAAAGTCGCCGCTGGTGGTGATGGTAACCGAGCCGGACGGCAAGGTATTACAGACGGAAGGGAAAGGCGGGGGAAAGGTTCTGTGGAAGGACCTCAAGGTGACGGCAAGTGTCGTGACCGCCAACCAGAAGGGTATTGTGTCCCTTCCCCGTGATCCCAGGATCAGCGACGGGAAGGTGGGGCAGGTCACCATCACCGTGCCCAGCCATCCGGACATCCGCGCAGAGCTCGACATTCCCCTGCGGTACGACTACAACTTCATCTCGAATTTCTCCGGCAGGAGCGGCTCCAGCGGTATGAGTGGCAGCGATGGATTGGACGGCTCGAGCGGCAGCTCCGGCTCCACCGATCCGAATAATCCATCCGCGGGTGGAGACGGCTCGAACGGGGGCAATGGCTCGGATGGCCAAGATGGAGGACCTGGAGGAGACGCGCCGCCAGTGCAGGTCCGGGTGGCGCTCAGAGCAGGGAGCCATCCGCTCCTCCAAGTGGGTGTATCTGCAGCAGGCCATCAGAAGCTGTACCTGGTGGATCCCCAGGGAGGTTCGCTGACGGTGAAGGCTGACGGAGGTCCCGGAGGGTCAGGGGGGAAAGGGCGGAAGGGGCGGCCGAGGAGGCTCCGGAGGCATGGGAACGCCCAGCGGGAACAGCGGGAGCAACGGCTCCGATGGACGGAGCGGCTGGGATGGGTCGCCGGGGAAAGGCGGAAGCATCACCGTGACGTACGATCCGCAAGCCAAGCCCTTCTTGAGTGCGATCCGACTCTCCAACAAGGGTGGCCCCCCGCCGGTATTCAAGGAAGAACCAGTGGTTGCCTTGTGGTAAGCGTGGCCCACCACTGGATCCCTGGGCACATCGCTGGTGCTGGGAGACTTGAGCGGACACCGGACCGACCCGCTTGAGGTGCTCAGTTCAGGTTTGCCGGCGAAGAATGGACGCAAACCGTTCTCCGCTGAGAACTGAGAACCGGGAACTGGGTCTCGACCTTCGCCGATGCCCCGTTACTTCCACGTCCCCAACCCCGCCCTCCAAACGCTCCTCCGTGACGCCCGTCCTAATCTTTTGGTGCCAAGTTGCCGATAATTCATCCGGGGCTTGGCGCCGCCCAGCGCGCGCGCCCGGCCCGAGTCGCCATGCATGTCCCACAACAGCAGCCATCGGCTTCGCTTCCAGCGCGCCCGGACCGGCGACAGTATCCTCGTTATACCGTCCAAGTTCAGATCGAAGTTCGCCAGGAAGGCAACGACATCCCGATGCGGCTGGAAACCACCGACCTGAGCCGCAGCGGGTGTTACGTCCAGATCCTCATTCCTCTGGCGGTCAGCATCCGGATACGAGCGACTCTCTGGCTCGACGGTTACCCCGCGGTCATTCGCGGAACGGTCGTCACGCGCCACCCCCAGTTCGGAAACGGAATCATGTTCCAGGAATTCGAAGCCGACGCCGAACAGCGACTCGGCAGATATCTCGACGCCATCACCGCCGAGTAGTGTGTGTGGCGCGGACACTCCTGTCTGCGTAACTGCCGCGTAGCAATGGAATGCTTCGCGTAGCTCTGTAGTGGTTCGGGCTTTTTCAGCGCGGGCCGCGCGGCTGCCATCAAGGAATCTACTTCTGCAATCTGACTTCTTACTTCTGCCCTCCCGCACACTCCGCGCACGGGCACACTTCCCGCAAATACGCCCACGAATAAAGTCCCAAATCGTGATTATCGTTCCATGAGAATTTCAGCGCATACTTGCCTACCGGCTCCGCCGCCAATGCTTTCGCCGCTGGCTTGAACATCGGCAGCGCTCCGGGGGCCAGTTTTTCCGCCTCGCCCGGCTTCCGTCCCGCCTTGCCGCGCTCGTCCTCACATAGCGCACACGGACAGGCATCCCGCAAGAATTTGAACGTATAGACGGACCGGTGCCCGTCTTTCCACTCAATTTCCATCCCTGCCCCGGTCGTCAGATAAACCTTGACCGACCGAGGATCATTCGCCAACCGCGGCGTAGGATCAGCGACTGTCATGCTGCCAGTATCGCACGGGCCGTGCCCGCTGAGAGCGCGGTTGGCAGCGGCTTCCGGCGCGTCCCGTTTTGAGGTCACAATTTGTGATCTCAAAGCCCTGGGCGGGCAAGAATAGTGACTCTGCTGTTCAGCGTTCAGCTTCGCGGTTCGGCGTTGAATCCGGTATCATAGAAGAACTTTCTTCCCGGAGGGGTGATGGCTGTTCCTGTGTCCCAAATGTGGACGGTAGCCAGCTACGTCCTGCGCCAGAAACTGGCCGGGCGCAAGCGCTACCCGCTCGTGCTCATGCTCGAGCCGCTGTTCCGCTGCAACCTGGCCTGTGCCGGATGCGGCAAGATCCAGTACCCCGCCCACATTTTGAAGAAGGACCTCTCACCCGAAGATTGCTTCAAGGCGGTGGATGAGTGCGGCGCCCCGGTGGTCTCGATCCCCGGCGGCGAGCCCATGATGCACCCGCAGATCGCGGAGATCGTAGAAGGCCTGGTCGCGCGGAAAAAATACATCTACCTCTGCACCAACGCGCTCCTGCTCAAAGAGAAGCTGCACCTGTTCAAGCCGAGCAAATATCTCAGCTTCTCCGTCCACGTGGACGGACAAAAAGAGCACCACGATTTTTCCGTCTGCCGCGAAGGTGGCTACGACATTGCCATCGACGGGATCCGGGAAGCGGTCAAGCGCGGTTTCCGCGTCACCACCAACACGACGCTCTTTGACGGCGCCGATCCGAAGAGTGTACGCGCCTTTTTCGACGAGATGATGGACCTGGGTGTCGAGAGCATGATGCTCTCGCCCGGCTACTCCTACGACAAGGCGCCCGACCAGAAGCACTTCCTGGGACGCGCCCGCACGCGCCGCCTGTTCCGCGCCATGCTTTCGAATCGCAAAAAGAAGTGGCGTTTCAACCAGTCGCCCCTCTTCCTCGAATACCTGATGGGCAAGCGCAACTACAACTGCACGCCCTGGGGCATGCCGACCTACAACCTGTTCGGCTGGCAGAAGCCATGCTACCTGCTGCAGGATGGCTACGCAGAATCCTACAAAGAACTGATGGAAGGCACCGACTGGGATGCTTACGGCACTCAGTCGGGCAATCCGCAGTGCGCCAACTGCATGGTGCATTGCGGCTACGAGCCCACCTCGGTGGATGACACGTTCGGCTCACTCGGCGGATTCATCGACACCGTGAAGGCGACCTTCTCGCTCTATCCGGATAAAGACGCGCTTTCGGACCTCGATCGCCCCGTGCGTCCGGTGTACTCCTACAATCCGCTGGTGCAAATTAACGATGCCCAGATTACCGCTCCGTCTGCTGAAAACGCTTCGACGGTAGAAGAAACACACGCATGAGCGGTCGCGAACATGGGCACGATCCCGCATTGCCCCATAGCGTGCAAGTCGCACAACCTCACGTCAACGACGAATTAGAGGTCGTTCCCGGCTTTGAGCGTGAGAATTTGCAGGGATGGATTCCGCAGCTCGCCACGGAAGCCGACATTCGTGCGGTGATCGAGAAGGCATTCGACTATCGCGGCGACGTGACGGTCACCTGCAAAGGCGGCTCGCAGGTCACCGGTTATCTCTTCGACCGCCGCATTGGCAAGACGCTCAGCGACTCCGTGATCCGCCTGATGCTCGCGACCGGCAACGAGCGCCCCTCGATTCCTTACTCCGAAATCTCCGGCATTGCCTTCACCGGACGCGATACCGCCGCCGGCAAGAGCTACGAAGCCTGGGTCAAGAAATACTGGGAAGGCCGCGCCAAGGGCGAGAAGAATATCTCGATCGAGCCCGAA
This sequence comes from Terriglobia bacterium, assembly GCA_020073015.1. GTDB lineage: Bacteria > Acidobacteriota > Terriglobia > Terriglobales > Acidobacteriaceae > Acidiflorens. Next base: position 33,643 of record JAIQFZ010000027.1, on the reverse strand, counting down.
GCGCTGGAGTAGTGTGGCGCGGACACTCCTGTCTGCGGCTTTTGAAGTCTGCCCCTTACAATAGCCAAATGCTCATCCTCGCCTCCGCCTCGCCGCGACGCCAGGAATTGTTGCGCAGCGCTCGGATCCCCTTCGAAGTGCAGCCCGCCCACACTCCCGAAGACCCGCTGCCGGGAGAAGACGCTAGAGAATGTGCCGAACGGCTGGCGCGCGAGAAGGCGCTGGCAATCGCGGAGCAGCGGCCCAAAGACGTCGTGCTGGGCGCGGACACGGTCGTCGTAATCGACGGCCAGATCCTGGGCAAGCCCACGGACGCGGCCGATGCTGCGCGCATGTTGCGGATGCTTTCGGGACGGGAGCATCAGGTGATTACCGGCGTCTGCTTACTGACCAGTGGCCGGTGCTCGGTGGCCAGTGAAATCACGGTGGTGACGATGTCAGAAATCTCCGAGAGGGAAATCGCGGACTACGTGGCCAGCGGCGAGCCGATGGACAAAGCTGGAGCGTACGCGATTCAAGGCATCGCCTCGCGCTGGATTCCTCGGATTGAAGGGGACTACAGCAACGTGGTGGGCTTGCCGGTAGCGCTGGTGTATCAGATGCTGCGCGAGCAAGGGTTGCGGTGAAAGCATGGCGGACAGGAGTGTCCGCCCCACACAATCACTTACGACTTCTTCTCGCCGCCCTCTTCGCCGTCTTTCATTGAGGCCTTGAAGTTCTTGATCCCTTCGCCCAGGCCCTTGCCCAGATCGGCCAGCTTGCTAGGCCCAAAGATCAGAAGCGCGATCGCCAGAATCACCAGCAATTCCATCGGGCCAATTTTTCCGCCAAACATAACTACCTCCCGGGGCTGCCCGATGCTCTAAGGTGCACGAGTCCGACGACCCCACCATTGATTCTAGGTTACCACCGACCCTGAGTCAAAAGGCGCCGCTGGCACCGCACCCAAACTCACGCCTTCCCACCGCGTTCCCGAAGAATCCAGCCAAGCCCCGCATTTCATACAGCTTCGATCAGGCCTGTGACCAGCGCAGCCCGCCGTGGCAATTCGGAGATCAGGATGTGCTCATGGGCTGCGTGCGCGCCATCACCTACGGCGCCGAGGCCGTCCAGAGTCGGAATCCCGAGGCCGGCGGTGAAGTTGCCGTCGGAGCCGCCGCCGACTGCGGCTTCGCCGAGCTTCCATCCCAGATCGCGGGCGATGGCGACTGCCTTCACGTAAAGTTCGGCGACCCCCGCCGTCCGCTCCATCGGTGGACGGTTGATTCCGCCCGTGACCTCCAGCTTGCACTTGCGGTTGAAGGGGCGCAGGGCGCGCATCTTCTTATCGATGCCGGCGGCGTCTTTCAGGCGCGCGATGCGGACATCGACCTGGGCCGTGGCTTCGGCCGGAACAACGTTCGTTCGCGAGCCGCCGCTGACGATCCCGACGTTCACCGTCAACCCCTTTTTCAGGTCGGTGAAGCCGGTGACTTTCTCGATCTGCCGGGCGAGCTCGACGATTGCGTTCGCGCCTTTCTGGAAATCCAGTCCCGCATGCGACGCCTTGCCGGTAATCTTGACCTGATACTCTCCCACACCCTTGCGAGCCGTTTTCACCGCGCCCTCAAACCCATACGACGGCTCGAGAACCAGCACCGCGGCAACTTTTCTCGCGAGCGCTTCGGTGAGGGCGCGGGATGAGTCGCTGCCCACTTCCTCGTCCGATACCAGCAGCACGGTAACCGGACGCGGCAGTTCGCCATGCCAGTCTTTCAGCGCCGCGATCGAATAGACCATCAGGGCAATGCCAGACTTCATGTCGAGCACGCCGGGGCCGGTCAGCTTGTCATCCGCAATCCGGCAAGGCATGGTGGCCAACGTGCCGAGCGGATAGACCGTGTCGTAGTGGCCCAACAGCAGGACCGGCTTGGCGTCCGATTTGCCTGCAAAGTCGACCTGAAGGTGATTCCCGAAATCTGCCGCCGGATGAATCTTTACCGCCCCGCCGAGGGCAGCAAATTTCGCGGCGACCACCTCGCTCAGACGGTCGACCGCGGTCTTGTTATCGCTGGGGGATTCGATTTCGACCAGTTCGCGAATGGTGGAAACCACCTGGTCACGGCGCTCGGTGAAATAGGAGAGACGCCGTTGCGCCTCGGGGGTGGACTTTACGAGTATTCTCTTGGGAATTGCCATGGTCGATCCTGCGACGTGCGCTACAGTATAATCTTCGCCTCTTGAGAAAACGGCATGACTGATACGGCCCAAACCACGCCTGACCCGTCAACGGCGGTGAACCCCGCCATGGATATCGGCGATATCTTCAAGATTCTGCCGCACCGCTACCCTTTTTTGCTGATCGACCGCGTCCTGGAACTGGTGCGCATGAAGCGCATTGTTGCCCTGAAGAATGTGACCATCACCGAGCCCTTTTTTCAGGGACACTTCCCCGGCAAGCCCATTATGCCGGGAGTGCTGATCGTGGAAGCGATCGCGCAGGCAGGCGGGCTCCTGCTGCTGACTGAGGTTCCGAATCGCGACGAGATGCTGATGGTATTTACCGGGATCGAGAAGGCGCGCTTCCGCCGCCCCGTGGTCCCCGGAGATCAGCTGCGCATCGAGGTCGAGGTGCGAGCGTGGCGCATCACCGCAGCACGGCTCGAGGGCAAAGCGTACGTGGATGGAAAAGTGGCGGCCGAGGCGACCGTGACCTGCCGGCTGGTGCCACGGAATGTCGGCTCGGGAGCGGCCGAGGAAGAGAATTTGTAATTTCCGATTCGTAATTTGTGATTTGGCGATTGAGACTCGCCAACGCAATTTACAAATCACAAATTACCAAATTACAAATTTCACGATGTCCATTCATCCCACCGCGATTGTCGATCCGAAAGCCAAGGTTCACCCGTCTTGCAAGATTGGGCCGTATTGCGTGATTGGGGCGGAGGTCGAACTGGGCGAGGATTGCCACCTGGTTTCGCACGTCACGATTGAAGGTCCCGCGAAAATCGGCACCAACAACGGGTTCTTTCCTTTCACTTCGATCGGGCTGGCGCCGCAGGATATTTCCTACCAGGGCGAGCCCACGCGCCTGGAGATTGGCAATCACAACCAGGTTCGCGAGTTCGTCACCATCAACCGCGGCACGGTCAAAGGCGGTGGGCTGACCAGGATCGGGGACCACAACCTGATCATGGCCTATACCCACATCGCGCACGACTGCCAAGTCGGGAGTCACATCATCATGGCGAACGCCGCCACGCTGGGCGGACACGTGATCGTCGGGGATTGGGCGACCGTCGGTGCGCTCTGCCCGGTGCACCACTTCGTGCGGATTGGGAAGTACGCTTTTATTGGCGGCGGCACAACCATCACGCGCGATGTGCTGCCGTTTTCGAAGACGTCGGCCGAGCGCGGAACGCGCGCCTATGGCTTGAATGCCGTGGGTTTGGAGCGGCGGGGATTCACCAAGGAACGAATCAGGAAGATTCATCATGCCTACCGGGTGTTGCTGGCGTCGAAGCTGAACACGTCGCAGGCAATGGAGAAGTTAAAGGCGGAAACGGATCGCGGAGAAGATGTGGACATGCTGATTCAATTCATCGAGTCGTCGGAGCGCGGGGTGATTAAGTAGCTCACGTAGGGACAGCCGCCCTCGGCTGTCCGGCGGAGCGAAGCTCCGCAGCGGTATCGTTGGTAGGGTGCGCTGGCTGCCACGCTCCGCGCGGCTGGACAGGTCCTGAGCGAAGTCGAAGGAGGGCGGCTGTCCCTACGCGGTTCTTGCCTATGACACGTCTTGGTCTCATCGCCGGTAATGGCAAGTTTCCCTTCCTCGTGCTCGACGCTGCGCGGGCGCAGGGGTACGACGTCGTGGTCGCCGCCATCAAGGAAGAGACGTCCCCTGAGATCACGTCGAAAGGAGCCGCCTCCGTTTACTGGCTTTCTCTCGGCGAGTTGTCCAAGCTCATCGATACTTTCAAGGCCGAGGGCGTCACCCGCGCCGTCATGGCCGGGCAAGTCAGGCACAAGCAGATTTTTTCCAGCATCAAGCCCGACTGGCGACTGGCCAAGGTGCTGCTTGCGCTGGGCACGCGCAACACGGACTCGCTACTCGGTGCCGTCGCCAAGGTCCTGGCCGACGAAGGCATCCTGCTGGAAAATTCGACTGCTCTGCTCGAACCGCTGCTGGCCAAGACCGGCGTGCTGACTCAGCGTGCGCCCAGCGAACCAGAGCGCAAGAACATCGAGTACGGGCGCGCCGTGGCGCGACACCTCGCACAGTACGACATCGGCCAGACGGTCGTGATCGCGGAATCGGCCTGTGTAGCGGTGGAGGCAATGGAGGGCACGGACGCCACCATCGAACGCGCCGGGCAATTGATGCGTTCGCTCGAAGGCGACGCCTCGACTCTCAGCCGCGCGCTCACTGTCGTGAAGATCGCCAAGCCCAATCAGGACATGCGCTTTGATGTCCCGGTGATCGGCCTGAAGACCATCGAGACCATGCAGCGCGCGGGCGCGAGTTGTCTGGCGATCGATGCCGGGCGCTGCCTGCTGCTGGATGGAGATGCGATCCTGGAGGCCGCAAATCAGACGCAAATCTCGATCCAGTCGGGATAAGCGAGATTGAAGCGGAAAATTCGCCTTTTGTAGCAACAGTTCTGAGGAGGCCCTATGACGGAAACCGCCCGCATCGCCGATCAACTCCGCCGCGCGTTCAGCGGAGACGCCTGGCATGGCGACTCGCTGCTTGAGATTCTCGACGGCGTCACCGCGGCACAAGCCGCTGCGCGCCCCATCCCGCATGCCCATACCATCTGGGAACTTGTGCTGCACATTGCGGCGTGGGACGGTGCCGTGCGCCGGCGCATGGGCGGCGAGGCCGTAACTCTCACCGGCGACCAGAACTTTCCGTCCGCCCGGGACACCAGCGAATCCGCCTGGCGTAAAACCACGGAGCACGTGCGGCGCGTGCACGACGAGCTCGTCCAGGCGGTATCTGAGTTTCCCGACACTCGCCTCACCGAACAAGTCCCCGGGAAACAAGGCGCGCACTACAATTACTACTACATGCTCCACGGCGTCGTGCAACACGAGCTGTATCACGCCGGACAGATCGCGCTCTTGAAGAAGAAGTAAGGACTGGAATCAGCGACGAGCAGGGCCGCTTTGATCGCAACGTTCGTTCCCGTTTGCCATTCAGAGACGGAACTGACAGAATATCGCCTTCGTCCGGGCGGCGAGCCGGGCTCACTGTGAATTCGCAACTTCCTCTCAATGTCGCAGTGGTAGGCGTGGGCGCTTTCGGGCGCAACCATGCTCGCGTCTATCAGCAATTGCAGCAGGCCGGCAGCGTGCGACTGGTCGGCGTGGTGGACCCTGATACGGCCCGAGCCGATGCGGTCGCCCGCGAGTTTGGCTGCAAATCGTTTGGCTCGATCGAGCAGATGCTGACCACCCACAGCGAAGTGCAGGCCGCGTCCGTGGCTGTGCCGACCGTGAAACATCTGGCGGTGGCACGTACCCTGATGGAAGCTGGGGTCGATGTACTGATCGAAAAACCGCTGGTGTCCACCATCGCCGAGGCGGGCGAGATTGGGAGTCTTTCGGCAAAGCATAACCGTGTAGTGCAGGTGGGACACCTGGAGCGCTTCAATCCGGCGGTGCGGGCGACGCTGCCGCTGATCACCAAGCCCATGTTTTTTGAGGTGCACCGGCTGAGCGAATTCACGCCGCGCGCGCTCGATGTCGACGTCGTGCTCGACCTGATGATTCATGATCTGGACATCGTGCTGACCTTCGTCAATTCGCGCGTGCGGGAAATTCGCGCCGTGGGTCTCCCGATTCTCTCTGGCAAGGTGGACATTGCCAACGTGCGCCTGGAGTTTGAATCCGGCTGCGTGGCAAACTTCACTGCCAGCCGCGTCTCAACCGAGCGCGTGCGCAAGCTGCGTTTCTTCCAGCCGCGCCAGTACATTTCCCTCGACTACGGACGGCAGGATGTGCTGGTGTTTTCAGTCGGCGCCGCCGGGGCGAGCGCCCAGCCCAGCGTCAATCCGCAGATTCAGATGTCCAAGCCGCCCATCACGGCCGAGGAGCCACTGCTGGCCGAGATCAAGGCGTTCCTGCAAGCCGTGCGCGATCGGTCCCGCCCGGTGGTGTCTCTGGAAGATGGGCGCCGGGCTCTGGAACTGGCCCTCGCCATTGTCTCCGAAATCAAAAGCCACGCAGGCCGCATTGGCGTTGCCTAGTGGCTGCGTGAGCCGACCGAGACGCCCGTCCCTCAGCCGGCCCGGGGCACAGTCGATTACTCCAGTACTCACCCCAAAGGCTCAAAAAATGCGACAATTAGAGTAACGACGGCCGCAACTCCCGCGTTTTTTACGTAACTTTACGCAACTCAGGGACTTGGCCGCGTCTCTAACGGTTTATAGTCGCAGTCAGATGTCAGTGACCCAAATCCCGCCCCGCGATCCGATCACACCGGTTGCGCACCCCGCCGAACAGCGCGACCTGTTTGAGGCGCAGCACTGGGAAACTGCCTACCGCGGTTTCAATCCCGACGCCGTTCCGCATCTTCTGATCCAGCTACAGGACGATCTCTCCCGCGCGCGCAAGCGAGAGGCGGTCTGGCTTTCCGTCATTCTGCACCTGTTTGTCGTCATTCTGCTCTGGAACGGCGAAAAGCTGATGGGGCTGTTGCCGCACCAGACGCTGGTTCTCGCCATCCCGACCGATGTGGCCCGCGAGAAAGACGCCACCTTCCTCGAGCTTCCGCCCGATGAGCAGAAGCTGACGCGCCGCCCGGACGCCAAGGTCATTTCCGATAAGGACCGCATCGCCACCAGCAAGGCCCCGCAGATCGACCGCGAGGAGCTGAGGAAGATTCTGCAGAGTTCGCGTCCCGGGCGCCCCGGCGAACCCGCCCAGCAGCAGGCCGCACCGGACCAGATGGCGCAGCAACAGCCGCCCGCGCCGCAGGAGAGTCCGCAACAGAACAACAATTCGGGATTCGCCGCGCCGGCGCAGAATCAGATCGCCCAATTGCAGGCGCCTCCGCAGGGAGGCCGCCAGACGCCGAGTTTCAAAACGCCGATGACGGCTGGCCGGGCAATCGAGCAAGCCGCCCAAGGCACCGCTGCCAATCGAGGCCGCTACGGCGGCGGCGAGGGCGGGGATTACGGCTTGAACCAGGGCCGCCATGGCGCGAAGGCTCTTGATCAGGCGGAAATTCTCACCGATACGATGGGGGTTGATTTTGGCTGGTATCTGGCCCGCATTAAACCCATCGTGTACAACAACTGGATCAGCGTGATGCCGGAGTCGGTACAGGCTCCTCTTTACAAGCAGGGCAAGGTCCTGATTGACTTCTACATTCTGCCCAACGGAAAAGTCGGGGGCATGCTGGTTGAGGCTCCCTCGGGCGATGTCGCGTTGGACCGTGCCGCGTGGGCCAGCATCACGGCCTCCAATCCGTTCCCTCCACTGCCGCGCGAATTCGTCGCCCGCTGCTCGGTGCCAATCCGTGAGGAGAACTGCAACCTCGGCCTGCGCTTTTATTACTTCTACAACATGGAAGTAACAGACTTGAAGTAAACTGCGGTCGGATTGAAATAACCGGGTCCTGTGCGCGAATGGTCCCCATTCGCTACCGTAGAATGAACGATCACAAGTTGCATCTAACTACACCATGAAGATTCGCCAACTCTTGCCGCTCCTGATGCTCGTCAGCCTGACCGCCGTCGCCGAGGATGTGCCGGAGGTCCTTCGTCCGCCCAAAGGCGCGCAGGTCGCCCTAGTGGTCTTTGAGGACTTGCAATGCCCCGATTGCCGCCGGGCAGCGCCGCTGGTGGCCCAGGCCGGCCAGACCTACAAGATTCCCGTTGTCCGCCACGACTTCCCGCTGCCCATGCACAACTGGTCGTTCGAGGCTGCGGTTCTGGCTCGCTACTTCGACACGCATTCGAAAATCCTGGGCAACGCCTTCCGGGACTCCGTCTTCGAACATCAACTGGAAATCACACCCGACAACCTGCACGGCTTTGCCGAAAAGTTCGCCGCCGAGCACAAGGTCGACCTGCCCTTCGTGGTGGACCCAGCCGGCAGGCTGGCCGCGTTGGTGCTCGCCGACAGGGAACTGGGAAAGAGCATCAACCTCCAACACACGCCCACGATCTTCGTGGTCAGCAACAAGCGTGCGGGAAAGCCTTTTGTGGAAGTCGTCGATCGCAGCCAGCTCTATGCGCTGATCGACAGCATGAAGCGGGAGTAGTGTGCCGCGGTGTTCCAGCCGCGTTTCCAACTTCAAAACCAGAATCTTGTCATCCCGACCGGAGTGGAGGGACCTTGTGTTTTTAGTCGACTCTACTCCGCCCATTTCTTGAACAGTAGCGCCCCATTCGTCCCGCCGAAACCGAACGAATTCGACATGGCGTATTCGAACTGCGCCTTGCGCGCTTGATTGGGGACAAAGTCCATGCCATCGGTATCCGGATCCTGGTTCTCCAGGTTGATAGTCGGCGGCAATACCTGATCGCGCAGCGCCAGCACGGTCACGCCCGCTTCCAGTCCGCCTGCCCCGCCCAGCAGATGCCCGGTCATCGACTTGGTTGAACTGACCGGAATCTTCTTGCCGAACAGGTTGCGGATGGCGTGCGCCTCCAGCGTATCGCCGATGGGCGTCGATGTCCCGTGTGCGTTGACGTAACCGACCACCCCAGGATCCAGGCCGGCATCGCGCAGCGCGTTGCGCATTACGCGGAAGCCGCCTTCATGCTCGGGAGCGGGCTGCGTCATGTGGTAGGCGTCCGAACTCATGCCGTAGCCAACGATCTCCGCCAGGATCGGCGCACCACGCCGTTGCGCGTGTTCGAGTTCCTCCAGGATCAGGATGCCCGCCCCCTCGCCCATGACGAAGCCGTCGCGATCCTTGTCCCACGGTCGGCAGGCCCGCGCGGGATCGTCGTTGCGCGTGGAAAGCGCGCGCATGGCTGCGAACCCGCCCACCCCCATCGGAGTAATGGCGGCTTCCGCGCCTCCGGCAATCATCACATCGGCGTCGCGGTGCTGAATAATCCGAAACGAATCTCCGATCGAGTGTGCGCTGGTGGTGCAGGCCGTAGCGGTGGCTTCATTCGGGCCCTTCGCGCCGTACTTCATGGAAACCTGGCCGGCCGCCAGGTTCACGATCGCGGCCGGAATGAAAAAGGGTGAAATCTTGCGCGGGCCGCCTTCGAGCAGCGCCTTATGTTCGCGCTCGATGATGTCGAATCCGCCGATCCCCGAGCCGATGTGCACGCCCACCTGTTCGGCGTTCTCCGGCGTGATCTGGAGCTCCGACATCTTCAGCGCTTCCTCCGACGCCGCCATCGCGAAGTGGATGAAGCGCCCCATCTTTTTTACTTCTTTTTTCTCGATGAACTGCAGGGGGTCGAAGTTCTTGACCTCGGCCGCAATCTGGCAGGCAAACGCGGAAGCGTCGAACCCGGTAATCCGGTCGACCCCGCTTTTGCCCGCCAACAACGCTTGCCACACGCTGGCGGTGGTATTGCCGACCGCACAGATCAGCCCGAGTCCGGTAATGACAACCCGTCGTGCCAAAGCTACTTGCCTGCTTTCGCGTGCTTGCCGATGTAGTCCACGGCATCCTGCACGGTGCGGATCTTCTCCGCGTCCTCGTCCGGAATTTCGATGTCGAAGGCCTCTTCAAAGGCCATGACCAGCTCAACCGTATCCAGGGAGTCCGCTCCCAGGTCGTCCACGAATGAAGCGCTCGGGGTGACTTCGCCCTCGTCCACACCCAACTGCTCAACAATGATCTGTTTCACTTTTTCATCAACGGCTGCCATGTTCTCCTCGTTTCTAACCTCTGGGAATCGCGGCCCGACTTCCGAGACCGGCGTTTACTGAAAATTACTGCTGCAAATTGCTTCCTCTTTCGAATGAAGTCGAAACCAGTAGTCTAAAAGGGAACGGGAAAGTATGCAAAGGCAGTTCCCAGTTCTCAGTCCCCAGTGAGTCGCTTCGGGATGATTCACTGAGAACTGAGAACCGAGAACTGAGAACTCATTTCGAGTACTCATCCCTCAGCCGGGTCTGCCGGTCGGTCATGGGCACCTCGCGTCCTTCGATGAAAACGTGCTTCACGTCCGTCTTCACATCGAGCGGATCGCCCTGGGCAACCACGACGTTGGCAGCTTTGCCGACTTCGAGTGAACCGAGTTTGTCGGCCACCCCCCAGATTTCCGCCGGATTGATCGTGATCGCCTTGAGCGCCTCGTCATAGGGGAGCCCGAATGCGGTTGCGTATCCCGCCTGGTCGGGCAAGTTGCGCACGTTGTGAGCCGAGTACGATGCAAACGCAATCTTCACACCGCGTTTGTAGAGTTCAGCCGGTAACTTGAACACCGTGTCGTAGCGCTCTTCCTCTTTCGGAGCCTCGTAGATGGGCCCGACAATGACCGGCACCTTCAGACCGGCGACGTAATCAAGCACGGCCTGCGAGTGGCTGATGTGATTGAGTACGAACTTCAGTTTGAATTCATTGGCGAGACTGACCGCTGTCTCCAGATCGCTGGGACCTTCGGCCGCCAGCACGATCGTTTTCTTGCCCTCCAGATACGGCAGCAGCGCTTCCAGTTTCAGATCGTGCTTCGGAGGCGCCGGCTCCGATTTCTTGTCGCGGACAGCGTCGGCCTTCTTGCGATCGTACTCCGCCCACTTCGCTTTGTAGTCCTGCGCATCCAGAAAGGTCTGTCGCAGTTGTGCGGCCAGCCCCATGCGAGTCGAGGGAAACTTGCGCTTCTCAAAGCCGCCCTTGTTCCGGCGTTCGTCGCCGGTGAAGTTCAGCGGCATCGCGTTGTCGCGAATCAGCAGCATTTCCGTGGCCGAGGCTCCGGCCAGTTGGATGAACGAATCCTGACCGGGCAGCGTGTCGCTGCTCTCCGGAGCCACCACGGCATTCGTGATTCCATTCATGCGCGCCACCGGAATCAGCGCCGATTCGGCATGAAACGCCTCGGCCGTGTGCATGTGCGGCATGATCTCATCGCTCATCTCGACCAGATCGTTGGTCATGGCCTCGGCCGAGATTTCCGTCAACCCAAGCTGGGTTTCCGAATCGATCAGTCCCGGATAAATCGTCATGCCGGCGGCATCGATGACCTGCGCGCCGGCCGGAACACTCACCGACCCCGCCGCACCCACCGCCACGATCTTTCCCCCCTGCATGACCAGCACACCGTTTTCGATTACGCCATGGGTGATCGTCAGGAGTTTCCCGCTCTTGAGGACCACTGGTTTGTCCTGCGCGGCGATCGTCATGGCCCCAATCAGAATTGTCATTCCGAGCAAAGCGAGGAATCTGCATTTCGCTGACGGCTGATGGCTGCTCTTAGCCTGCCCTGAGCTGAATGGCGAAGGGGCTGATGGCGTTCTCATTCTCCCTCCCTGTAGTGGGTCGTCCCCAGTCCCGCCTGCGACCGGTCGAAGTACACTTCGCCGTCGATCAGCACCTTCTCCGGCACGCCGTAGCTCGACAGCGGGTAGCCGTCCCAGATCACCAGATCCGCGTCTTTCCCCACGTCAATCGAGCCCACGCGGTCGTCCACGCCCACGATCCACGCGGCATTGAGCGTAATCATCTTCAGAGCTTCCTCTTCCGTCGCACCCCCATAGCGCATTGTCTTCGCTGCTTCCTGATTCAAACGCCGCGTGTAGTCCTCAGAATCGCTCTTGATCGCCACCCGCACGCCTTTGCGCATCGCAATCACGGCATTCCACGGAATCGCGTCCCAGGCCTCCTGCTTGTAGCCCCACCAGTCCGCGAAGGTGGCGATGCCGATATTCGCTGCGGCGATCTGGTCGGCCACCTTGTAGGCTTCGAGCGCGTGATGGAAGCCGCGAATCTTGTAGCCAAATTCCTTGGCCATCGCGATCTCGGTCAGTATTTCGTCCGCGCGATAGCAGTGAATCTGCACCATCAGCTTGCCGCGCAGCACATCGGCCAGCGCCTCCAGTTTCAAATCGTGCTTGGGCGCGGTCGCGTCTTTGTCGCCGCGCTTCACCTTTTCGTTGTAGTTGTCCCACTCATGCATGTAATCCTGCGCCTGGACCAGCGCTTCCCGCTGCACCTCAAAATTGCCCATGCGCGTGGAAGGCAGTTGTTCGCGGCCGCCATAAACTCGCTTCGGATTCTCGCCACTGGCGAACTTGATCGAAGGGGGCGCGTTGGGAAACAGCATCTCGTCACGCCCGGCGCCATACTTGTGCTTGATGACGATCGCCTGCCCGCCAATCATGTTCGCCGACCCATGCAGCAACAGCGAAGTGGTCACGCCGCCCGCCAGCGCGCGATAGATCGCTTTGTCCTGATAGTCGAAGGCATCTTTCATCATCATGTGCGGAGTGATGGGGCTGGTCGCTTCGTTGATGTCGCTGTCCAGCGCGATGTGCGAGTGCGAATCGACAATCCCCGGCGTAAGGTACTTGCCGCCTGCGTCCATCACGGCCGCACCTGCGGGCGCATTGACATGTTCGCCGACCGCCGCGATCTTGCCATCCTTGATATAAATCGACCCATTCTTGATGTTGCCGTGCGTAACGGTCATCACGGTGGCGTTCCGGATGACCACGTCGTGATGCGCGGCGCTGGTGGACTGCGCGGAAGCAAGGGACGAAACAAGCGTCACCGCGGCCCAGGCGAAGTTGAGCACAAACATTTTGATCGATCGCATGGTATGAACCCCAGAAGTGAAGTCCCAGTGGAAACCTCGGATTGTAAGAGCCCCGGACGATCGGGGTCAATCGCGAGAACACCGGCTTTCCTCCGTGTCCCCCTGTGCCTTCTGTGGTAGAGGGCTTTGCCTTTTCCTCCGTGCACATCATGGCTCTTTCCGCAACTTGCCCGCGCGCGCAAGTCATGTGACCATCTGAATGTGAAAATTCTGATCGCGCCGATCCTACTGCTGCTCGCGCTCCCTGTTCTAGCGGCCGATTGCCCCAAGGATCAACCCCAGACCGAAGCTGCTCTCCTCGAGCTCGAACAAAACTGGGCCCGGGCACTCGGCCGCCACGACGCGGACACCGTCGCGTGCATGGTGGCCGAAGAATTCGAAGACGCCGAGGTCAACGGCTCGCTGCACACGCGCAGCCAAATGCTCGCGCACATCCCACAGCGCAAGCCCGGCTCAAATCACCTCACCGCAATGCGCGCGCACGTCGAAGGCAGCTTTGCATTCGTACGCGGTCTGAACGAAGTCCTCGATCCTTCCGGCAAGATCGTGGCCCGGGTCCGCTTCACCGACATCTTCACCTACCGCGACGGACGCTGGCAGGCTCTCGCGGGCCACGAAACGCTGCTCGGCGAGGCCAGCCGCTAATGCGCGCCGTGGTGCAGCGCGTGAGCCGAGCCAAGGTGACCGTCAACGGTGAGATCACGGGCGAGATCGGCCCGGGCCTGCTAGTGCTGGTCGGAGTCGGAACCGGCGATACGCGCGCCGACGCCGACTACCTGGCCGACAAAACCATCGGCCTGCGTATTTTCGAGGATTCCGGTGGGAAAATGAACCTGTCCGTCGTCGACATCGGCGGCGCCGTGCTCGCGGTCTCGCAATTCACTCTCTATGGCGACGTCCGCCGCGGCAAGCGTCCATCTTTCGATGCCGCGGCTCCGCCCCAATCGGCACGCGAACTCTACGAATATTTTGTGGAGAAAATCCGCGCCGCTGGCCTGCCCTGCGAAACCGGACGATTCCAGGAGATGATGCAGGTCGAACTGGTGAACGAGGGCCCGGTCACCATCCTGCTCGACTCGGCAAAGACTTTCTGAAGGGGATCTCGGCGTCCCCAATAAATCGGGAGATGCCGACTCAAGACTGAATTTAGTCGATCACCGCCTAGTGCTCAGACGGCCGGCGGCAGCTCAATCCGACGCTTGGACTTGCATGTTCTCGGTAATCCAGAGCTGCGCGGGAGCACCTTTCGTAGTGCGAGTAGCCATCGCACGAAAGCTGCTGTCAGTAATCTCAACATCGTAAACGTAAGGCGGACGCTCACTCTTGATGGTGAGGTAGTTGCCCGAAATCAGTTCATCGAGCGAAGCATACTTCCCCTGGGACGCAAGATAGCCGCGCTCGGCGTTGGCGATCCCGATCAGATCATTCTTCACGCCCGCGATGGTGGCCACTTCTTCAGAATTGCCGCCTCCGGTGGATGGCGACAGCGTTTTAATCTGCACAGAATAGATGTACATCCCGATCGCCATCGTGACGATCGTACCGATAAAGCCGAAAGCACGTCCCATAGTTCGCTCCGCAGGTGCAATTGCACCGCGAAACTAGACCGCTGGCAAGTAACCAGAGTGCCGGTCCCCGGGATGGTCCATAGCGGGAGAATCCGTAGTCCCACCGCAGGCCTTTCTACGATTGTCCTGCTGAGCGGAGCAGAGCGATGCGCGAAGCGAATCACGCTGCGGAGTCGAAGCACCCCTACTCCCTCCTCGAAACTCAATCCTTATTCCGTTGTACCATCAATTCGCATGTCGTTCGTACCCAACCCGGGGATACACACCAGCGCCCGACTGCTCGAGTTCGATCCGCTGCGCGAATTGTTGCAGGGCTACGCGTCTTCGCCTCTCGGCCAGCATCGCATCGCAGAACTCACGCCCTCCCTCGATCGCGCCTGGATTGAAACGCAGCAGCAGCTCACCACGGAAATCCGCGCGTTCCGCCGCGTGGGTGGACGCTTTGAATTCACTGGTCTGCCCGAAGTCGCCAAGCTGATCGAAAAATCCCGTATCGCCGGAGCCGCTCTCGAAACCAGCGAGATCCGCGACATCGTCCTCATCGCCGACCGCGCCGCCGAATGGCGCGAAATCGTCCGCCAGCCTCCCACTGCGATGCGCAGCGAGTGGACCGCCGTCAACGCACTCTCCACCGGCATTCAGGATTTCACCGCATTTCTGCGCACGTTTCGCAACAAGATCCTGCCCGACGGCACGCTCGACGATCGCGCCTCGTCCGAACTCAGCCGCATCCGCCGCGAGATCGAAAGACAACGGCGCCTGATCCAGGAATCGCTGCGCGGCTATCTCCGCCGTCTCGCCGAAGGCGGCACCGTGCAAGATGAGTTGATTAGCATACGCGGCGAGCGCTTCGTCATCCCCGTCAAAGTCGAGCAGAAGCGCCGCGTCCAAGGCGTAGTCCATGGCGCAAGCTCCAGCGGCCAAACCGTCTTCGTCGAGCCCCTCGAAACCATCGAGCAGAACAACGAACTCGTCCGCCTGTTAGACGAAGAGCAATCTGAAATCCACCGCATCCTCCTGGAGATGACCCGCACCATCGGAGAGAACGCCGAAGCGATCCTGGCCGCCGCCGACATCCTCGCCGAACTGGAACTCCAATTCGCCAAAGCCCGCTTCGCCGAAGACTACAACTGCGTAGCGGTTAGTTTGTGGAGCAACGGGCGTCCTCGCCCGTCCGAGCCCGCAGGTACCACCGTAGCGCCGGCGCCCTCGCCGGCAGTCGGGACGGCGCCCCGCCGTCCCCAACCCGAACCAGCGCAAGACCCACGTGGGGACGGCCGCCTTCGGCCGTCCGAGCCGGGCGAAGCCCGGCTGGTCCTCCACCGAGCCCGCCACCCGCTGCTCGAACGCAACCTGAAACTGAAAAACGCGCACATTGTCCCGGTCACCGTCGAACTGGAAGGCGCCCGCCGCCAACTCGTCATCACCGGCCCCAACACCGGCGGCAAAACCGTTACCCTGAAAACGCTCGGCCTGCTCGCCCTGATGGCACAATCCGGCATCCCCGTCCCCGCCGACCGCGCCGACCTGCCGGTGTTCGACGCCATCCTGGCCGACATCGGCGACTATCAATCCATCGAGCAGAATCTCTCCACCTTCTCCGCCCACGTCACCAACATCGATTTCATCTCCCGCACCGCCACTGCGAATTCGCTGGTGCTGCTCGATGAACTAGGGTCTGCCACGGATCCCGAAGAAGGCGCTGCTCTGGCTGTAGCCATCGCCGAACATTTCCGCAAGCTCGGGTGCATGACCGTGATTTCCACGCATCACACGTCGCTCAAGGTCTACGGAGCGAACACGACCGGCGTAATCAACGCCGCCGTAGGCTTCGACGAAGCCACGCTGCAGCCCACCTACGAGCTGAAAATCGGCGTCCCGGGAGCCTCCGCCGGAATCAACATCGCGCAGCGCCTCGGCCTGAATCCCGCCATCATCACCTCCGCCCGCTCCCGCCTGGGATCGCAGACGCAAGACGTAGCCCGCTTCCTCGACCGCCTCCACGCCGATCTCCGCGACCTGGAAAAAGAGCGCGCCCGTATGCAGGCTCGCGAGCAGGAACTGGGGCGCGAAAAATCGCAACTCGCCACCGAGGGCCGCAAAGAGCAACAAAACAAAGTTCGTGAGATGGAAAAGAAACTGGAAGCGCTCTTCCGCGACTTCGAATATCACGCCCGCGAAGCCGTCAACGCCGTCCAGGACCGAGCCGCCGCACAAAAGCTCTCCAAAGACGCCGAACGCCGCATCGCCAAACTCCGCCGAGAATTCCGCGAGCAATTCGATTCCGCGGTAGTAGCGCACGCCACCGGCGCCGATCGCGATGACCCCAACGCCCAGCCCGCGCTAGTGAAACACGTAGCCGAAGGCGACACTGTAAAACTCAAATCGATGGGCCGCGCCGCCATAGTCAAAAAGAAAATCGACGACCAGCACTTCGAAGTCGAAATCGGTTCTATGAAAATGCGCATCGCCCGCGAAGACATCGCCGAGGTCATAGCGCACATTGCGGACTCCCCCGTGAAGGCCGCCCGCGCCCGCGGCATCAGCGTCTCGCTCCAAAGCGACCTCAGCGACCTAGCCATGCCCACCGAAATCAACGTCATCGGACGCACCGTCGACGAAGCCACCAGCGAAGTCGAGAAGTTCGTCGACCGTGCGTTCTTAGCCGGCATGCCCAAAGTCCGCATCGTCCACGGCAGCGGCATGGGCATCCTCCGCAAAGCCCTCCGCCAATACCTGCAGAAGCACCCCCACGTAGCCACAGTAAGCGAGCCCCCACAGAACGAAGGTGGCGGCGGAGCGACGGTGGTGGAATTAAGGGTGTAGAGTTCGTTCCAGAAAATCGAACACGGGGGACGTGACCGCAATCACTGCTTCTTTCATCACGATCCTCCTACCCTTGTCTTCCTGAGCGTAGGTGCCCGTTCACGAAGTGAACGGGCACCGGAGTCGAAGGACCCCTACTCCCTCCTATGCACAGCGAGCGAAAGACATACTGCGTCTACATCATGGGCAGCCTCTTGGGAACCCTCTACATTGGCATCACCAGCAACCTCCACAAGCGGGCCTTCCAGCACAAGTTTCACAAAATCGAGGGGTTCACTGACAAGTACCAGGTCGAACGTCTCCTCTACTGGGAATCGCTCGACGACGTTCACAAAGCTATTGCCCGCGAAAAGCAACTGAAAGGCTGGCGGAGATCAAAGAAGATCGTGCTAATCGAAGCCGTCAATCCGCACTGGCTGGATCTGGCGCGCGACTGGTACCCCTGGATGAAAGACTCACGAGCGAGTAGGGGTGCTTCGACTCCGCCGAACGATTCGCTCCGCGAATCGTCCCGCTCCGCTCAGCATGACAAAAAACGAGAGGCCCGCGAAGAAGTGAAATAAACACCAAATAAACACAGCATCCCCGCGAGTTCCCGTTCAAATCCTGTGATCCCGAGGGAGCCGGAGCGAACGCGACGGCGAGTCGAGGGACCTCTACTCCATTCCCGAATTGCGCACTAGAAGAGCCCACTTTTCCTCGGACCTCAACGCAATACCTCTGTATTCCACACCTTTCCCACAGCAATCCCGTCCCTGCTATATTCCCCTCAACGCCCCCAAGCCTCACAATGAAGTGGAGTAGTGTGCGCCGCCCATGACCTCTGACAATTTCAAAGAAGCCCTCAAACAGCAGGCCGACATCGTCCGCATCGTGGGCGATTACGTCAAGCTGAAGAAGGCGGGCGCGCAGAACTTCTCGGGCCTCTGTCCCTTCCACAACGAAAAGACGCCGTCGTTCTCCGTCCACGCCACGCGCCAGTTCTATCACTGCTTCGGCTGCGGCGCCTCCGGAGACGTCTTCAGCTTCGTGCAGAAAGTCGAGAACATCACCTTCCCCGAAGCCGTCCGCCTGATCGCGCAGAAGCTGGGCGTGCCCATGCCGAAGGTCAGCTTCTCCAGCCCCCAGGAAGCGCGCGAAGCGAAGCTCCGCATGGCTCTGCTCGACGTCCATGAGCGCGCCGTCACATTCTTTCAGGAGTGCCTGAAGCGTCCCGAAGGCGCCAACGCCCGCGAGTATCTCAAAAGCCGCGGCCTCGATCAGGAGACCATCGCCCGCTTCCGCATCGGCTACGCCCCCGACTCCGGCTTCCTGCTGCGCGATGCCCTGCGCCGCGAGTTCGACGAAGAACTTCTCCGCGAGAGCGGTCTGTTCTCGTGGAAGGAAGACAGCCGTCAGCCCTCAGCCGTCAGCCCTCAGGAACAGCAGGTCCTTCGCTCCGCTCAGCATGACAAGCCTGGGGAGGCGAATGCGGAGAGCCTAAAGTCTGCAGCCGAGAGCCTCTCGCCAGAAGCTAGTAGCCAGAAGCCAGAAGCTGCTTCTCCGACCATCTACTCCAAATTCCGCAACCGCGTCCTGTTCCCCATCGCCAACGACCAGGGCAAAGTCATCGCCTTCACCGGACGCACGCTTTCGACCGACGAAAAATCTGGCCCCAAATATCTGAACTCTCCCGAAACGCCCATCTACTCCAAGTCACGCGTGCTCTTCAATCTCGACCACGCCAAAGAAGCCATTCGCAAACTCGATTACGCCATCCTGGTCGAAGGCCAGATGGACTGCATTTCCGTTTACGCCGCTGGTTTTCACAACGTGATCGCCAGTTCCGGCACGGCCTTCACCGAACTGCAGGCCAAGTTGCTCGGCCGCTTCTCCAAGAACGTCATCGTCAACTTCGATCCCGACACCGCCGGCGCCCGCGCCACCGAGCGCACCCTAGGCCTCCTCGTCGAAGAGGAATTCAACATTCGCGTGGTGACGCTCGAGACCGGCTTCGATCCCGACCTCTTCATCCGCCGCAAGGGCAAAGATGCCTACGCCGACGCCCTGAAGCATTCGCAAAAGTATTTCGACTACTTGATCGACCGCGCCCGCGCACAGTTCCCGGTTCGCAGCCCCGAGGGCAAGGTGAAAGCGCTGAATCACCTGCTTCCGCATATCCAGCGCGTACCCAGCCGGATTGTCCGCGACGAACTGGCCATGGAAATTTCGCAGAAACTGGGCATCGACTCGTCCATGCTCCGTCAGGAACTCAAGCATGCAGCCGTCACCCGTTCGACAGCGCAGCTCAAGGCTCCCGCAGAGGCCCAGGTCACCGGCGCGGAGCGCATCCTGATCCGGGCACTCGCCTCCGCCACCCAGATGCAATCAGGAGAAGGACACCTCTCTGCCCGCGATGGCGCCGAAGAAGGATTCGACCCCGCGCGCCAGGCGCAGTATGCGCTGCAGTCGGAGCACCTCCATGAAGGACTGGCCTCCCAATCCCTGATCGAAGCCCTGCTGGAGGCGGGACCCGAAACGCCCGATGCGATGGAACTGCCAAAGACCGAGGATGACCGTCGCCTGCTCGCGTCCATCCTGATGCACGAAGAAGAGGAACTCACCCCCGAGACGCTGGAAGGCGCGGTACGGGCGTTGCGCCGCATCCATCTGCGCCGGCGGCTGGAGGTCAGCCAACGCCAGCTCCTACGCCCCGGCCTCTCGATGGACGAACGGCAGGCGCTCCTGCAAGAAAAAGTGCGTCTGAAGCGGGCTCTGATGGACCCGGGACTGGACGAAAAAGCCGACCAGGCGTCCTGAGACCCTGGAACGAATCAGCCCGCGCCAACATCTAAGTAAGCAAGCGGAAGGGAACGTCCAGACGGCGGCGAAACAATTAGACCTGCGAGACTGGCGGGAATCAAGCCTAACCTGCTACAATTGTATGGTTTGTGCGCTTGCACAACTCCGTAACAACCCCTACCGCTGAATAGTTGGCGTCCGCGAACCGGCGGCCGTCCCGAGGATAATCTGTCTTGGCACTTGACGACAAGTACGAGGATATTAAAAAGCTGATCGACGCAGGAAAAGAGAAGGGATACCTCACCTATGACCAGGTCAATGACCTCATCCCGCACGATGTGCACTCTCCTGAAGACCTCGACGATCTGCTGACCACGATCGGCACGCAAGGCATCGATGTACTCGAAAGCTCGAAGATGCCTTCGACCGATCTGGAAAAAAAATTCGAAGAAGTAGAGGAAGGCTCCGAGGACGTCGAACTCGACTTAACCCCCGGCGCCCTGGAAAAAACCAATGACCCCGTCCGCATGTATTTGCGCGAGATGGGAACCGTGCCCCTGCTCACGCGCGAAGGCGAAGTCGAAATCGCCAAGCGCATCGAGCGCGGCCAAAACCGCGTTCTGAAGGCGCTTTCGCGCTCGCCGATCGTGATCCGCGAACTCCTCGCCCTGGGTGAGGACCTCGAAAAAGGCGTCCGCTCCATCAAGGAGCTGGTCACCTTCGACGAAGAGGAAATCACCGACGAGATCGTCGACAAACGTCTGAAGGACTTTCTCAGCAAGATCTACGCGCTCGACAAGGCCTACAAGAAAGTTCCACCGCTCGTGGAAAAGCTGGCCGCGGTCAACCTGAAGAAGCGTCCCCGCGACCATCGCCGCTACCGCATCAACCTGGCCCGCGCCGTCGTGCGCGTGTCGCTCGCGGTGCGCAAACTCGGCTTCACCAACAACGAACGCAAACGCCTCATCGACCGCGTCAACCGCACCGTCGACGGCATGCGTTCGCTCGACCGCCAGATCCAGAACCTGGAGAAGCGGGCCGAGGCCACGCGCAGCGAAGAGCAGCGCAAGGAATACAAGAAGCAGTCGCGTGCCGTCCGCGGCGAACTCGAGAAGCTCGAAGTCGAAGCCGGCGTTTTGTTCCAGGACCTCAAGCGCACCCAGCGCGAGATCATCCAGGGCGACATGGACGCCGAGCAGGCCAAGCGCGAGCTCATCGAAGCCAACCTGCGCCTGGTCGTCTCGATTGCCAAGAAGTACACCAATCGCGGCCTCCAGTTCCTCGACCTGATTCAGGAAGGCAACATCGGCCTGATGAAAGCCGTGGACAAGTTCGAATACCGCCGCGGCTATAAGTTTTCAACTTATGCCACGTGGTGGATTCGGCAGGCGATTACTCGTGCAATTGCTGATCAGGCGCGTACGATTCGTATCCCCGTGCACATGATCGAAACGATCAACAAGCTGATCCGCACGTCGCGTCAGCTGGTGCAGGAACTCGGACGCGAACCGACGTCGGAGGAAATCGCCAAGCGGATGGACATTCCGGTGGCGAAAGTCCGCAAGGTTCTGAAGATCGCGCAGGAGCCCATCTCCCTCGAAACGCCCATCGGCGAAGAGGAAGATTCGCACCTGGGCGACTTCATCGAGGACCGCGCGGTCGTCTCTCCCGCCGAGGCCGTCATCAACGTCAACCTGAAAGATCAAACCGGCCAGGTGTTGCGCACGCTGACCCCGCGCGAGGAAAAAGTAATCAAGATGCGCTTCGGCCTCGAAGACGGCAGCGAGCACACGTTAGAAGAAGTAGGCCAGTCGTTCGCAGTGACGAGAGAACGCATCCGCCAGATCGAAGCGAAAGCGCTGCGCAAGCTGCGCCACCCCTCGCGCTCCAGAAAACTGCGAGCGTTCATGGACGGCGTAAGAGACTAAGCTGTAGCGCCGGCGTCCCGCCGGCTGTCGCGAGGGCATCTTGCCCTCGCAGTTGGCATCTGCCACGTAGGGACAGCCGCCCCCGGCTGTCCAGCGGAGCAAAGCTCCGCAGAATAGCATCAGGGGCGCGAGCGATCGCGCCCCTTTTTTCTCCCGTTTGCTTCTCCCGATCCCGCGTGGGAAAATGGCGGGCTTCTGCGGAGGCCGATAATGCGCAAATGGTTCCTTACTCGCTTTCTCCTGCTTATCCTTTGCTTGGCCTCTTCGCTCGCGGCTGCTGAGAAGAAGGCACCTGCCAAGCCCGCTGCCGGCCTGCTCGACGATTTCGACGTTTACGTCCAGCGCGTCATGCAGGAGTGGAAGGTTCCGGGCGCAGCCATCGCCATCGTGAAAGACGGCAAGGTGGTCGTGAGCAAGAGCTACGGCCTGCGCGACGTGAAGAACAACTTGCCGGTGACCGACCAAACCCTGTTCCCGATCGCCTCGATCACCAAGTCGTTCACCGTGGCCACGCTCGGCACCCTCGCCAGCGAAGGCAAGCTCGATTGGGACAAGCCGGTGCGCGAGTACCTGCCCGACTTCCGGCTCTACGACGACGTGCTCACCGCCCGCGTCACGCCGCGCGACCTCGTGACCCACCGCACCGGCCTGCCGCGCCACGATGCCACCTGGTATCGCTCCGGCCTCACGCGCGAAGAAATGTACGCGCGGCTGCGCTACCTGGAACCCAACCGCGATCTGCGCCGCGAATTCCAATACAACAATCTGATGTTCATGACGGCCGGCTACCTTGCTGGCAAACTAGCCGGCAGCACTTGGGAAGACGCCGTGACAGCCCGCATTTTCCAGCCACTCGGCATGCGCAGTTCCGGCTTCAACTTCGGTGAGTCCTTCAAGTCCGCCACCGACGTCGCCCATCCCTACCGCAAAGACGACAAGGAAGTCGCGCACGAGGCGCCCATCTATCCCGGAGATCCGGCGCTCGGTCCCGCCGGCGCCATCGTCTCCAACCTCACGGACATGACTCAGTACCTGCTCATGTACCTCAATCGCGGCAAGCACGACGACCATCAAATCATTTCCGAGGCGAATATCCGCCAGATGATTAGTCCGCAGATGGTCATGCGCAGCTCCGATCTCGATCCCGAGATCGGTTACGCCCATTACGGGATGGGCCTGTTCGTCACCACCTACCGCGGCCACAAGTTCGTGCAGCACGGCGGAAACCTCGACGGCTTCTCGCTCCTGATCTCCTTTCTGCCCGACGACAACATCGGCAGCGTCGTCCTGCTCAACATGGAGGGCAGCAGCCTGCGCGAAGTGCTCGCCTACAACATCAATGACCGCATGCTCGGCCTCGAGCCGGTCGACTGGAACAAGCGCCAGCATGACCGTTATCTCGCCTTCAAGAAGTCCGACGACGAGGCCCGCGAAAAGAACTACGTGCCCCGCCGCGACAACACCCAGTTTTCTCACTCGATTGATGAGTACGTCGGCGAGTATTCCAATCCCGCGTACGGCACCGTCGCTATAACTCGAGCGGCCAACGATCGCGACCTCAAAATCAGCTACCACACCCTGCAATCCACCGCGCAGCACTGGCACTACGATGTCTGGCGTGTTCCCCACGACCCGCTCGATTTGCTGCAGGAAACCGAGATCATGTTTCTCACCGACTGGGAAGGCAACATCTCCAGCCTGACCTCGTCGCTCGAGCCCAACGTGAAGGACATCGTCTTCACCCGCATGCCCGATCGCCGCATGCGCGAGCGCAGCTTCTTGGAGCCGCTCGCGGGCGTCTATCAGGTCGCCGATTTTAAGTTTGTCGTTGCCGTGCGGGCCGACAACATCCTCACCGTCACTCTGCCGAACCAGAAGGTCTGGGAACTCGAGCCATTGCGCGGCGCCACCTTCGCAGTCAAGGGAGAAAACGGCTTGACGCTGGACTTCAAACACAACCAGGAAGGACAAGTCACCGAATTCTCCCTCAACCAGGCCGGCTCCAGCTCGGTCTACAAAAAAACGCAGTAAATGAAGTTCGCGTAGGGACAGCCGCCCTCGGCTGTCCAGCGGAGCAAAGCTCCACAGCATAGGGGCGACCCGGGGACGGACGGAACGTTTTCCTGATTTCCTTTGGAGGGCCCAACGAAGCCAGCCTATGGAAGCTGGACGACCAGGATATAGACAAGACCGCGGGTCCGGAAGTAAAGCTCGTCCGCCAACGCAACTCCGTATCCTGGCGCGATCCCTCACCACATAAAGTGCAGTTCGTAATCGTGGAATATGGCGTCCATCTCGAAGTGCTCGACTGGGGAGGAACAAGAACGCAGAAGAACTGGCGGCGAAAAAGGCTTTCGACAACGCGACCGCCGCCTTGTGAATTGCGGGTCTTCCTAGCGGCCCTACACTAGGGCCCGTCCACTGGACCGTGAACGGTTGTGTAAGGGCGAGGCCATTAAAGAACGCGGCTCCATGGTCATCGTCCCCTCGTCCGCAGTCGAGACGATGGGCTTAGGCGGCACGCTAGCCACCGCAGCCCTCGGAGCAGCAACGCCCGCCTGAGCAGGAATTGAAATGTAGCGCCGGCGCCCTCGCCGGCGCGAATTTACGGGACACGACGCCAGTAGGCTGCGGAAAGCCGCCCGATTAGTATCAGGGCATCGCTTCAGCGATGCCGCAAGTGGTCTGTGAACAACGCGCCTTTAGGCCGAGCCGGTTGGAACGGAGGTAGAGTGCAGCGGCGCATCGGCGGCACGCGCAGCCTTGGTCACTGGGGCTCAGCCGGCGTCGAGCCGCGTGCGTGCGCACGGGCGCGATCGAGCAGTAACTCGCGCTCACGGGCGTTGCGCGTCAGGGCGGCCGCGCGCTCGAATTCCGCGCGAGCCTCCTCGAAGCGGCCGAGCTTGACCAGGAAGTCGCCGCGCACGCTCGGCAAAAGGTGGTAGTTCTGAAGCGCCGGCTCCGACGCCAGACCCTCGACGAGTTCGAGGCCCGCTGCCGGACCGAACGCCATCGCAACCGCCACCGCCCGATTCAGTTCTACAACCGGTGATGGCACGAGTTGGGCGAGCGCCTCGTAGAGCGTCACGATGTGCGCCCAGTCCGTCTCCGCCGGGGTACGCGCTCGGGCATGACAGGCGGCGATCGCGGCCTGCAACGTGTAAGGCCCCAGCACACTGTCCAGCGCTTCGGCACGCTCGAGCGCGGCCACCCCACGACGGATGAGGAGTTGATCCCAGTGCGCGCGGTTTTGATCGTTGAGCAGGATCGGCTCTCCCGACGGGCCCACGCGCGCCCGCGAGCGCGACGCCTGTATTTCCATCAGCGCGACCAAGCCGTGGACCTCGGGCTCCCGCGGAGCGAGCCCGGACAGGATGCGCCCCAGACGCAGGGCATCCTCACAAAGCGCAGGCCGCATCCAGTCGTCCCCGGCGGTCGCCGCGTAGCCCTCATTGAAGATGAGGTAGATGACCTCGAGCACCGACGCCAGGCGCGCGGCAAGCTCAGCGCCGCGCGGAACCTCAAAGGGGACGCGCTTTTCGGCGAGAGTCCGCTTCGCCCGGACGATGCGCTGCGCGATGGTCGGCTCCGGGGCAAGGAATGCGCGCGCGATTTCCTCGGTCGTCAGACCTCCCAGCAAGCGGAGCGTGAGCGCCACCCGCGCCTCGGTCGAGAGGACCGGATGACAGGAGATGAACACCAGGCGCAGGAGGTCGTCGCCAACCTCATCGTCGAGGGCGGTGTCAAAATCCGGCACAGCCATCTCCTTGGCTTCGAACTCGCGGCCCAGTTCCTCGTGCTTGCGCTCGAGCCGCGTGTTCCGGCGGAAGTGATCGATGGCCCGATGCTTGGCGGCAGCCATGAGCCAGGCGCCCGGGTTATCCGGGACGCCCGACTGCGGCCACCGCTCGAGCGCGGCGACCAGAGCATCTTGGGCAAGATCCTCGGCCAGACCAACGTCGCGTACCATCCGCATCAGTCCGGCGATGAGCCGCGGGGACTCGATCCTCCAAACTGCGTCGATCGCGCGATGTGTATCGGTAGCCGTCACGACTACCGATCACATCATGCTTCGATCCGTGAGCGCAAGGCGAGGCGATTGGCGCGGTGACAGGCTGCAGAAAAAGTCTGGTTTGGGGTGGCGCAGCGCTTTAGCGCTGCGATAAGGCCCCTGCTTCCATGGGCGGCTTTTAGCCGCTGAGGTCACCGATTCGACTTTTCCGCAGCCTGGTGAATCGTGCGTCTACTTGGTCGCTGTCTGCAACTGCTGCTTGCAGAATTGTTCGAAGTCCTCCGGCCCGAATATCTGGCGAATTTCGGTCTCGCCCTCCCATCCCGGCCAGTGTTTCCTGTGAAGTTCCATGAAGCGCACCGCTCCTTTGATCGCCTCCTCCTTCGATTGCAGCTCAAACTGCGCATAGCCGCCGACCACCTCCTTGGCCTCGGTGAAAGGCCCATCGGTTACGGTCAGCTGCCCCTTCGAAACCCGGACGCGGGTGCTTTGAGCAGTTGGGGCGAGGCCGCCGCTCCCCAGCATCGTGTGGTCCTTGACCGCCTCTTCGCTGAGTATCGCAATGGCGTCCATGAGTTCCTTGGGCGGAGGACCAGAGTTCTCGGCGTGCTTGACCAACATCATGAATTTCATCGTCATATCTCCTTTTGGTTTTGAATTGTGAGCTGGGCTCCCGGACGGCCTCGACCGTCTGAACCTGGGCTCTATTTCCACGTCGAACGAAGTCCCGAAAAATCGACACTGAAAACTAAAATTTCGGCGAAACGGTAGAAACAAAACGTAACGCTCCCAGCCGCGAAGCGGCGTAAGAATACAGCCCACGGCGCAAGCCGTGGGAAAGCGGGAACGCGACAAGCCCCAGCGGGGCGAAAGACAAGTTCTCACGCACACCCTTCAGCGCCGTAGTCAGGATGGAGGTCGCAACCTTTTAGTGGTGTCGCGACGTCACAAGACCTTTCGCTTCCCGACCTCCGTACGCAGCCGCTCCTCCTGCGCCTTGAGCTCGGGCGTAAGCTCGGCGCCAAAATCCTCCGCCTCGAAGACCTGGCGAATCTCGACCTCGACTCCCCCGCCGAACGGGGCACGCTTGAGCCACTCGACCGCCTCGGCCATGGACCTCACCTGCCACAGCCAGAAGCCGGCGATCAGCTCCTTCGTCTCGGTGAACGGCCCGTCGATCACGGTCCGGGTTGCGCCAGAGAACTTGACGCGCACCCCTTTCGAACTCGCGTGCAGCCCCTCCGCCGCCAGCATGACGCCGGCCTTCACCAGCTCTTCGTTGAACTTCCCCATCTCGGTCAGGATCTCCTTGCTCGGGAGAACGCCCGCCTCCGAATCCTTGTTGGCCTTGACGATCACCATGCATCTCATCTTCATGTCTCCATGTTGTTTCGTGTTATGAGCTGGGCCCCGGCCGATCTCGACCGCCCAAACCCAGGCTCTAATTAGACGTCGAACGACGGGCAATCAGATCGACAGACCCGGTATCTTTTTTTGGAATTATTTGTTGAGGGACGGCAAATGTCGGCGATGCACCGCTGCGGGCCTGCCGGGAGATTTACAATCTCCCCACCTCGCCCATGGACACCGCCCGCATCGCCGCCCTGCTCGTACCCTTCCTCGATCAGCCGCTCCTTGCACTCGCGCTCGAACAAATATCGATATACATCGATCTATTACTCCGCTGGAACGCCCGCATCAACTTAACCGCCGTTCGTGATCCCGAAGAAATCGTGACCCGCCACTTCGGCGAAAGCTTCTTCCTCGCCCGCCACCTGTTCCCAGCGGACCGTGTGGCGCGGACACTCCTGTCCGCGCCGGGTTTGTCCCCATCCACCGAAGCGGGTGCCCCACTCATCGCGCAAGTTGCGATGAGTGGGATTCCACCGCGTCCCCGAGTATTGGACCTGGGCTCCGGAGCCGGATTCCCAGCCCTCCCGGTCAAGATCTGGTCCCCGAACATCCACCTCACCCTGATCGAATCCAATCACAAGAAAGCCGCCTTCCTCCGCGAAGTAGCCCGATCTCTTACATTGACGGACGTCAATGTAATCACCGAACGCGCTGAAACGCTAGTCAGCCAGAACCCACCCCAAGCCGACGTCGTCACTCTGCGAGCCGTAGAGCGCTTCGATGTCGTCCTCCCCCTGGCCATCAGGTTCCTGGCCCCAGCGGCCCGTCTGGCTCTTCTTATAGGTGCCAGCCAGCTTCCCAACCTCCCCAACCTGGCCCCCACTATAGATTGGCACCAACCAATAAGTGTCCCGCAGTCACGCTCAAGGGTATTGGCGATCGGGGTACATCAACAATAGTGGGATAGACTGCCAGCCACAACCGCCATAAGTGGAAAATCGCGGCCAGTATTGGAACTATTAATCGGTACTGAGTGGAACAACTTTCATAAAATCGTGCGCGGAACCAAGCGAAGCCAAAGTGTTCCACGTGGAACATTTCTCATATCTGCGCATATCCCTCAGCCGTGCGTAGTGTTCCACGTGGAACACTTTCAACCTGCGCGAAATGTGCGGAGTGTTCCACGTGGAACATTCGATTCGCCTGCACCAAAATAGGGCGTTGCTTTCACAGTCTCATTCGAACTATTCTGACGCGCAAACATCTTCCAGGAAAAAATATGGGACGTGTCATCGCGGTTGCCAACCAGAAGGGTGGCGTCGGCAAGACCACGACCGCCATCAACCTGGCCGCTTCCCTCGCAGCGGCCGAGGTCAACACACTGATCGTCGATTGCGATCCGCAATCGAACACCACCAGCGGCCTCGGCCTGGTCAAGGATCCCGAGCGCATCAGCACGTATGACGTGCTCATGGGTGTGGCCTCCGCCGAGGAGGCGCTTCAGCTCACGGAGCTGGAGCAGCTGTGGCTAATCCCATCGCACAAGAACCTGATCGGCGCCAACCTGGAGCTGGTCGAGGCGGAGCGGCGCGAGTTTCGGCTGCGAGATGCGATTGCACCGTTGCGCGAGCGGTTTCAGTTCATCGTGCTGGACTGCCCGCCGGCCCTGGACCTGCTCACGCTGAACGCGCTGGTGGCTGCGGATGGAGTGCTCATCCCGATGCAGGCGGAGTACTTTGCGCTCGAAGGCGTGTCGGAGCTACTCGACACAGTGGAGCGGATCAAGGTGGGGTTGAATCCTGTGCTGGGGGTTGACGGCGTGGTGCTGACCATGTTTGATGACCGCACGAATCTGGCGCAGCAGGTGGCGGAGGAACTGAAGAAGTATTTCGGTGACAAGATGTGCACGACCACGATCCCGCGCAACATCCGGCTGGCGGAAGCTCCAAGCCATGGGAAGCCGGCGCTGGTGTATGACGTGCGGTCGCGCGGGGCGGAGAGCTACATCCGGCTGGCGAAGGAGATTCTGGACCGGCAGGCGGGGGTTGCGACTGCTGCTGCGCCGGGGGCGCCGGATTCGGGGGAAGCGGCTTAGATCGACAGACATAAATATTTATGTATATCGATGTAATGCAGGATCTCAGGCCCTAGGTCTCAGGAACAGCACAGCGGGCAGGGGTGATTGAAGACTTTGCGCGGCGAGAGACGGGATGGCGGTAGGGGTCCTTCGACTCCGCAGAACTGTTCGCATTCGCGAACTGTTCTGCCGCGCTCAGGATGACTCGTACTGAGAATGAAATAAGAACGATGAACTACGACGGGGGAGACGGAATGCAGAGTACTTCGAATGCGGCGGAGAAGGTGGAGAAATCGGGGGTGGAGAAGATGGCTGAGAAATTGGCGGAGAAGCGGCGGGCTTTGGGGCGGGGGCTGGAGTCTTTGCTGCCTGGCCCTCGGGTGGTGGTGGATCCCACCCATTCGCAAAATGCGCGCATGAGTGGGGCAGCCTCGGTGGTTGAGGGTTCCGGCGATGGCCGGGCGGGGGCGCCCGTCTCTCCATCTTCTGTCCCTTCACTTGATGGCGGCGACGGAACTGCGCTTGTGGATTTGCAGGCGGTGGCGGCGGCGCGGACTGCGGATGGGGAGCAGGTGTTTCGGCTGGCGCTGGATCAGATCGAACACAATCCGTACCAAACGCGCGAGGAGTTCGAACCGGAGCTGCTCGAGGAACTGGCGGAGTCGATCCGGGTGCAGGGAGTGTTGCAGCCGATCGTGGTGCGTCCGGGAAAAGAGGGGCGGTTCATCCTGATCCTGGGCGAGCGGCGTTTGCGCGCGTCGAAGATGGCGGGCAAGACAACGATCCCGGTAATCGTGAAGCGGGTTTCGGAACAGCAGGCGGCGGAAATGACGCTGGTCGAGAACCTGCAGCGCGAAGACCTGCACTGCCTGGAGCAAGCCGAGGCCTTCGCCAACCTGAGCACGCAATTCAAACTGACGCAGGAAGAGATTGGGAAACGGGTGGGGGCGTCGCGCGAGACGGTTTCGAATTACATGCGTCTGCTGAAGCTACCCATCGACGTGGAAACGGCGCTGCGGCGGGGAGACCTGACGTACAGCCATGCGCGGGCGTTGCTCGGGTTGCATGACGAGAGCCAGGTGTCGAAAGTGGCGCAGATGGCGATCAAGCAGAAGCTGTCGGTAATGGCCCTGGAAGATCTGGTGACCGACATCAACGTTCCGGTGGGCAGGCCGGACGAGCCGAAGCAGGGCGGGGCGCGGTGGGTCGATCCGAATGTGCGGGCGGCGCAGCGGTCGCTGGAGACCATCCTCGGAATGAAGGTGCGGATCCGGGACCGGAAGGGCAAGGGGAAGATCACGATCGAGTATGGGACCATCGAGGATTTCGATCGGGTGGTGCGGATGCTGAAGGGGAAGGTACCGGGGAGCGCCTAGCTGCGGGTTTCCGGTTGTGAGCTGCTAGTGCGAATCATGAGGTCCCGCCGCCAGGCGGGGCTTTTTGTTTGGGGCAGTGGGCGGTGGTACCGAGCCGGTTGAATTTGAGGTCGGAATAGTTTTTTGCTTGACAGCGCTGCGGAACTGCAACATGATTCTTGCCACGTTATTGGCCTTTTCCCCGGAGGCTAAGCAAGAAGTTCCCCATTAGTCAGTCAAGATGCAATTAGTGTGGCATGAGCAGCCACGCGAAACGCTCGTCCCAGGTACGTCAACATGCCGGGTCTCATGTCGGGCATGTTTCAAAAAACAACAGGAGGAAAATGTGTTGAAGAAAATCGTGCTAGTTGTCGTTGTCGTGACCCTTTCGTCCTTTTTAGTAGCGCAGGCGGGCAATCGAGGAAAAGCCGCGATCTCCGCGGACACTACTTGCGCATACACTTTCAGTTCCGGCGCCGGGCTGAACGCCACGCAATTCTGCGTGACCGCGAACGGAAACATCACTCAATTCTCGAATCCAGCGGGTAACGACCACATCGCCGGAACTTGGCCATCCGAAGGCTATGCCATCTGTGACTTTACCCCTGCAACTCCCGTCGCTTATTACGACTATGCCACGAATGACAGCGCCAACTGGCTCCCTCCCACACTGCTGAGCTCGACGGCCACTGCCGTCAAGCTGTCCCGAGCCACCAGTGATGGAATCTGGCAGATTACGCAGACCATCACGAAGGTGAACGCGACCGCGATGTCTCCTGGATCCGCGAAGGTTGCCATGGCGGTCAAGAACACTTCGGGCATAGCCCGGAGTGCATATGTGATTCGATATGTGGACATCGACGCGAATGGCGGCTATACGGACGATGACCAGCTGAGCAGCTTCCGGCAGTACACCGGGCAGGATGCTTTCAGCTATGGCTTGGCGCTAACCTCCAATACGACTGCGACTCTCGTCGAGTCGGTCATTCTAAACTCCAATGGCATCGGTCCGGATCCTTGCAACCCGGCCGCGCTTTGGGCGGGATCCGCTGCTTTCCACGGCGATGGATCCGGCTTCCTTTGGTACGTTGCAACCTTCCCGAAGAATGGCACTAAGACGTTCAACATGACCTATAAGGCGTTCTAGCCTCATGCTGGCTGCCAGCAGTAGCCGATCGGACGGTGAAGACGTTGAGGCGTAAGATCTAGCTGCTGGTTGCTGGTGAAGATCAAAAGTCCCGCCGCGAGGCGGGGCTTTTGTTTTTGTGGCAGTGTTTCGTAGAACCCGAACGTCCGTCGAAGACTTTAACGGGGACTGCGACGTGGAATCCCAGGTTTCGAAGAGCGCAAAGGGTAGGGAACGCCCCGCGTCGCTGGAGACCATCCTCGGGATGAAGGTGCGGATCCGGGACCGGAAGGGGAAGGGGAAGATCACGATCGAGTATGGGACGCTGGAGGATTTCGATCGGGTGGTGCGGATGCTGAAGGGGAAAGTGGCGGGCAGTACCTAGTTGCTGGTTTCTGCCGTGGAGCACTCGGCCCACCCGCCGCTATTGTTGTAAACTGTGCCTTGGAAGTGCGTACCGTGCTTCGCGTAGCTGAAAAGCTTTTGTCCCTCCTTCGAGAATTCTGCATACATCCTCTCTGATGCCGCGAACGGCTCCGGCGGGGTTTGTGTCCTCAAGAGCACCGCTGCGATATTCTAGCTTTGGCGAGTGAGTACCATCAAAGGAGGCCACTATGACCTGCTCGGAGTCTGTATTAACAACGAGATTCGGGTTATGCGTGATGATGATGATCTGCCGTGTCTTCTTCCGGGCTCGGAAATATTCGATAAGGTTTGGATACACCGACAG
This sequence comes from Terriglobia bacterium, assembly GCA_020073015.1. Taxonomy (GTDB): domain Bacteria; phylum Acidobacteriota; class Terriglobia; order Terriglobales; family Acidobacteriaceae; genus Acidiflorens. Next base: position 1,174 of record JAIQFZ010000027.1, on the reverse strand, counting down.
GTTGTCCAAGTTATCATCCGGCTGATCGATGATGAGCGGACGGTTGTCCCCTTCCTCCGCTTCAAGATACAGCAGCAATAAGACGATTCCCTTTTCCCCTGGGGACAGGAATTTCAGATCCTTGTTGTCAAACTTAATCGCATAAGTAGTAGAAAACGCCTCCACATCAAAAAACCAGTCAGCAAAATCCTTTGGCGTATGCTCTTTCCGTAGTTGTTCGCGTATTTGTGACGGCTTGAAAGAGTCGAGGAGTTCGCTGACGGCCAGTTCGGTAGTTTCCCGTTCGAAATCGCTTTGCTGGCAGGAGTCGAAGAATTTCGACAGCGCTGCCTCTAGACTCTCTTGGTCAGGAAAGGCGCTCTTGCGTCGGTCGAACAGGTCGATTCCACGGCTCGCGTGCCTGATGACGTCGAAAGCTGTCCGCGAAATAAACATTAGCTTCCTTGCGGTCTCATTTGACTTTGCGAGCACTTGTTTAAGCGGCTCATAGAGCTTTTCCAGAATCTCGCGCTCCTCTTTCAAGAGCTCAAGGGAGTCAAGATATCTCTCCAGGCGCACTTCCTGATCCGACTTGATTTTTGGCGCCACTACTGTCTCTATTTCTTTGATCTCACGGGCGACGGCAGCGATCGACTCCTCTAGCTTTTGCTTGTCGCGTTGGAACTTCTCATATTCTTTCTTCTTGGCCTCCGTGAGCTTTGACCGCTCCTTGATCGACTTGATCTCTTGTACGACCCCGGCCAGGGTCCGCTGTTCAGTTTGTCCGCCGGTTTCGCCGCGAACAGCGGCAACGGCAGAGGTGATTTGGTTCCGTCGGGAAGTAATCAGAGGCATAACGTCTGGACAGCTTATCGAAAACGAATCAAGGGCAGCCTCCAGCCCCGCCTTGACTACCAAGTCGGCGATTCCCTTGTTGAAGGATTCGACCTCGCCCTTGAACAGTTCGAAGTTGGCTTCGATCGTGTTGAGTGCAGTCGCCTGATCGGTGAGGTTCAACACCTGGAGCTCCAGTTCCTGCCTTTCTCTTTCGAGCTCTTCTAGTGTAGTGCGTCACAACTAACAACCTTTATCGATCCGCGCGCGTCTTATGATGAAGGAGATAGTTGCGGATGCGCATAGCCCCTGCCATTACGTTGAGTCCGGAGCAACGGACGGTGTTGGAATCCCAAGCGCG
>JAIQFZ010000158.1 GCA_020073015.1 Terriglobia bacterium | reverse complement strand
CATTGATATCGATATCCCGACCGAACCCAATAACAGCAAGTGTACGCCGCAAAGCGTTAAGGAAGCAGTCCTGGCGGCTTTCCGCGCTGGCGCGCCAGGTGTCATTCTATCTCGTAAGTATTCCGAGATGCGGCTCGCCGACCTCAGCGGCGCTGGGGACGCGATTCGCGAGTTGAAATTATAGCCAGTGGACGCCGGCTCGCCGCGATTAGTATCGAGAAGTCGGCATAGTGCCCCAATTCCAGGATCAGATGGTGCCAGGAAATGCACGGCTCCATGGGCGTTTATCAGTGCCGATCGCCAAGCTTCCATCTGACGCGCCTCAAGATCTCGTCTTCACCGTGTTTAGGCGTCGCTCCCGAGTGGTCGGCAACCCTTACCTTGGGATTACCTCAGAGTAGCCCGTTACTCGCCAAGTGGGAAATCCTTATAACATAGCTCTACGCTTGGCGACAGTGAGGAGCTATCTCCCTGAACGCCGTTTGTCGAACCTCAGGTCGGTGAGCCACGTGCGATATGCTGACTATCGGCGTGACATCGCTAGGTTCGGGGTTAATGGCACCCCTAGTCCTAGACCCAGATAAAACGAGCCGTCTCCGGAATTCGGGAAAGTTTCCACCTAGGCAGGTCCGGGGCGCATTGCAGACCGGAACAAAAACTTGCAAAACGTAATAACACAATGTAAAAAGAAACTCGCCGGAGCACCCATTGTGTCCAGAGCCGAGGGTCTGTTGAACGAGGAAAGACGACGCGCCATTCTGCATGCCCTGAACCGCGATGGCCGCGTGTTGGTGAAAGATCTAGCCGAAACTTTCCAGATCTCCCAGATCACAATCCGCAAGGATCTCGAGGTTCTGCACGCCCACGGCCTTCTGCATCGCACTCATGGCGGGGCCCTGCCTCCGTCCTCCGGAGCATTGAGCGACCTCTCAGTGCAAGAGAAGGAAAAGCTGCACCGCGCGGAGAAAGTGCGAATTGCCCAAGCCGCAGTCCGGCTGGTGGAAGAAGGCCAGTCGATCCTGCTCGATTCGGGGACCACGACGATGGCGATCGCCCGGGCCTTGCGTCACTTCCGCAGGCTGACAGTCATCACCAACGCCATCAACATCGCCGCGGAACTCGCCAACTCGGAGATCGAGGTGATCCTCACTGGAGGCACGGTCCGCAAGAACTCCTTTTCCCTGGTCGGCCCGTTGGCCGAAGAAACGCTGCATCACCTGAGCGCCGACATCCTGTTCCTGGGTGTCGATGGTTTTGATACGCGCTTGGGATTGAGCACGCCGAATCTACAGGAAGCCAAAGTAAATCGGGTTATGGTCGAGATTTCCCGAAGGGTCATCGCCGTTTGTGACTCGAGCAAGTTCGGCCGGCGAAGTCTTTCGACGATTGTTCCGCCGAATGCCATTCATCACGTCATCACCGACAAGAAGATCGCGGAGACAGATTGCCGAAATCTCAAAGATGCCGGAGTTGCTTTGACACTGGTATAGCCGGAAGGACCATGCCGCTGACACAACTCGAGTCGCCGACTCACATGCTCAGGGAGATACTCTCGCAACCGGAGTGTTGGTCCGAATGCATCCGCCAACTGGAGAACGACGCGGTCCTGCATGAAATCGCTGCGAACGTGCCTGCCGACAGCGAGTGGCTGTTTGTCGGCTGCGGTACGAGCTACTACTTGGCGCTCTCGGCGGCTGCGAGTTTTTCGGTCATCACCGGGACGCCTGCGCAGGCCGTCCCAGCCTCCGAAGTGTTGCTCTTCCCGCATATTGCGTTGGCGGGCCGCCGCCGCATCGTTCCGGTGTTGATTTCGCGGTCGGGGCGGACGACTGAAGTTGTCAAAGCCAGAGATTACCTGGAGCGCGAGAGAGGCATCCCCACAATCGCAATCACCTGTGCGGCGGATCAATCGTTGGCGCAGACCTCGCACTTTCCCATTGTTCTTTCAGCAGCGGAAGAACAGAGCACCGTAATGACGCGATCGTTCAGTTCGATGTTGCTGGGCCTGCAATACCTTGCCGCAACCCTGACGGAGAACGCCGACTTCAAGCAAGCGCTCAAACATTTGCCACGGGCGGCGGAACCACTGTTCCGTGATATCCCACCCCGCCTGCGCGACTTTGTGGAGCGGCATGACTTCGACAACTACGCTTTCCTGGGACACGGCCCATTCTACGGAATCGCCTGCGAAGCCGCCCTGAAAGTAATGGAGTCGTCATGCAGCTACGCTCAAAGCTTCCACAGCCTGGAATTCCGCCATGGCCCAAAATCCATCGTGAGTGCGAAGACGCTGGTCGGTTTCTTCCTCTCGGATGCCGGGTACGCCGCGGAAGTCGACCTTTTGGAAGAGATCAAGAGCTTGGGCGCCATCACGTTCGTCGTGACCCCGCGAGTCGATAGCCGCGTGAGGGCGAGGGCAGACTTCTTAGTCGAAGTACCCATGGACGGTCCGGAGTGCTCACGGCTGGCAGGTTGCATCCCGTGGGGACAACTTCTGGGTCTCTACACCGGACTTAAGAAAGGGCTGAATCCGGACTCGCCGCGCAATCTCAGCCAGGTAGTCATTCTCAACGAAATTCCGTAGGAAAGTTCCGGTGCCACAGTTCGACATCACGATCGCTGGCGAACTCAACCTCGACATCATCCTCTACGGTTTGCCGGAGGAACTCCCTTTCGAGCAGGAATTGCTGGCCAGCGGTCTGATGGTCACGCTGGGCAGTTCGTCGGCCATCACCGCCCACAATCTGGCCGTCTTGGGAACGCGAGTCGGATTCGTTACGCGGCAGGGGGAAGACGCACTGGGTAGAATTGCGTTCGACAGGCTACACGCTGCTGCGGTAGATCTCACGCGGATCACGCGATCGTCCACTGCGAGTACGGGCTTGACGGTGCTTCTGCCACACACTCGGCAGCGGCGCATTCTCACCTACCCCGGCTGCATGGCGGAAATGACTCTCGCGCACTTGGATCTTGCCTATCTGGCCTCGTCCCGCCATTTCCACCTTTCGTCGTTCTTTCTTCACCGCGGGCTAGTGGCACAGATGCCGGAACTCTTCCAAAGGCTGAAAGCCGCCGGGCTCACGATTTCAATGGACACGAATGACGATCCCACGGACCGCTGGGAGGACGGCGTTCAAGAAGCTCTCCAATTCGTCGATGTCCTGATGCCGAACGAGCGTGAAGCCTGCAAACTTGCGCGCAACGAGAATGTGGAAGCTGCGATTCGGCAGTTGTCGGAACGCGTTCCGGTCGTCGTAGTCAAACGCGGCGCGAAGGGGGCAATGGCGGTTGCGAAAGGGAAGGAAGTGTCCGTGCCGCCGATTCCGGTGGAAGTGGTGGATCCCATCGGCGCCGGCGACAGCTTCAATGCCGGGTTCTTACACAAGTACGTTCAAGGTGCAGACCTGGCTGCCTGTCTCACCTACGGCAATCTGGCTGCTGCCTGTTCAACCACTCGGGCCGGCGGCACGGAGGCCTTTCGCGATCCAGAGCACTGGAAGCAATTCTTTGCCGCGCATTCAGCTCGTCGTTGATTTCCGCGTTACTCGCGAACCGTCTCGAGCAGCAAACTCCCTTTGAATTCCGTTTCCAATTGGGCGCCCGACGCGTCCACTTTCCCTAGATCATGGTCATTGACATATTCATGCACGCGATATTTCCCCGGTTGCAGGCCACGCAACTCGATCCTTCCTTTCCAACTCGTCTCGGGACTCGCGGCGTAAAAGGCGTAGTACATCCGGCCATCTTTTTCGATGGCATACGCCTCAGGCACATCGTATCCGTAAATGTAGAGGTTCTTAAACTCACCTTTCGAGAGCATCTTCGAGTTGTAGAGAGCGGTCCACTTCTTCCAGTGCTCTTCTTTCTGCGGAGTCAAAGCGACCTTGGCGAACTTAGGTCCGGATTCGGGCCAGGTGAACTTAGTGCCAAGAACTCCGCCCGTGCCGAGCGTTGAGGAGAAGTCCTGACCATGTTCGACCCATTGCCCGGTCTTGTCCTTTGTCATCTCTGAAAGCTCGACGTGGTCACCGTAGATCGCGGCAGTGGGCCCGAGAATTGCCTTGTACCACTTGATGCGGCGCCGAACCTGCACACCTCCGACGGGATCGGCAGTCACGGCCTGGTCCATGAACGGCAGCCATGCTACGTTCGGGGTGGTTCCGCATGGACAGATTTGAGTAACACTATCGGGCTTGAGGGCGCGAGTTGTCTGATAGATGACTTTGTAGACGTCCGCGACCGCGCGGATGGAGTCTTCCGGCGATTTGTGATGATGCTTTGGGTTGTAGCAGGCGGGCGCAGTGTAGATATTGTCGAGTTTGTGCCCATCGAAGCCCCAATCGCGGATGAACTTCTCCGTCAGGCTCTTGTAGTACTGTTGGACCTCCGGAACGGCGGGGCAAAGTACGGCAAGGCTACGAAAGACGCGGGCTGGCTTTCCGTCCTTATTGAGCACTAGCCAGTCGGGATGGTCCCGCACAACCTTCGACACGACGTACTGGTGCGATTCCCACTTTCCGTGGCCGTCCTCCGCGGTCAACGGATACCACCAGAGTTGTGCCTTCATGCCCTGTTGGTGGAGATCGTCCACCATCTTCTTCATTGAATCGCCAGGAAAGGTTTCGGCACGCGGTTCCCAGTCGCCATAGGTGTTGAACCAGCGATCATCGAGCGTGGCCCACTTGATGCCCAGTTCCTTCAGCTTTGGAACAGTGCCGAGCATCTGTGCGGGCGTTACGTTGAACTCGTAGCCCCATCCACACCAGGCAATACCGTAGGCCTCGTTGCTGGGCTTGGCTAGCGTCCATCCTTCTTTTTGCAGGGCGAGTGACCAGCTACGGAGCGGTTCGTAAAAGTCGCCGTGATACACCGCGAGGAAGGTTCGCGGAGTTGCGAACGACTCTCCGGGTTCGAGCGTCGTCTTCGGTTCGAGAACGACTCCCGTCTCAACCCGCTGGTCCACCGCCACGTTCACGGGCAGCGAAAGCACCACGGGAACGGTCTCGATGTGTCCGATCGCTTCGCCCACCGAAGACGTCCAGAACGCATTCACGGGTACCCCACCGCCCTGCCCCTGGTTCACGACCGCGGCCATCAGGTTGGGCCGGGAGAAACGGGCAGGGAGTGGAAGAATTTCGTCGCGCCCCCAGTCAAAGCTCGCTCCCTGAAATGACCAGAGTTGATGCGGCGCAGCGTTGGCGTCGGCGAGAGCGGCGTTGATGCGATGTTGTTGCACCTCCACGCGATCCAATCGCAGAGCTTTCCCACTCTTGTTTTGGAGAGACGCTGTCAAGACGGCAAAACCGGGAAAATCGTCGTAGACCTCAATGGCGAGCGATTCCTCCAGCCCGGAACTGGCGCTGCGCGCGGTCGCCTGAATCCTTTTCCCAAGCGCGCCCAGCCTTCCAGTTGACGCGCTGACGGCCACGCTTCCCGCTTCGATCACAAAGTCGTTCACGGGCCGGCCATTGACCCATGCCGTGGTGCCGGTTGCATTGGGAGCAGGTTCGTCTAGTGTGACCCGCCGTCCATCTCTCACGAGAAATGCCTGCAGGTAGCCACGCGGCGACAGTTCGAACTCCGCCGATGGCGCTTTGATCAGAACGGACCCATCCGGCCTGGCCGTGGCTTCAATCCTGGAGACCGCAGGCGTCGCATGATCGGCTTGCGTAGCCGGCGGCGCGGACTTCTGACAAGCCGACAACAGGCAGAACAGAACCAGGGCTTGTCCAGTTCTCAGCATTCTCGTGAAAGCATTCGATCGCCGCCTCATCAGTTTCCTCCCCGCTTTGAGGCAATGTTCGCCCCCTTGAACTGGTTGAACAGTTTTTCGGCGTTCAGATGGTAGACCTTTTCGAGCACCGGGTCGGGCAGGGCGAGACCGTAAATCTTCCAGCGGCCTTGCGCGGGAGCGTCGTAGTAGTCGAAATACTCGTCGGCGGTTTCAAGCCACCGAAAGTAGCTCTGGTACAGATCAGCCCCAAAATCGTTGTCCGTTCCAAACATGATGCGATCCTGAAAGTCGAGAAACAGTTTGTAGGTTCGGCGCGGCTGACGACCCAGTTCCGCCTGGCGGGCCCCGAACTCAATCTGCACATTGGGAAATTTCTTTAACAGCGCCTCGACGTTATCCAGATTCTCCGGCCAACTCCCCACGTGCAGAACCACGAACGTGGTCTTGGGGTGCTTGGCGATCATCCGGTCGCGAGCCGCGATCAGTTCCTCCAGACTTGGAAACTGCGGACCGTAGAAACTCCAATCGGATGGCCGATCAGCTCTTCGTAGCGTTCGTTGTCGCCATCGATGGGATGAAAGAACGCCTCCGGATCGGCGATGTGGATCGCGACGGGAATACCGAGACGGCCACACTCCTCCCAGATCGGATCGAGCCTGGCATCGTCAATGGTCACGAGTTTGCCGCTTTTGTCACGGACGCCCAGCCCCAGTTCTTTCAGGATCTTCAAACCGCGCGCACCACGCCGCACCGAGTCGTCGAGTTGCTGCACCATCAGCGGGCTGAAATTCGGATCGTCAGTCTTGCTCCAGTCCACCTGGGTGAAGACGTAGAAACGTCCGGGATACGGCTTTACCATGGTGTCAATAATCTTCTGCAAGTCGCTACCCCAGCCGCCCGTCAGGATGACGACCGACTTGATATTGAGCTGGTCCATGAGAGCGACGGCCTCTTGCGGAGACACGCGGGTTCCAATCCCGCGCGCGTCGTTCAAATGCTGATGCACATCGAAGACCGGACACTTCGCCCGCAATACCGGCGTCGCTTTGGCGTGCAGCATCGATTGCGGACGAAAGTCGCGCAGCAACAGCGTCTCTTTCTTCGCGGCCTCGGGGTCGGCCTGGTAGCCGATCTGCCCCGAAGCCGCAATCGGGAGCAGAAATGCAGATGAAATCAGAAATTTCGCTACGCTTTGCATTTAGGGCTCCTTGTGTGCCCGGTTCAGCAGGTGCCGGATAACGAGATCAGCCGAAACAAAACACTCGTGATCGTAAGCATTCTATGCCTGCTGACGGGAAGAACACCAGTTGGTACCGCTTTGGTCCCGCTTCTCCCTCAGCAGCAAGATACCCACCCGGAGTGCAATGGTTTTGAGTGGTGGTTTTGAAGAAGAGCTGAGATTACTGACACTTCCAGGGCAATCTCGCCGGGGGGGGGCCATCAAACCCTTTACCAGGTTTTCTCCAATACCTCTTGACAATTGACCGGACGGCTACTAAAAAATAAGTCGTAACAAATCGAAATACTATATCCACGAATCAGGGCACTTCTCAGGCGCCCGAGGGGTGTTCTCAAAGGAAGGTCTTTACCGGACGCATGGGCTCAGCCGTTGTTTACGACACGGAAGGAGTGCACAATGCCTACGCTGAATGTCAAGACGTTTTCGACGGCCATCCTGGTTCTGTGTGCGCTAGTCGCAATCCAGGCTCCAGTCTTTGGCCAAGCCAGCTACACGGCACAGATTCGCGGCGTGGTGACTGACCAGACCGGCGCTGTCGTGCCGAATGCAACGGTCACGATCACTAATGACGCCACCAATATTTCTCTCACGGCGCACAGCGACGATCGCGGCCAATACATTCTCACCGGCCTGCGCCCGGCGGTCTACACCATCAAGGCGGAGGGAACAGGCTTCCGAGCGCTGCAGAAGACCAATGTGGTACTGCAGGTAGACCAGCAGACGACCATTAACTTTGAACTGCGTCCGCTCGGGGTCATCACTACCGTGGAGGTCACTACAGCTGCGCCCCTGCTGGACACGGAGCAAGCCTCTCTCGGCACGGACGTCACCAACGAGTACGTGCGCGACATTCCACTCTACAGCCGCGGCATGTTCGGGCTGGTTTTTCTGGCGGGCGGGGTGACGGAAACCACCGGTTCCGGGATCAACGACAACTATCCTACCGGCACCAACTTCGTCTCCAATGGCCAGCGGAACGCCACGGCCCAAATTACCCTCGATGGCAGTCCCATAAGTGCGCCGGAACAGGGCGAGGGCGGCAACTCCAACGTCTTCGAACGCCTTCCACGGCAGCGGGTGGTGGTACGGGCAGCGGGGGGCGTTTGATGCCCGCGACTACTTTAACTCCGGCGAAAGACCCGACCACGTGCGGGATCAATATGGCTTCTCTCTCGGCGGTCCTCTGAAGAAGAACAAAACATTCTTCTTTGTCGATTTCGAGAAGGTTCGCCAGCGGGATCCCAACAACGTGGAAGGGATCGTCCCCACCGACTTGGAACGTACAGGCGATTTCTCCCAGAGCCCAGCCAATTCAGGAGGAATCTACGACCCGTGCGCCGGAAACCACGATACTTCCAATCCTTGCCCACGAACACTAACTGATCCTAGTGGAAATTCCCTTGCTGTCCGATTCTCCGATGTAGTCGACGGAGTGACAATATTAGACAAGATTCCTGCGAACAAGATCGACTCCATCGGGCAGGCGATTCTGAATCTTTATCCGCACGCCAACATAGACGGCGCAGTCTATCCGGATCCCAACTTCCGTCAAGTCATCCTTTCCAACGATCCGGCCTGGCAGACCGCCTACGTCGATCGTGTGGAGCGCATGATCGAGCGCGACAAGAATCATCCCTCCGTCGTGATCTGGTCGATGGGCAACGAATCCGGCGACGGGCCGAACGCCGCGGCCTGCTACCGCTTTGCCAGGCAGCGCGATTCCTCCCGGCCGTTCCACTACGAAGGATCGTCGCGGATCGGCGGCCCCAACTCCGACATCAACTCCTTCATGTACCCCACACCCGAGAGCGTCAAGCGGGCCGCGGCGTTGAAGCCCGACATGCCGCTGATACTCTGCGAATACTCGCACGCCATGGGCAATTCGAGCGGCGGGCTCAAGGAATATTGGGACATTTTCTATTCCGGCACCAACGCGCAGGGCGCCTTTGTGTGGGATTGGGTGGACCAGGGCATCCGGCTTCCGATCCCCGGCGAGTATCGCTCCAACACATCGAAAACCACCTTCCTGGCCTACGGCGGATGGTGGGAAGACAAGACCGGCGTCCGCAATGACAACGACTTCAACAACAACGGCCTGGTTGCCGCCGACCGCACGCCGCACCCGGGCCTCTACGCCATCAAGTATGTCTACCGGTATCTGCACGCGGCGCCGTCCGACCTGGCCGCGGGACGCATCCGCGTGAAGAACTGGTTCGACTTCACCAATCCCAAGAGCCTGGCCGAGGGG
>JAIQFZ010000157.1 GCA_020073015.1 Terriglobia bacterium | reverse complement strand
AACGGGCCGTTGCACTCACGACAGGGTTGTTTTTGGAAATTGGTTTTGGCTCCAGGAATCGTCGTTCGGTGCCGGCTGACGCCGTAAGTGAGCGCCTGAGTCGGGTCGCAAGGTTGCCCTTCTGCAAATGCCCTTCCGTCAGCATCGAGCGGAAGGGCATCCTTGTTGCCGTCGGACCTCGGGAGATCCCGCTACTGCTTGTCGTACACCGCAGTGTATTTGACCGTCTTGCCCTTCGAATCGGTTCCGCTCACAGTGACGGTGCGGCTTTTGCCGTCGGCCGATATGACAATTTGACCGGTGACAACAACCTTGCCAGCTTTCTTATTGGTTAACTCGGTCGTGCGGTCATCAACCTTCTTGTACGACCGCGTGTCGGCACCCGGATCGCCGGTGAGGGGGTAGTCTTTCCCATCGAACTTTCCCGTCCACTCGTTGTGCGTAGGCTTACCCTCGCCGTCGGTGCCATCCACCGTGACTTTCACGTTGTCGCCCGCGGCCTCGTACACAACTGTGTTGTTCTTTGGTGCCATAGGTGGGAACTTCGACTTGGCCTCGTTCAGCTTCCAGGTGCCCATATTTGGGTTGCTGGCGAATCCCACTGCCGCGGCAACAAAGCACAGAGCCAGAGTCCATACAATCGTTCTGGTTTTCATGTCCCTCCTGATTGAGAAGCAAATGTTCGGATTATTGAAGCGCCAGCCATTCTAGTGGTGCATGGCGCATTCGGCAACTCGCAATTCTCTTCAAACGTATTTTCCTTTCTTGGGCGGTTGAATGTCCTGGCTGTAACCGCAACTCAACGCTCTCTGCGGCGCTTGGGCAGATCGGGCGACCTCGCTCATTTATCGATTTCGGCGTGGCACTGGATGGTTGACGAAAACAGCGATTACACTCAGAACCCGGTTGTTGATGCAAGGGCGGTTCTGTAACAGGTATCACTGCGGGCCGTCTGCCCCGGCTCAGGTTCGGAACCCATCATTGGACGTCAAGGATTCGGGCAGAGAACGCGACCCGAAGAGCAATTCGTTGTGGCGAGGTCAGGAGAAGCGTATGATGCGCAGGCCAGAGGTCCAAATCGAAAATCCCGGTCCCAACATCCGGGAACCGTCCGTCAATTCAGGAGCGCCGATGCATAGGTCTTGTCTGCTCGTGGTCCTCGCTTTTTTCTGCTTCACACTTCCGACCTATGCTCAGGGTGCAACTGCAAGAACGATTCACACTTATTACGTCGCTGCCGACGAAGTGGACTGGAACTACACTCCACTCGGTATCGATAACATGATGGGCATGGAGTTTACGGGATACTCCAAGGTCTTCACGGAACGTGGCCCCCATCGCATCGGGAGCACCTACCGCAAAGCCCTGTACCGCGAATACACCGACGAGACCTTTACCAAACTGCAACCGCGCCTACCTGAATGGGAGCATCTCGGGATGCTCGGGCCGGTGCTGCGTGCGGAAGTGGGCGACACCATCCGTGTGGTGTTCAAGAACAATGCCACTCATCCCTTCACCATGCATCCTCATGGGGTTTTCTACGCGAAGGACTCCGAGGGCGCCGGTTACGACGACGGCACTTCGGGGGCCGACAAAATGGGCGTCCCTCCGGGAAAGACTCACATCTACACCTGGGAAGTCCCCGAGCGTGCTGGCCCCGGTCCGAACGATCCCAGTTCGGTCGTCTGGCTCTATCATTCGCACGCTGATGAACCGAAGGACGTAGAGAGCGGCCTCGTCGGTGTCATCATCATCAGTAGAAAAGGCACGGCCGGCCCCACCGGCCGGCCGAAGGACGTTGACCGGGAATTCGTCAACCTCTTCATGATCGTCGATGAAAATACCAGTTGGTATTTGCAGCACAACATCGATACCTACACGAGCGACCCGAAGGGTGTCGTGAAGCTGGAAAACTTTCCGTCGGACCACTTAGGCAATTACAACCTTTTCGGTTCAGGTTTCGCCTTCGCCAACTTCAGGTCCTCGATCAATGGATTCATGTACGGCAACCTGCCGATGCTGACCATGAAGAAGGGCGAGCGCGTCCGCTGGTACGTCGTCACAATTGGGGAAGGGTTGAACCTCCACACGCCGCACTGGCATGGCAATGTCGTGCTGCAGGGCGGCAAACGAACCGACGTCATTTTCATCGGACCCGCCCAAATGGAGACCGTGGACATGATTCCGGATGATCCGGGAATCTGGATGTATCACTGTCACTTTGATGATCATATGCAGGCCGGGATGATGGCTCGTTACCAGGTCGGCCCGTGATGACCCTCACCCGGTCAGCACCAGCCTGAGGCCCTTGGAGTGTTTGCTGTCACCATCGCCATCGTTTCTCGCCGCTTGCCAGACGGAGGCGAGGTCGAAAATCAGGTGGCAGCACCGACTGAAACGAGAACGCCCAACTTGCACCGAGCGAAAAATCGCTCTTCCACAGAGTGCGGATGGAAGGATGACGGCAGAGGCGGTCCGCTCCGGCAAGGTAAGGACTGAACGAAAACTGTTTTTGACACTGACCGGCCTTCTCATGGAAAGCGATTGCACTCAGAACCCGGTCGTTGGTGAAATGGCGATGTTACGTCAACTATCCAAAGCGTCTTTCGGCCGTGCTGACAGACAACCGACCGACCCGGCTTCAGCTCTAGGGACGCTGGTTGATCATGAGGTGAGCCCAAGGCGTCCCGGCATACATAATCCAGGTGCCTGTTTGCTTAGGCGTCGTCGGCAGCCCTGTGGTCGCGGGGTCGAAGGGCCACATAATCATCCAATGAGGCGGTTCTTTGATAGGCGTGCCTGAAGTAGCGTTTGGATCGGTCGCACTCCAGTCTGTGCCTCCGGTCAGCATGTAGATAACACCGGGCTCGGTGTTCGTCGGCTTCGATTTGTGGGACATCCAGTCGCTGACCCATTGCATCGACGGTGCATCCGCACACATCGCAACATCCCCGACCACCCCGAGATGTCCCGGAAGACAAGTGAAACCGTTGGTCCCCTCGCGCAGGACTGTCATCTTGCCCTGGCCATCCATATCCACGACTTTCGCCGCCTTGGCGACGTTGGGCGGCGCGGCCGACAGTGCGCGCTTGATCTTGGCCTGCATAGTTTCGCTGGCGTGCGCCAGCGAGCCCTGAAGCAAAATTCCCGCGAATAGAAAGCCCAACCAGCAGCGTTCCATTGTTTCCTCCGTTCGTCGTTTGGCCTTCAGTAAAGAGTGAAGCAAGAGTACCGAAACAAGGTAGTTGATGTAAACAGATGGGATGAGAAGGCCGGTCTCCGACGGGATGCGATACGCTCCCAAGTCATCGACGCGCTCGAAGCGCAAGAGATAAAGGAGACCGGCAATGAAGAAGATTAGCACTGCAGCGGGGCATAAGATCAGAAAGATTGAAGGTCGGAGACTGACGGTGGGCTTGGATCTGGGAGATCGCTCGAGCTGGTACTGCGTTCTGGATGAAGCCGGAGAAGTGCTGCTGGAACAGAAAGTGGCTACGACGCCGAAGGCAATGAAGGAAGTCTTCGGCGGGATGCCGCGCAGCCGGGTCGCACTGGAAACAGGAATGCACTCGCCGTGGGTGAGCCGGTTGTTGAGTGAACTGGGGCACGAGGTAATCGTGGCCCATGCGCGGAACGTGCGCTTGATCGGAGAGAGCCGTCGGAAAGATGATCGGTTCGATGCCCGAACGCTGGCCCGGCTGGCGAGATTCGACCCGGACCTGCTGGGGCCGGTACAACACCGCAGTCGAAAAGCGCAGGAGGATCTGACGGTCATTCGAGCGCGGGCGGGACTGGTTCGTGCGCGCACGGCACTGATCAACACGGCTCGAGGATTGACGAAGTCGTATGGCGAGCGGCTGCGCGGCTGCAGTCCGCGGAAGATGAACCGAGAACTGGCCGAGGGGCTGAGCCCGGAGTTACAGAGAGCCTTACAGCCCTTGCTGGAGGAGATCGAATCGCTCAGTGAACGTATTCGTGAGTACAACGAACGCGTGCAACAAATCGCCCAGGAGAGTTACCCCGAGGTGGCTCGGCTGGAACAGGTGAAGGGGGTCGGAACACTGATTGCCCTGACCTACGTGCTGACGCTGGAAGACCCACGGCGGTTTCGCAAGAGCCGGGACGTGGGTTGTTATCTGGGACTACGACCGGGGCGGAGGAACTCGGGGCAGAGCGAGCCGCAGCTGCACATCAGCAAGGAAGGAGATCCCTATCTAAGAACGCTGATGGTGCAAGGCGCGCACCACATTCTGGGGCCCTTTGGAGCCGACAGTGATCTGCGGCGCTGGGGTCTGAGGCTGGCCGAGCGCGGAGGCAAGAATGCGAAGAAACGAGCGGTGGTGGCGGTGGCGCGGAAATTGGCCATCCTGCTTCATCGACTGTGGGTGAGCGGTGCGGTCTACGAACCACTCCGCAAGCAGCGCGTGCTGACCATAGCAGCGTAGACCCAGGATTCTGAACTGCCGAGTTTCGACCGCCGAGTTCCGGTGACTGCGACAATCGCCTGGCCCAACTTCGATCGTAGAGATGGAAGCGAGGTCGATAAACAGGTGGCAGCACCGACTGAAACGAGAACGCCCAACTGGCACCGAGCGACCAATCGCTCACCAAAGAGTGCGGATGGAAGGATGGCGGCAGAGGCGGTCCGCTCCGGCAAAGTAAGAACTGAAAGAAGACTGTTCTTGACACTGACCGGCCTTCTCATGGAAGGCGTTAGCACCAACTACGTCCCCCGGCCTGCCGGGGCGGGGTTCTGAGTGTTATGGCGATTTCTCGACAGTTATGCAACGTCCACCGTCATTTCCACCACCACCATTGGCTCCACGGTGCAGGGCTGACCGAAATCAGGTCTCATTTAGGAAGTCACCTTTTCCCCGCAATCTTCAAGGTCATCGTTCGTTGGGTCCATTTTCACTCCACAACTCACACCTCTATATAACGAATCGAGGAGCGACTCGAAGTGGGCGGTGAGAAGCACGAGAGATCTTCGATGTAAAGTTCCCAGCATCAGCCGCGAATATCCGGAGCATTTTTCCTGGTCTTGGGTGCCGAGGTGGTGCACTCTAGGGCTGACCGGAGACGTGCTCGACAGTGGCAGCCCTCACGACCTTTGCAAAATCGTCCGTCAGTGTCGCGACTTTTTCGCTGTCTCTTCCGCATAGATCAGGGCTCTTTTCCCCCTTGAACCAAACATATCGAGAAGTGCCGAACGAAGCACTCTTTACACAACGTGCCACCGGCAACGCGGATAGGGGCATGGCAGCCTCAATGTCGCTGAAGAGTTTCTCCGCAAGCGAAGCTGGAATACTTCCTTGTTCTTGGAAAAAAACTGGTCTTCCTTGTCTTCTCTGGAACCGCGTGGCCGCTGTTCTCTTGATTACCTTGCCGGAACGAGTAACCGTATAACAAAAAGCTGCCGTATTGGTGGATCCGCTGTCTTGCAAGAAAATCTCTTCTGGCTCCGACTTGGAATCTCCCTCGCATGCACACCCCGGCGGTGCCGCAGCCGAGAGCCGAAGAATCGAGCCTAGACAGAGGAACGCAGCCAACAGGAACGTACACTTCATGATCACTCGCCTCCTCTTCTTGGCTTCCACAAAGTTGGACTTTCGGCTTTGCCGGAATCAATGACCATTATGTGGGTCTTACGAAGGGCAATCGCCTTTTACCCTTCGGCAGAATTCAGACCCATACCGAGCCTGGCTTTGGCCACGCTCGCGCCAACCTTCAGCGACGTTACTGGTTCGGGCCTAGCCGCCAAAGGAGCGCACCGCTCCTACGCCGGAGCTTCCGCGAGCGGGAGCCACACTTGAAAGCGCGTGTCGCCAGGTTTTGAGGCGACCTGAATATTGCCCCGGTGCTTCTTCACAATGCGCTGGACGTGTCGAGACCGAGCCCCGTTCCTTCACCCACTCCCTTGGTTGTGAAAAAGGTTCAAAGATGTGGGACTTGATCTCTGGCGACATCCCCGGACCATTATCTCCAATCTCGACCACAGCGCAACCATTGTCGCGATAGGTCCGCACCCGCAGTTCGCCATTTCCACCCATCGCGTCGATAGCATTGTCGATAAGGTTGGTCCATACCTGGTTCAATTCGCTCCCGAAAGAATCACCCACAGGGGATCTGCATGATAATGGCGCTGCACGATTACGCCGCGCTTTAGTTTGTGGTTCAGGATGAGCAGCGTGGTTTCAAGGCTCTTCGCGACATCGACGTTTTGCACCGGCGCCTGGTCCATATAAGTGTAGTCCTTGATCGCTTTGACCAAGTCTGAGATGCGCGAGGTGCTGCTCTCGATTGCGTTCAGCAGGTCCGCAACCTCCACCGAAGAGGCGATCCGGACCAGCGCGGCTCGGGCAGCGTCCGAATCGAGGCTGTCGAACAACGGTTCCAGCACCTCTGGCTGCACGTTCCTTCGCGCCAGGTTGGCCGACAGCTGCCACAAGTCGTTCTGGCCGTGACTGCGCAGCATGGAATCAATTCGGTCTTCCAGGTCGCTGACGGTCCACGAGAAGATCCTCTCGCCTTCGCCTGCGGTGCCGTACGCGGCCCGATGCCACTCCGCTTCCGTGGGTTTCGAAGGGTGGGAGCTAGGATTGCGATTTCACTCACCACCGCCTTGTTGACGAGATGGCTGTAGCGAACCTTGGCGACACGCCTCCTTGGTGCGAATCACTCCGTCCTCCCGGCCGAGCAATTTACCTATCGGGATCCGCCCCCCGCCGCCTCTGGGGGAGGATAGGCAATCGAACCCCGAAACGCCGACTTGTCCGCCGGCGCAAAATCCGGGAACGGCAACTGGCGCTCGTCCCGCCACTGCTGGACTTGGTGTTCCGCCGCCTCCGTCTTTTCCTTATGCAGGCCGCTGTCACGGGCCATATACACGGTGCTGGAGGGAAACGCCAAACCGCTCCCCGATTTTTCCACGATCTCCAGCATGCGAAGGAGCAGGTCTTCGCGAATCGCCGTGAATTCCGCGAAGTCGCGCGTCAGCACGTAGCTGAAGACTTCGAGATTCAAGGCGCTGCTGTCGAAACCGGCGAAGCGGATACGGGCGCTCTCGTGTTCGATTTTGGCGTGCTCGTAGAGCATGCGCCGCAGCTCGGCCAGCAGATAGCGCAACTGGTCGGGCGAGGTTTCACAGCGAATCCCCAGCGTCGGGTTGAACAGGATCTTGTCGCGACGGGTGAGATTCTCGACATTCATGGCGGCCAGCGCCCCGTTCGGGATCGACAACTCCGTTCGTTCCGGCGTACGGATGCGGGTCGAGCGCAGGCTGATGTCCTCTACTGTCCCCACCCGGTCCCCAAACCGGCACGTGTCGCCCACGCGGATGACCTCGTCGGCCAGCACGGAGATTCCGCCAAAAAGATTTTCCAGGGTCTTCTGCGCCGCGAAAGCAATCGCGATGCCGCCGATGCCCAGGCCCGCAAGCACGGTGGTCAGATTGAATCCCAGCGCGCCCAAGATCGACAGCGCAGCCGCGATCACTACCAGCGCCTTGATCAACCGCTCCCCCAGCACCATCAAACTGCCGGTACCGGTGCGGCCTGCGCTGACGGCATGCGTCCGCAAACGCTGCATCACCAGATGGGTGGCGCGGAGGAGGAACCAGAAGAAGCCGATGGTGACGAGTACGCCGATGGTCCGGTAATAGTAAAGACGGGGCAGCAACGGCAGGCCGAGGTAGGCGGCTATCACGCGGTGCGCAATCGCGCCGAAGAAAACCAGCATTGGAACTGACAGCCGGCTGTAGGAGTGCAGGTTCGGCCGGTTTCTGTACCGGAGCCACAACCGGCGGGGAATCGCCAGCAACAGGACCACCACCCAGCCAATGCCGATCGAGACGGGAAGGGCCGCGAGCAGCGCAAGCCACTGCCACAGAGCCATTCCGAGAAACAGGTTCACGACCAAGCTTTGCGGAAGGTCTTTCTCGATCCGATGCGCTTGCAGGTTCTCGTACAACTCCGGAACCTTGCCCAGTGTTTCCGCGGAAAACAGCCAGATCTTCCCGGAGTTAGCGTCGCCTACCCGGATAAGCAGCACCGGAACATCCGAATCGCCACTCGAAAATGTTCCGATCGTTTGCTGGTCGATGTTGCCGTTGTCCGGGGTTCCCTCCGGACGCGTGCTCAGACGCCGCAGACTGCCCACGAAGGCACGGTCCATCAGTACCTTCAGTTTGCTCGCCAGCTCCGGGCCCTGCGACTGCCGCCGTGCCGCACTCATCTGCAGATAGTCGGCGGCAAGCTTGTAGTTGCCCGCCTGCGCAGCCTGCAGAAACCCGAGC
>JAIQFZ010000156.1 GCA_020073015.1 Terriglobia bacterium | reverse complement strand
TCGGCAGCCCAGCGCACGCTTTCCTGCAGCACCGGAGAGCCCGGAAAGAGCGAGGCGGTGTGGCAGCAGTGAGCCCGTCCGAACTCAACACCGCCGGCATGCTTTCGAAATCTCAGCGTCAATGAACTTGGCCAACGTGCCTGAAGTCAAGATTGGCACGTGGGGACTCGAACCCCAGGCCTCTGCCGTGTCAAGGTCCCGATCAACGGAAACCGATTGACATTCAACAGCACTGGCAGCCACCTTTGGCGTTGTAAGGGACTCTCAGGAACCGTTATTGGACCCTAATTGGACCCTGATTTGGCCGGTACTTCTACATGGTAGCGGTCTCGGTCACTTTGGACAGGCTTCTTCGAGGAGTCTTATTGCGACCGTTGCGTGGGAGAAGGCAGAACGGCAACATCACCAAGCGTCACGGCCTCACGCTCCAAGGTACCCAGTCTTCGCCATGCCGCCTCAACTGCTGATGCTCCTTCTTCCCGTACTCTTCTCGCATTGCCAAGAGCCTGCTCCGCTACGCGGCTGACTTCGTGTAGAAGCTTTCGGATTTCAACTTCCAGATGCCCACGGCTCTCTTGAACCCGGTTTAGGATGTCGCTCTGCACTCGCGTGCCGTTGACTTCGAGTAGCTTTGCCAGGAACTCTCGTGCGTCCGTTTCGATGACGCCCCGAGCACCGATGAACCCCAGGAAGACGTCGGCCAGCCATCGCAGCGGCGAAGCAGGCTGCGCGACCTCGATGAAATCCATGAAAGTGAACCTCGAACGAACACGGAAGCCGGTTTCGGGGTCGAGCGCGTGCGGCATGCGCGCGAGCTCGGGAATACCCACATCGGCCAGTTTCTTCAGAAAGTCATTGCCCATCTCCACGAATCGACACGACACTCGCCGATATTTCCGTTCTGCCTCCTCTTGCTCGGGCTTCAACCATGGGAGCACATAGCGTTTGGCGATTTCCTGTGTCTCTTTCATCATTCGGCGGCGATAGCCTGGTCCCGGCCCATGTCGGAGAGACAAAATTGTCTTTTCAAATTCCTCTTTGGCTCGGGGCAATGCGCTTGCGAGAAATGCTTTGTGCCGGTCCACAAACAGATCGGAAATGTGTTGCTGCTCAGCCATGAATAAATACCCAAGTTCCCGCATCGATCGTTCGGCTTCGGCGATCGTGACCTTCATGATCGCAATTCGCCGCTCAGACTCTTCAATGGGCCGCTGGAGCGCTTCACGTTCTTCGCTGACAACTGCCAACAGTTGCTCGCTGAGTCGGCTGAGCCCTCGTTCACAGGCCGAATAGATTAACTGCCGTCCGGATTCCTCAACCAGTCTGTTAAGGGCTTCGACTAGCTTTTGCCAATCACGTTCCGGACCTCGATTTTCGATTCGTTGCACTGCACTCACTTCCAACACCGGGCCAAGGCTGCGTTGCAATCGCATTTGCAATTGGCGGTCCGCGAAATTCACAGCAGCAGCCTTTTCTTCTGGAGTTGTTCGATCCGCCTTGTTAAGAACTAGGACGAGATCCTGGACGTGCTGCCCTACCGCGTCCACAAGCGCGAGTTCTTCTCCCGCCAGCGGGGGATCGGCCCCGATCACAACCAGTGCCGCATCGATGTGGGGTATAAATGCCTGAGTTGCCGCAGCAACCCGGAGAACACAAAGGGAGTTCGGGGCGTAGAGGGTCGCCGTGATGCCTCACACCTCCCCCGGTGCGGCGTCCGTTGGAGCGTCGTAGCGAACGGTTCGGAGGGGAGAGCAGTCCTACATGCAGCCGATCCACAGTGGTCGCAGGTGATAAGGGAATATCCACGCCGGTATCGCAAGTAGGATCGAAACACACAAGTTCGCCATTCGTCGGCTCAATGCATCTTGGAGTATTCCGCCTTGGCTTGCTTGAGGACTGGGATGTCGGGGTCGGCATCCTTCCAGAGGGTGAGGAACTCCTGATAGGCCGTCTTTGCTTTGGTCTTATCGCCCGACAAAGCGAACGCCCGGCCTAGTTCCAAGCGCGCCAGTGCGCCGATGGGCTCACTCCGCACGGCGCCGGGGTGATCAAGAATCTTCTGAAACTCAGCGGCCGCTGCGGTGCCTTGCTTCGCTGCCAAATACGCCTCGCCGCGCAGGTAAACCGGGTAAAGAACGAAAGTCAAAGTCTCAAGGTTGCCCCCGAGTTCGTAGGGCCCTGCCGCAAGGGCCCCTGTTGCCTTGGCATCATCGCTACCTCGAAGCAAAGCAGCGGCATGGATCGCAGGCAGGTAGTTGAATTGCACAATCGTGTCTTCCGGGAAGCGCTTTCCCAAATTGTTGGCCAGGCGCGTGGCCTGGGCGGAATCGCCCGCCATCTCCAGCGCGATTGCCAATAAAGCTTCCACATCTCTGGCGTTTGAGAGCACGAGCGCCGCGTGCGCCTGCTGTTTCACCAAATCCATCTCGCCCACCAGTGCCTCGCGTACCGCGGCTGCCGCCTGGTAGAGCGCCGCCGCCTCCTTTTCATCCCCTCTCTGGGCGGAGTCGACTGCATCCCGCGTCAGTACTCGCGCCTTGGCAAGCTGGCCGTGATACAGGGCTGTATCCGCTTCATGGTTGAGCATTTGGTCTTCGTATCCCGGCTTGCCCATCATTTCCGACGTCTCCCGCTCCATCCCCGCCGCGTCGTGCTGAAGAAAATAAACCCAATAAAGATTGAGGTGGATCTCAGGAGAGTCAATATTGTGAGCTTGCGCCTCCCGCGCGGCAGCTTTAGCTTCGTCCAGACGGTTGAGTTGCAGATACCCGCTTACAAGATTCGCGTACCTGTTTCCGGTTCCGGGGCTGACTTTCAAAACGTTTTCATACGCGGCGAGGGCTTTGTCGAAGTCTCCCAGTTCGCTGTAGATGAGGCCCAGATTGTTGAGTGGAGCGTCGCGTGGGTAAGTTTGCGCGGACAATTCATAGACCTTGCGGGCTGCTTCCAAATTTCCCGTGACGAGCAGTTCGTAGTGCGAGGCAATGTAGAGCTTCTCCCGCTCGCTGGCGCGCTCTCGTAGTTCATATGCTCTGCGGACACTCTCCGCTGCACGGACCGTCTCGTTAAGGTTGGAATAGCTTGTTCCCATTCTGGCATGGGCCATGGCGAAGTTTGGGTCCAGGCTGATCGCCCGCTGGAACAACGTGATCGCGGCAGCGTAATCGCTTTTTACTATCATGGCTTGATAACCGAGGCTGTAAGCTTTGAGGGCCTCAATCGATGGGGTGGTCACGTTTTCCGCTGGCGCGTCATATTTCTGCACCGAGGCCAGTGATTCGCCCAGTTGGTTGCGGATTATCGAAGCTACCTCTCCCAAGGCGTCGAGAACATGGTTCTTATCCGTGGCCTGCGCCTCCGCACTTCCCAGGGATTCCCCGTTTGAGCAGTTGATTGCTTTCAGGGTCAGAAGGTACTGCGTGCCAACTTGCGCAATCGTGCCGTTTAATACAGCGGCACTTGCCGTGCGCTGGCAAACTTCGCGGGCTAGTGCGTGCGTCAGGCGGGAGTCTTTGGGCTGGGCCATGAGAGATAGCGTCTGCGCGATGCGCTCGTCGGAAAGCAGATTCAAGAACGGCGACTGCTCCAGTTGCGAGGAAAGCCCCTGGCGCAACGCGCCGTCGAAGACGGGATCACCCGTGGGGTTGGCGAAGTCGGCCAGCACGACCGTGTCCTTGTCAGTGAGTTTGGCTGGGCGGCGGGAGATCAGGATCACAACAAGCAGCAGCCCGGCCGCGGCCAGCCACCAGCGAAGAGACCGGGCCAGCCGTTTGGGTGGAGGCCCAACTCCGGGCAACCGGTCTACTTGCGCAACACCGAAAGTCTGCATCGATGAGCTGGGTTTCCCGCCGTGCTCCGTGACTGCCGCGACAAACCGGTATCCGCGCTTGGGTACGGTCTCGATATATTGCTGCCCTCCGGGAGTTTCGCCCAGCACTTTGCGCAGTGCGGAGATATTGACCGTTAGGTTCGCCTCTTCCACAAAGCTGTCGGGCCAAACCCGCTGCATCAGTTCGTCCTTCGTCAGGAGCCGGCCATTGCTCTGAAGCAGCGCGACCAGGATCTCGAACGATTTCGGCGATAGTGAAACCGCCTTGCCCTCGCACAGGAGAAGATGTTCCCGGGGGTCGCAGCGGAATTTGCCGAATTCGTACAAAGCCTGTGTTTCCGGGGGCATGACTATGTTTGGAACTTCTTTGGAATTTATCTAGAAATTCTTAACGAGCCGCTAAGGACGATTTTGAGCGGCACCGCCTAGCTTGCACTTGGGGCCGACGGTCTGGCGGCGATTAGGCAAGATTCTAGTGGAAGGTAGTGGGGCGCCACAAGTCTGACCGAGCCACCGTTTTGACAAAGTTTTTACAAGCGGAGAGATTCACAATCATCCAATCCGCAGGTGCTGGGAGTCGAGTTCGAATGGAGATTCGCAGAAGCGTCACATTTCGTTTCGTCACCGGCACGATGGCCCTTGCTGACTGCCCCGACTCTGACCAGGAATAACAAGTGTTGAACACCTCTAGAACGACGCGATATTCGTCTTTGTCCCTGAAAGACGTCGTCTGTCTCTGCGCCGGACCCGGTGGTGACGAGGCATGGGAGGAGTTCGTTTCCCGGGTCGGAAGGCCCATCAGCCTCACCATTATGCGCACGGCCTCGCTGTGGGGCGAGCCTTCTCGGTCCCTGGTGGAAGACCTGATCCAAGTGACCTACCTCAAACTCTGGGAAGGCGGCTGCCGCCTCCTGCGGGACTTCGCTATCCAGCATCCCGAAGCTATTTTGGGATATTTAAAGAAGACTGCCGCCAATGCCACGCACGACTATTTCAAGCATGGGCGTAGTCAATCATCCGGCGGCGACAACCCTCATATTTCCACCAGCGATGTCGACCCTGAGGCGGGGAACGAGGTTCATGGTAGCCAAGAAAAAATCGCTTTCGGAGTCTTTTTGAATGAGATCGATGAACACCTAAAGCGTGTCTTGACCGGGCCCGACCAGGAGAGGGACCGTATGATTTTCTGGCTCTACTTCCGGCAAGGAATGAGCACCAAAGAAATTGCCTCCCTGCCGACGATCGGACTGGGTGTCAAGGGAGTTGGAAGCGTCATTGAACGGCTGAAGCATTGCGTTCGGGAGGAGATCCTTGGGATCGGTTCGGATTCCAATGTTGAAAATGCGCAGAGCCAAAAGCAAATTCCCTTGAGAAGTCGTATTGGTCTATATGGGGTTTCAGAATTCGGGACGTCCATTCGATAAACATATTGACAGCAAAGAGCTTAACGCTCTCGTGCCCTCGTCCTCGGAGACCGGGCAAGAGTTGCATAAGCTTTCTCCGGGCGCCGTTCGCGAGGCCGAGCGTCACGTGGAATCCTGCGGGGATTGCGACCGAAAGGTTTCGAGGTACCGGCAACTCGTGAACCGAGCCTCGAATATTGTGGCCTCGGAAGCCGTACCGTTGGGCGTCGAATGTCCCCAAGATGAAGATGTTGACTGGCATGAAGTGGCCGCCGGACTGTGGCCGGAGTTGAAGGCACGGCAGTTGATCATGCATGCCGCGCTCTGCGACCACTGTGGACCCCTGCTTCGCGCTGCTACGTCGGTGGACGACGACCCGACCCCTCAGGAAGAAAAACTGCTGGCGCAACTGAAGGCACCGTCGCGGCCTGATCCTATCGCGTCACGTGTGCCGCCTCCGCCATCAACATCTAGGCAGTTCATGAGGTGGTTGGTTCCAGCGGTAGCGCTGCTGGTGATTGTCGGAGTGTTGGGTACGAGACCGCCGTCATCACCGACGCCACTTTCGGGGCCAAAGTTTGCGGAATTCGCCGTTCGTACTCACCGACAGCATGCCCAGGGAAGTCTTGCGCTGGATGTTCGCTCGGACTCGCAGCAGACGGTCAATGAATGGTTCAAAACAAAGTCACAGTTTTCCCTGGCTTTACCGGCGTCCCCTGCGGCCCCTGGCGAGGAGCGGCCTTACCGCCTGGAGGGCGCGCGGCTCGTGCAAGTCGGAGGCAAGACCGCTGCCTACATCGCTTACCAGATGCAGACAGGCCCTGTGAGCCTGATCGTGACGCCCGATTCGGTGGCCATCGCTTCAGGAGGAGTCGAAGTCGATTTTAAGAAGGTGAGCCTCCACTACGGCATGGTCGAGGGCTACAAGGTCGTTACTTGGTCGGTGCACGGGCTGACTTACGCTCTGGTTTCCCGGGAAGGAAATCGTACGCAGAGATCCTGCATGGTTTGCCATTCCGCTTTGAGAGACCGCGATCTGAGTCACACACCGACTCCGTTGGGTGCTGAGGGAAACGCTGTGGAGCCCGTCCTGCAATAACCACTTCTACGCATAAACAATGACCTTCAAGGGGAGGGTGTGCCGGAGATGCGAATCACGCTTAGTTTTGCCCTGACTGTGGCTTGGTTGCTTACCATTTCCTTGGCACCCAAGAAAGCGTCAGCGGAGGATAACAGCAAGTGCCTGTATAACGACGAACATTTCCACATTCAGGACTTCAGAGCCGATGGCCCGCACCTCACTGAGGTCTTGAAGATAATGGATGATCACGTGTGCCGAAGCACAATAATGAGTCTTGCCGTCACCGTGGCCCATGATCCGCTCATCGACCGCGACTTTGCGCCGGTCTATTACACGGAGACGGATGGCCAAGTGGTGTACTACAACGCCCTGCAGGACGTGCTGGTGGCACACAAGGTCCTGGCATTACCGGAACAGGACCGCGTGCGAGTTGATCCGCTGATGAACGCTTTCAATCTAAAGGACGCCCGCGCAGGAGAGTACATCAAGAAGAGGGTCCATTT
The DNA here is from genome assembly GCA_020073015.1 of Terriglobia bacterium. Lineage (GTDB taxonomy): Bacteria > Acidobacteriota > Terriglobia > Terriglobales > Acidobacteriaceae > Acidiflorens. The sequence continues at coordinate 1,516 of JAIQFZ010000156.1, read as the reverse complement.
ATATCCGGGCGTCTGGAGCGGCTTCGGCGAGATCCACTTTAAGAAACAGGAATTCTCCGAAAAGATCGTCGGCGGTCCGCCAAGCCTCTACAGCCCATCCACTGACGCGATCTTTGATGTGATCGGTGAGATGGGGGCGGTTGCCGTCGTTCACTGCGACCACGACACGCCGTACAACCTCGCACTTTTGAGCGATCCCGGCGCCCAGGCGATGATCTTCCACGGCAAGTTACCGGCACCTCAGTACATGGATGCATTCGAGGCATTTCTGAAGAGACACCCAAACGTGCCGACGATATGGGCCCACTTCATGGGCAACGGGCGCAGTGTCCAGCCGTATCCGGAGCACTGGAAATATCTCGATGAGATGCTGGCGGACCCTGCCTTCAAACATGTCTACATCGATCTGTCGTGGGGTCCAATTATCGCGCCTTACATTATCGACACTCCAAAGCACGTAAAGATGACAGCAGATCTCATCCGGAAGTATTCCGACCGGTTCCTCTACGGTAGCGATCAGGGCGCCACCACGGACTGGGATCTGGTGAAGAAAAACTACGACGTTTGGGATCCACTCTGGAGGGAACTCGGCCCTACATTGACGAGCCAAGTGGCCAAGAATAATTACATCCGAATCTTCGATGAGTCACGAAGGAATATGCGGGCGTAGGAGAAGGCGCATCCGGAAAAGGTCGAGTGCCTGCAACATGTCGATTCACGGCGCTCAGACATCACTCGGCTCGAGTTGCGGTGGTCGGGAAGCGTAAAGAATTCCCGCCACCTTGCCGCTACTGTTCACGGCGATCCTTTCCACGACGCCACCTTCCCGAGTAAGGAATCGGTCGTTCTTTCCACGGAAGTATTTCTTCGTTACGTGCGATCGTCAACGGCATTTCCTTTAGGCAGCAAGCAAAGTTTCCTTCCACGAAAAGCAAACTCCGCCGAGATCTCGTCTTGTCAAGTGAGGGCAATTACGCCTTTCAAGTAACTGCTAACAGAACAGACGCTAACACCTTGTCGTATGCAAGGTCATTGTGGGTCGTACCAAACAGTGCGGCGAACAGCCTTCAAACTAGGTGTGCGTCTTAACAGCTCTAGCCGTTTGTAACGCGCAAATAACACATAGAACTGGAGAACAAACAAATGAGCTACAACGTTGGTCAGAAAGCCATAAAGACTGCGCGAGTTCGGGGCCTGTTCGTGGCCGCTCTCGTGCTCGCATGTGCCTTCAGCACAGTCACCCTTGCGGCAGCGCAAGTCACGGTCCCAGCCGTTCCTGACACGATTGCAGTGCCGGTAGGAAACTCTGCATACTTGGTCGGCCACGCCTTCGGCAGCCAGGGCTATACTTGCCTGCCGACGAGCACTGGCACTGCGTGGAACCCCACCGCCCGCCCCGAAGCCACCCTCTTTACGGATCTTTTCGGGTCGCAGTTCCAGATCATCACGCACTTCCAGAGCATCAATGAAAACCCGAAGCCGGGCATCGTCCCCCCTCTGAGTGGGAACGCGACGT
>JAIQFZ010000245.1 GCA_020073015.1 Terriglobia bacterium | reverse complement strand
GGATTCAAGCGCGGGGCGTACACCGAATGGGCGGACCTGACGCGCTATGAGGTCGAGCACCATACGAATGTGGCCGGGGAGAATCTGACAGTTCCCATCGGCAAAGCTCTGGCGGGCGAGCCCGACACGGACGTTCTGCTTCATGATGGCGACGTTCTCACCATCCGGCAGCTGGCGGGGTGGAATGATGTCGGTGCCACCATCATCGTCAAGGGCGAGGTTCTCCATCCCGGAACGTACGGCATCCGGGAAGGCGAGCGACTGAGTTCGATCCTGGCTCGATCCGGAGGCTTCCAACGTGATGCTTATCCCTACGGCACTATCTTCGAGCGGGCTCAAGTCAGAGCGATGGAGGAAAGTAATCGCACCGTACTCATTCGTGAGGTACAGGACGAAGGGGTCACCCTAAAGGCAGTTCCGGACACGAACCCTGAAGACAAGAGCGTCAAAGAAGCTTCCTTGATGCAGTGGCAGCGCGTCATGGAGAAACTGGAAAACACCCCGCCCAGCGGCCGGCTCGTGATCCACATTTCGAAAGACATCAAGAAATGGGCTGGGTCCCCCGCCGACATCGAAATGCGCGCGGGCGATGTCCTGTATGTACCCAAACGCCCCAACCTCGTCATGGTCGATGGCGCGGTTTACAACCCGACCGCAGTGACCTTCAAACCTGGCAAGGATGCAGGCTGGTACCTCAGGCAGGCGGGTGGTCCCACCAATATGGCCAACAAGAAAGCCATCTTCGTGATCCGCGCGGATGGCTCGGTTGCCGGCGGGCCGGGCGGCCTGTTTACCGGCGGAGTGGGGAACGCACAATTGCAGGCAGGAGACATGGTGGTAGTGCCAGAAAAATCCTTTGCCGGTACCACGAAGTGGAAAAACACGATGCAGGTCGCGCAGGTGTTGCAAGCCGTCGCCTTCTCAGTCAGCCTGGCCAGGACTTTCTGAAAACACAGGTCTCTGTAATGCGTGCGCTGTGGACGCTGCTTTTGACGGGATTGCTGCTGGGAAGTGCCGTGGAGGGTTGCACCCAAACCAGAGGAGACCCGGAGAAACAGAGGCTCAATCAGCAGCCGGATTCGAAAAGCGTTCGCTGGACGGAGTCGCCGCCAGCCGATGCCAGTCTCGGGTTCCTCGAACCGGGCGTCGATCCGGAGAACAGGCTGTTCTTGCCCTTTCTCAAACACATTACAGACGATCAGCGGCAGTTCTGGGCTAGTCCCAAAGAACTCCGCCAGCCCACTGCTCTCAAAACATTCCTGCCATTTGCCGGTTTCACGGGGGGCTTGATCGCAGGCGATAGCTGGATTGCCAAGCAGGTCCCCACGAATCAGGTTCAGCGCAGCCGGATCATTTCGAACTACGCTGTCTTCTCACTGGTGGGCGCCGCGGCCGGTTCGTACACCTTCGGCCAACTTACGCGCAACGATCATCTGCGTGAAACCGGCTTTCTCAGCAGCGAGGCGGCCCTCAACAGCACTCTGATCACCTATGCGTTCAAGGAAGCAACCATGCGGCTACGCCCTGATCAGGGAGACGGAAACGGGGCCTTCTTTCAGGGGGGAACCTCGTTTCCATCGGAACACGCTGCGATTGCCTGGTCGGTCGCCAGTATCGTCGCGCATGAATATCCGGGCCCTGTGACCACGTTGATGGCATACGGACTGGCCTCCACGGTGACGCTGACTCGTGTGACCGGCAAGCAGCACTTTCCCTCCGATGTCGTTGTGGGTAGCGTGTTGGGTTGGTACTTAGGGCGGCAGATCTACCGTGCCCGCCATGATCCGGAACTGGGCGGCGCTTCGTGGGGCAATCTTCGGGATGACACGGAGAAGACTCCGCGCACAGCAGGCAGCATGGGCTCGCCCTACGTACCCCTGGACAGTTGGGTGTATCCGGCCCTCGAAAAACTGACCGCGTTCGGTTACATCGAAACTGCATTCATCGGCCTGAAGCCCTGGACTCGCATGGAGTGCGCCCAACTCGTCGAACAGGCTGGAGAAGCGGTACAGCGGTCCGAAGGCTCAGCGGGAGATCTGGCGGACCTGCAGTCTCGTCTTCAGGAGGAATTCGCTTACGAGCTTGGCCTGTTGGATGGACAGAACAATGCCACTGCTCACCTTGAGTCCGTCTACATCCGAGGGGTTTCTGTGAGTGGACCCGCGCTGACCGACGGCTATCACTTTGGCCAGACCCTTGCCTACGACTTCGGCCGGCCGTTTCGTACCGGCACCAATGCTCAATTCGGCGGTTCCTTTCATGCGGCCATTGGTCCGGCAGCGATTTTCGTCCGGGCCGAGTTCCAGCATGCGCCCTCCGCTCCGGCGTTGTCCGACGCGGTCCGCAGCTTCATCGCTAGCAGCGACCTCGTGCCAGTTCCCGCCGCAACTCCGTTCCGTCCCGTCAACCGGGTGCGTTTGCTCGATGCCTACCTCGCCATAAATCTGAAAGAAGGTTGGCAACTCTCGTTCGGTCAGCAGAGCCTTTCCTGGGGCCCCGGGCCGGGTGGGTCGTTCCTGTGGAGTGACAACATTGAGCCGATCCCCATGTTGCGGCTGACCCAGTCCGGCGTGCGCCTTCCCGGTTTCCTGAGAATGCTCGGGCCCGCACGGGTCGACAGTTTTTTTGGCAGGCTGGAGGGGCACAGCTATATTCCGCGCCCCTATATCTACGGAAACAAAATCAACTTCAAGCCCTTCCGGAGCCTGGAACTCGGCTTTGGGCGTTCGGTGACGATCGGTGGCAAAGGAGGCACACCGCTCACCACGAAAAACTTCTTTCTCAGCTACTTTGGGCAAAGAAGCTCCCAGCTCAACTCCGTTCCCGGCGACAGCCATTCCAGTTTTGATTGGACGTTCTACGTCCCCAAGGTGCGAAACTACCTTGTCTTCTACGGCGATTTGTACGCGGACGACGACTTCGTGCCCTTCCAGAACCCGCCGAAGAACCCGTTCCGGCCCGGAATCTACATCACTCGCTTTCCGCGGCTGCCGAAACTCGACTTTCACATGGAAGCGGCTTCGACTGAGTCTCCGGGATTACCCAACCGCGGAGACCTGAATTACTGGAACTATACCTATCATGACGGGTACACCAACAACGGCAACCTGATCGGCAACACCGTCGGCCGGATGGGCCGAGCCATCCAGTTCTGGTTCACTTATTGGATCTCTCCGAAAAACACTCTGCAATTCACCTACAAGCACAATACCGTCAGCCAAGACTTCGTCCCAAAAGGTGGGGCGTGGCAGGACTACGCGGTGCGGCATGAGATGTATTTGCGCTCCGGCCTCTATGTGAAGAGCCAGCTGCAGTATGAACATATCTCCAGTTATCCCCTGCTGTTCTCCGGCCCCCAAAGCAACACGACGGCGGTGGTAGAGCTGGGGTTCGTTCCACACAAGTCAAGATGAACCCACACTTGAGTGCTACCCGGAGCGCGGGGCCCGACTGCATCGAGCTCACGGAGGACCGCACGCAAACCCCGGCGATGCCCGTTCAGGAGGCAGTCGGCGAACGAGGTCTGGAGAGCGCGCGTCTGGTGTGGGCACACCGGGCCTTGCTTGGAAAAGCTCTGGTGGTCGGGTTTGCTGCCGGCGTTCTGATCGCGTTGCTGATTCCTTCGCGATACGAATCGACCGTGCAATTGATGCCGCCCGACAGCCAATCCAACAGCGGGCTCGCGATGCTGGCCGCGCTGACGGCAAAGACTAACGGCGGAGTAGGGGCCATCGCCGGCGATGTTCTCGGAATCAAGAGCTCTGGATCACTTTTTATTGGCATCCTTCGCAGCCGGACCGTCGAGGACCGTCTGATTGACCGGTTCCAGCTCAAGAAGGTGTATCGCGCAAAACTCGATGAAGATGCTCGCAAGGAGTTGGCGCAAAACAGCGGCGCTTCTGAGGACCGGAAGAGCGGAATCATCACCCTGACGGTGGACGACCGCGACCGCCAGCGTGCGCGAGCCCTGGCCATGGCCTATGTGGAAGAGCTGAACCGGCTGGTGGCAGAGCTCTCTACTTCCTCTGCGCACCGGGAACGAGTTTTCCTCGAAGAACGGCTGGCGGCCGTCAAGCAAGACCTCGACCAGGCGTCGCACGAGTTAGGCGAATTCTCCAGCAAGAACGCCACCATCGACCTCAAGGAACAGGGGAGAGTAGAAGTGGAAGCGGCAGCCACGCTGCAGGGCGCGCTGATGGCAGCCGAGTCACAACGTCAGGCCCTGCAAGCGGTCTATACCCCCAATAACGTCCGCGTGCGCGCGGCCCAAGCGCAGGTGGCGGAACTGCGAAGGCAACTGGAGAAGCTGAGCGGAAAGGGAGACGAAGCTGACGCCAAGACCGACAACAGCCCGGCTGCACTGTATCCATCCCTGCGAAAACTTCCAATGCTGGGGGCGAAGTATGCAGAACTGTACCGCCGGGTAAAAATCCAAGAGGTGGTGTTCGAGACCCTCACCCAACAGTACGAGATCGCCAAGGTCCAGGAAGCGAAGGAAACGCCCAGCGTAAAGATGCTGGACGAAGCCAATCTGCCCGAGCGCCGTTCTTTCCCGCCCCGCACGTTGATCACGCTGCTGTGCGGTTTCGTAGCTCTTCTGGGGGTCTCGGCCTGGATCGTCGTAAGACAGCGCTGGGAGCAAACCGACTCTGCTGACCTGAAGAAACTGTTCGCGCAAGAGGTGTTCCACGGCGTGAACGCCGTCATGCCTTGGGCCACCCCGAACGGATCGCGCTGGCAGGCAGCTACACACCGAGTTTGGATCCGGCTGGTCCCTCGCGATCAGCATTCCGACAATGAGGATTCATGAGCGGTGTCATCCTGCCCGAAAACACAGCGACTGAAGTCGCCGAGCCGGAACAAGTATCCGCTCGAGTTGGGACTGGATCCGACGTCTTGTCTGCCGCGCGGTTGGGCCCGCTCGGCTACAGCCTGGCGGATCAAGTCCTGGCCGTGGGTGGGATGTTTGTCGTCAACATTGCCTTGGCGCGAGTACGGACGAAAGAAGAGTACGGGATCTTCGCGCTCTCCTTTTCGGTCTTCACTTTCCTGTCCGGCTTGCACAACGCGGCGATCCTCGAGGCTTACACGATCTACGGTGCGGGCCGCTATCACCGCCAGTTTGCCGACTACGGAAGATTGCTATGGCGGAGCAACGGATGGCTTCTGGCAGGTCTCAGCGCGCTGCTGCTCGTGATCTGGCAAAGCTTGCGCTGGCTGCATCCGGCGTTTGCCTCGCCGGCCTTGCTGGGCATGGCCCTGACCTGCGGCGTGCTCCTGACCGCATCTTTTGTGCGGCGCACCTTTTATATGAGACAACGGCCCGATCTGGCCGTGCGATTCTCCGCTGCCTTTTTTGTGAGTTGCATGCTCCTGCTTGCGCTGGCGATTCGCGCCGACCTGCTCAACGGTCTCTCTGCATTTCTGATCGTCGCCCTGGCATGGGGCATCGCCGCTCTGTTCATTCTCCGTGAGCGTCCGGGAAGAATCGTATCCGCGGATGGAACCGATTTCCTGCTCCAGGAACCGGGCTACTGGTCCGAACATTGGAAATATTCCCGCTGGGTGTTTGTCACGGCGTTGGTCTTTCAGTTCACTACGCAAGCCTACTTCTGGGTGGTGGCAGGAGTCCTTTCGGTGCGGCACGTCGCCGAACTCCGCGCCATGTTCAACCTCGCCCTGCCCGCAGACCAGATCTTTGCCGCCACAACGCTCCTGGTGCTCCCGCAGATGGCGCTCCAGTTCGCCGCCCAAGAGTTTGGAAACCTGCGGCATTTGTGGCGGCAGTGTTCGCTGATGTTTCTTACCATCAGCGCGATTTTTGCACTGGGGGTTGGGCTGGGAAGTCTCCCACTGCTTCATGTCGTTTATGGGGGGAAGTTCGATAGCGTCTCTCCGCTCCTTCGGTGGTATGTGCTGCTGCCCGTGGTGATGGGCGTCGGCCATGCGGCCAACGCAGCCCTGAAGGCGATCGAGAAGCCTCAGACGGTCTTCTACGCCTACTTGACGAGCGGCGTAACCACATTTGCTCTAGGCATTCCCCTGGTGATGTACCTCGGTTTGCGCGGTGCCGTCTACGGAATGTTGTTGTCGGGGGCGAGCTATGCGGTGGTACTCGGGTTCTCCTTTCATCGGTTCAGCCGCCCGAAGAGTGCGGACCTCGCCATTTTCGCTGGGAACTCAGAGTCATGAACACAAGCGCTGCATCCTGCCCCTCGTCAAGGGAACCATCCCGTTGCTGGTCTCGCAGGTCACTGCTGGTTCTCGGTGTTTCTGTTTTTGTAGCCCTTTATCAGTGGGCATATATCCATTTCGTGTCGCAAACCTACAACAACTACGGCTTTAACTATCAACCGGTGCCCGGTTTTTATGTAGTCCTGGCCTGGTTGCTCGCGATCCTGCCGAGCCTCTGGATGCCGATCCGGTTAACGCGCGCGTCTCAACTCGCGTACTGGGTTCTTTATCTCACGGTCATCATTCCTTCCATCTTCGTTCCACTCTTTGTAGGACTGAACCGACCGGATGAAATCGTCCCGTTAATGGTGGCCATGTGTGCGGGCGCCGGGATTTTGGGACTGGGGTATCTGTTTCCCTTGCGTTCCTTCCGCTTTTTCACGATCTCACCCACCACCTTCTGGACGGGATTTGCGATTCTCGCAGGGGCCTGCACGCTCATGATCGTCGTCTTCTTCTGGGGCAACATGCATCTTGTTTCGTTTGCCGATATCTACGATCTTCGTAACGATGCTCAGGACCGTGGGCCCGTTCTGAACTATGCGCTGATGTGGTCCTATGGCGCGATCTACCCGTTTCTCATCGCGTGGGGCCTCTACTTCCGGAGATGGCTGCTTTTTCTACTCGGTTCTCTTGGGCAGGTTCTCGTGTATTCCTGCTTTGGAACAAAAGCCTCTTTGCTGTCGATCGTCTTCATCACCGGCTTGTATGGTCTCTTCCGGTTGAAGCGCGGGACCTTCCCGTTGAAACTGGTCTGGACAGTTGCTGGAATATTCTTCGTTTTGTGCGCAATATTTCTTGCCGAAGGGGAGGAAGCAGACGTCGTCACACTGCTGTTGATGTTCTTAGTAATGTTTCGATCATTTGGACTTTCAGGCCTTCTCACCGGGCAGTACTACTATTTTTTCCAGCACAATCCGCATACCTATTTCGCTCACCTGAAGGTTGTCAATTGGTTTGTGCATTACCCGTATCACTATGTTCTGGGCACAGAAATTGGGTACTACTTCTACGGCTTCCAACTCGACACGACCGCTCACTTCTGGGCGACGGATGGGCTGGCCGCTCTCGGCCTGCCGGGAATCCTTCTGGCGTCGGCAGTCTGCGCGTTTCTATTCTGGATCATCGATTCTGCCGCCGCGCGACACGAGGCTCGATTCGCAGGGCTGGTAACGTTTTATGCAACGTACAGCCTCGCCAATCTCTCGCTGTTCACAACATTCTTGTCGGGTGGGTTGGGGCTTCTGGTCCTGTTCCTGTATGTTTTGCAGCCTGCGACGGGAGCGCCCAGGGCTCGGAGCGGGGCGATGCAGAAGGCCGTGACACCTGCATTGGGAATGGGCGCCGTGGGCATTGAGGCTTCTCCCGATACCGCTTAGCTTTTCTTTCTTGTCATTTCGAGGTGCCCGTCTAATGCGTATCGCTCTAATCTCCGAGATCTTCGCCCAGGGAATGGGGTATTTGGAGAACATGCTGCCCAAATACCTTGTCCGGTTGGGGGCGGAGGTAGATGTGGTGGCTTCATCGTTACCGGCCAACTATCGCCAGGATCCGGCACACGCGACGTACGCCGGATTTGCGCAGGGACTGGCGCCAGGTTCGGTTGAGAGTCTGGACGGGTTCCGTCTGCATGTTCTCGGGCACAGCAAACTGCTGGGGCATGTCCGCTTAGTGGGGCTCCCACAGAAGCTGAAGGAGTTGCGTCCGGACATTGTCCAGACCATGACACCCATTGGCTGGATCGCGATGGAATCCGCCTTCCACCGATTTCGTCTTGGCTACCGCCTTTTCTCCGGCTGTCACTACCACGCTTCGGTTTTCCCCCTCGCCCAGGAAAAGGCAACACGCTTCCATCCGGAGCGCCTGAAGTGTCGCCTCGAACGAGGGCTCCACGGGCGAATGGTCAGCTGGGCAACGGAAAGGTACTATGCGATTTCTCCCGATTGCGCCGGGGTGGCGGAGCGCTTTTTTGGCGTCCCGAGGAACAAACTGGAACTGTGTCCATTAGGCGTGGATACAGACGTCTTCCATCCTGTATCCGGCCACGAAGAAAGCGCAGAACGAACCGCCCTGCGCCAGCGTCTGGGATTCCGCGAAGGAGATATTGTCTGCGTCTATTCTGGACGTTTCGGCGCTGACAAGAACCCGCTCTTGCTGGCGCGGGCCATTACAC
>JAIQFZ010000155.1 GCA_020073015.1 Terriglobia bacterium | reverse complement strand
TCGGAACAAATGGCGACTAGCAACCTCAGCCGGGACCAGCTCTCGACCGCGCGGAAGATTGGCCAGCAGGCGCGGCGCACTCGCGAATTGGTTTCTGATCTGCTGAGCTTTGCCCAGCAAACCCCCGGAGAGAAAACACCTCTCGAACTGAAGCCTCTGCTGCAGCGTGCGGTCCAGATGGAAGGATTCAAGTTGGAGAACCGCAACATCAGCCTGGTCGTGCGGGGCGACGATCCCCTGCCACGAGTCATTGGCAACTCCAATCAGCTTTTGCAGGCCTTTCTGCAGATCATCGGGAACGCGGTGGACGCCTTGCAGGAAAGCGGCGGTGGACGCCTCGTGGTGTCATTACGGAGCGACGCGGGCGAATTCGTCATCGAGTTCGCCGATAACGGCCCGGGGCTGCGCGATCCCGAACGCGTCTTCGACCCGTTCTATACCACCAAGCCAGTCGGCAAGGGCATTGGCCTCGGGCTGAGCGCCGCCTATGGCGTGATCCAGGATCACAAAGGACAGATCACCTGCTACAACCGTCCCGAAGGGGGCGCCACCTTCGAGATTCGCCTGCCCGTCCTCAGGGCTGGCGCACCGCTCACCGAAGCCGCGCGCGCCTAAACGCCAGCCCAATTACAGCAGTAAGACGTCAGATTGCAGAAGTAGAACCCCAGTAGACGGTAGTCAGTAGTCAGCAAAATCCTGTCGAAGGTTAACGTCGCCAACCGTGACAGCGACCTTAGCATCACGCTGCTTGAACTTCTGCAATCTGACTTCTTACTTCTGACTTTCTTCCTACCCTCCGCTGGCGACGATCGCATCCGCTACCCGCGCCGCTTCCGTCGCCACCCGCACATCGTGCGTGCGCAAGATGTGGGCGCCCTTCAGGATCAGCGCTGTCTCGGCTGCCAGCGTGCCATAGAGCCGGTCGGCGACCGCGGCGTCTTTGTGGTCCCGCGCCAGCGTCCGTCCAATAAACGACTTGCGTGATACTCCCGCCAGCAACGGAAAGCCGTTCTGTTGCAGTTCTCCGAAGCGCGCCAGCAGGGGGTAGTTCTCCTCGAAGTTTTTCCCAAACCCGAAACCCGGGTCGAGCACCAGGTGATCGCGCTTCACCCCTGCCAGCGTCGCCGCCTCCGCCCACTGCCGCAACTCCCGTTTGACCAGCAGCACCGGATCGCCAATCGGCGGCAGCAACCGCCACTCCTCCGGTCGCCCCCGCGTGTGCATCAGCACCGCACCGACCTTGAGCTCGGCCAAAGTCTTGGCCATCTTCGGATCCCAGCGGAAACCGCTGATGTCGTTCACGACCTCCGCCCCCGCCTCGACCGCGGCACGGGCCACGCTCGCCTTGTAAGTGTCGACGCTCACGACCGTCTCCGGCCTGCGCCGCTTCAACTCCCGGATCACCGGCAATACCCGCTTCCGCTCTTCTTCTTCTGACACCGGTGTTCGCACCCGCGCGACCGCACTCCCGGAAGCCGCCACCCCCACCCCCGGCCGGGTCGACTCTCCGCCCACGTCAATGAGGCTGGCGCCGTCCGCGATCAACTGCTCGGCACGTGCAACCGCATTCTCCGGATCAAGATACAGCCCGCCGTCGGAGAATGAATCGGGCGTCACATTGACGATACCCATGATCAGGGTGCGCCGTCCGAGTTCCAGAATCCGCGAACCTACGTTCCACTGAAAAATAGCGCGCATCTCGCCGCTATTCTAGAACGGCCTGATTTTCTTGGGTGTTACAATTTAGATAATGGCCACCCGGCGTCGACTTCCTTTGCTCGTCGTTTTCCTGCTTACGGCGCTTCTGGCCGTGCCGCTCCTGGCCGCTCCGCCTAAATCCCTGCAGGAACGCATCGCCGGTGTGCTCAGCGTGCCCGATCTCGCGCGCGGCTTCTGGGGCATCGAAGTCGTGTCTCTCTCGACCGGCGAGACTTTGTATTCGCAGAACGCGGACAAGCTCTTTACTCCCGCCTCCAACACCAAGCTTTTTACCACCGGCGCCGCGCTTGCCCTGATCGGCCCGGACTACAAATTCCGCACCACCGTCGAAACCACCGGCACGCTCGACCGCTACGGCCGGCTCAACGGTGACCTGGCCCTGGTCGGCCACGGCGATCCTAATCTTTCGGGACGAGAGCTTCCCTACGATCTGCGGACGCAGCGCAACGACGATCCCATTCAGGCCCTGGAAACGCTCGCCGACGCCCTTGTGCAAAAAGGCGTGAAGTACGTCGATGGCGACATCGTAGCCGATGATTCCTACTTCGCCTTCGAGCGCTACGGAGAGGGCTGGAGCCAGGATGATCTGGTCTGGGCTGACGGCGCGCCGGTGTCCGCGCTGACGATCAATGACAACGTTGTCTTCGTGAACATTCTGCCCGCCGACCGCCCCGGCGAAAAAGCCTTCGTCAGCATCAAGCCCTTTGCCGATTATTACCGCCTCGACAACCGCGTCATCACCACTCCGGCCGGAACGGGACGCAAGTTCTTCGTCAATCGCGAGCCCGGCTCAACCGTGATCACGCTCTGGGGAAACATGCCGCTTGATGACCAAGGCGCCAACGAAGCGCTGGCCATCGAAGATCCCGCCGAGTTCGCGGCCGTGCTTTTCCGCCAGTTGCTCGAAAAACGCGGCATCGTGATTTACGGGCATCAGCGCACGCGTCACACCGAACTGGCCACCCTTTCCACGTTCACTGCGACCGCCATCGCTCCCTCGCATGGCGGAAGTGACGGCCTCTCGCGTCCGTTCAAGAGCGACCAGCCCCTCACCCTTGCCAGCTACGAATCGAAACCGCTGCTCGAAGACATCCGCGTCATCAACAAAGTCAGCCAGAACCTGCATGCCGAAATTCTCCTCCGCCTGCTGGGGCGCGAGCGCGGCAATGCCGGTACGATCGAAGGCGGTCTGGAGGTTCTGCGCGAATTTCTGACCCAGGCGGGAATCTCAAGCGACCAGTATGTGTTCTATGATGGCTCGGGCCTGTCGCGGCAGAACCTGGTCACACCACACGCCATCGTGCAGATGCTGCGCTACGCGTCCAGCCAGCCCTGGGGCACAGCTTACAAATCCACCTTCCCGGTTTCCGGTATCGACGGATCGCTTTCCGACCGCTTCAACGCTCCCCGCCTGCAGAGCCGCATCATGGGAAAGACCGGCTCGCTCGGCGGCGTGAAGACTCTCTCTGGATACGCCTCCACCGACGCCGGGCAAACCGTCGTCTTCTCGATCCTTTCCAACAATTCCAATCTTCCCGCCAAACGGGTGACGGACGCGATCGACCAAGTCGTGCAGGCGATCGTGGAAGACGCCGCGGGGCGGTAGCCCATGTGGCGCGGACACTCTTGTCCGCGGCTGTTGATTTTGCTCTTCGTGCGGCCCTGACACCCCCTTGTCACCGGGAGTCGTATTCGCCGCACGCCTTCGCGGACCGGAGTGTCCGCGCCACACAAAGCCTGCCAGATCGGAATCGACGAAACTTAGAGTTTGACTCTGTATTACAAAGTACTTGACAACAAAGGATGAGCCTCGTTATCTTGTTCTCATGGCAGAGCACCGGCCGCGAAAATTCCGCGCCTTGGTCCGGGAAAACTGTCCCGACGCTGGTTCTCATGCGGTCGACGATCTCCGCTTCATCCGCCAGACCATGGAGCGCTCCGCTGCCTTCACCGCCATCCCGGGATGGGGGATGGTCGCGATCGGTGCGATAGCGCTGCCCGCAGCCTGGTTCGCCTCGCGTCACTCTTTCGATTTTCGCTGGCTTGAAATCTGGATCACCGAGGCCGTGCTCGCGGTCAGCATGTCCATGGTCGCGATCCAAAGCAAGGCCGCGCGCGCCGGCTTGCCGTGGACCAGCGGCCCCGGGCGCAAAGTCGCCTTGAGCTTCGCGCCGCCAGTCGCCGCGGCCGCCCTGCTCACCATCCCATTGTTCCGCGCTCATCTCGGACCCACGCTGCCGGGTGCATGGCTTCTGCTGTATGGCGTCGGCGTGATTACCGGGGGAGCGTTTTCGGTTTCGATTGTGCCCGTCATGGGCGTCTGTTTCATGGTGGTCGGCACAGCCGCTCTGTTCTTGCCGTCCTTTGGCAACTGGGCCATGGCCGCGGGATTTGGCGGGCTGCACATTCTATTCGGGATTTGGATCGCCCGGAGGCACGGTGGCTAGAAGCCAGTCAGCGCGAAGCAGTATGCGAGCACAGTCGGAAACTCCCCACTCCAAAAGCCAGGAACGCCGGGTGCCGGGAGAGATCCCGGAACTCGATCGCCTCATTCACGAGCGCATTCGCCTCGGAATCATCAGCGCTTTGGCGGTCAACGACTCACTCAGCTTCAGCGATCTGAAACGCCTGCTCCGTACGACCGACGGCAATCTCAGCGTGCACGCCCGTAAATTGGAAGAAGGCGGCTACCTCACCTGCCGTAAGTTCTTCGAAGGACGGATTCCCCGGACCGAGTATCGCCTGACTGCTGCCGGGAGGCGAGCGCTCGACGAGTATCTGCGCAATATGGAAGAAGTGATTCGGGTCGCGCGCGAGGGGTAATTTTTTTGGGAATCTACACTTTGTAAAACAAAGAACATTGCGGAGATGCAGCCATGTGGCACCCTGGCATTCACAGCAACATGAACTTCCCCACGCCCGTCGCCGTTTTGGGATTCCTGGCGGCGGTTGCCGGACTCGGTCTCAGCCTCCTTACCCTCCTCGTCCTTCTTTCCCTCCACAAAACAAAATGGGCGGGTTGGATCGGCGCGCTGGTAGGGACCGGAGCGGTCGTTTACTTTGGATTGTTGTTCGGATTCTCTCTCGGCAGCCGCGTAGTCACTCTTGCACCCGGCGAAGAAAAATACTTTTGCGAGATTGACTGTCATCTCGCCTATTCCGTACGCGCCGGCCGCGAGGAAATCCAGAACGGCCAGCGGCTAATGCACATCGCACTCCGCACTCGCTTCGACGAAACCACCACCTCGCCCACCCGGCCAAAGGATGCTCCCCTCACGCCCAATCCGCGCCGAGTGCTGCTGCTCGACGGGCACGGACGAACCTACGCGCCCGCAACCATGACCGGCACCCCACTCACCCGCTCTCTACTACCCGCCCAATCCTACGAGACGGAACTTGTGTTTCGCCTGCCCGCAGACGCAACCCAACTTCGCCTGCTTCTGACCAGCCCGGGATGGGAAGAGCATCTGCTGATTGGCGACGAAAACAGCCTGGGCCACAAGAAAACTTATCTGGCGCTGCCGACGCCGGAGATGGGAAACGGTTCGACAAATTCCAAGATCAATGTGCCGTCCCTCCGGGACTTCACTCAATTTTCTTGGCCTACCCCGCGCTGAAGCGCGGGGCTAAGCTGGCTCGCCCCTATCGGGGCTGATTCTAAGAGCGCTAACGCGCGCTATACGAGAATCCCCATCCTCTTTCCCACGCGCTCCAGCACTACGAGCGCTTGTTGCAGTTCTTGTTTGGTATGCGTGGCGGTCATGATCGTCCGCACCCGCGCCTTGCCTTCCGGCACGGTGGGGAACGCGATGCCCGTTCCGAGCACGCCTTCTTTGAACAGTTCGCGCGAGAACTCCATCGTCAGCCGCCCCTCGCCGATGATGATGGGTGTAATCGGAGTTTCGCTGGCGGGCGTCGTCTTGCCGCCAATGTCGAAGCCGAGCAAGCCGAGTTCTTTCTTCCAGAAGCGCGTGTTCGCCCAGAGTTGCTCCATCAGTTGCGGTTCGTTTTCCAAGACATCGAACGCCGCAATGCAGGTCGCCGCAACTGACGGCGGGTGCGACGTCGAAAACAGAAATGGCCGCGCGCGGTGATAAAGATAATCAATCAAGTCGCGGGTCCCGCAGACATATCCGCCCAGCGCGCCAATGGCCTTGGACAAAGTTCCCACCTGAATATCCACGCGCCCGTGCATGCCGAAGTGGTCGATAGTGCCGCGCCCGTTGCATCCCAGCACGCCGGAGGAATGGGCGTCGTCCACCATCATGATGGCGCCATATTTCTCCGCCACCTCGCACAAACCAGGCAGAGGACCAATGTCGCCGTCCATTGAGAACACCCCGTCGCTGATCAGGAGTTTCTTCCCCGGCTGGCTCTTAACGCTGGCGAGTTGTTCTTCCGCGTGCGCGACATCCTTGTGGCGAAAGACCAGAATCTTCGCTCGCGACAACCGGCACCCGTCAATGATCGATGCGTGGTTGAGTTCGTCGGAGATGATGAAGTCTTCTTTCCCCAGGATCGCCGAAACCGTTCCCGCATTCGCCGTGAATCCTGACTGGAAAACCACGCACGCTTCGACATTCTTGAAGCGCGCGATCTTCTCCTCCAGTTCCATGTGGATCTTCATCGTGCCGGCAATTGTGCGCACCGCGCCCGACCCAACCCCGTACTTGCGCGTCGCTTCGAGCGCGGCCTCGCGTAACTTGGGGTGAGTCGTCAGTCCGAGGTAGTTGTTCGACGCAAGATTGATCACCTTCTTGCCGTCAAACGTGCAGACCGGCGCCTGCTCATCGTCGAGCACGCGCAGCCTGAAGTGCGTGCCCTTGGCTTTGAGTTCGTCCAGTTGATCGGTCAGGAATACGAGTGGATTGGTGCGAGCGGCAGTGGGCATGGAAGACCTCGAATCGGCATCGAAAACTCAACCAGTCTAATACTGCCCTTGATACGCAGGGAACTCGGCATGCCACCGCTCTCGAAGAAATCCAGCCTCGGAGGAGCTTCGACTTCTGGCATGATAGGGGCCATTCCTTGCTCTGAGGACCTGGCATGAATCATCCGGACGTGAAGAGGGGCACGGTATTTCTTTTTGACGTCGATAACACGCTGGTCGATAACGACCGGGTGGCTGAGGATCTGAAGCGGCACCTGGCCAGCAAGGTGGGCGAGGCCAGCGAGCAGCGTTATTGGGAAATTTTCGAGCAGTTGCGGACGGAGCTGGGATACGCGGACTACCTGGGAGCGCTGCAACGGTATCGGGTGGAGCGGCCGCGCGATCCGAAGCTGCTGGAAGTGTCGTATTTCATGGTGAACTATCCGTTTGCGAACCGGCTGTATCCGGAGTCGCTGGATGCGGTGGAGCATGTGCGGCGGCTGGGGCGAGCGGTCATCCTGAGCGACGGCGACGTGGTGTTTCAGCCGCGCAAGGTGGACCGGTCAGGTTTGTATGACACGTTTCAGGGGCATGTGCTGATTTACGTGCACAAGGAATTGGAACTGGAAGACGTGGAGGCAAAGTATCCGGCGGCGCACTACGTGATGGTGGACGACAAGGTGCGGCTGCTGACGGCCATCAAGAAGTACTGGGGAGCGCGGGTGACCACGGTATTTCCGCGGCAGGGACACTATGCGCTGGATGGGGCGCTGGTGGCGCAGTATCCGAAACCGGATATCACGATTGAGCGGATCGGGGAGCTGCAGAAATATTCGCTCGAGGAGATGCTGGCGGCGGCCCAGTAGGCTACTGGACGTCGTCCTCTTCCTGCGGGGCACCGGCGCGGACCAAAGCCTCCAGTTCGCGGGCGAGGCAGGCACGATCGGTATCAGGCAACTCCAGGAATTTGAGGGGCTGAAGGCAGCCCTGGGTGGCCCACATCGGAAACAACATTTGGGAGCGGCAGCGGATGGTGGCGAAACCGATGTGGAACAGTATGGTCACCCGGATGCCCTCGTTGAGCGGATTCTCGAGGGAGAGCAGTGCGCCGTTGACAGAGAGCTGATTGATGCGGGCGCGGATCTGGCGTCCGTTTTCCAGCAACACCAAGGCGAGGACGGAGCCCAGGAGCTTGACGCGCGAGCCCCGTTGTCCTTTCTGCGCGCTGGCGGTAGAGGACATGTTCTCTTTCAATTTTGCACCAGCCAGTGACCGGGGGGGGAGATTACCAAAGTCAGGTTTTAGGTTCTCGGCTTTCGGCTCTCGGCTCCCCACGGGAGGGTTTTGTTC
Source organism: Terriglobia bacterium (assembly GCA_020073015.1). Classification (GTDB taxonomy): domain Bacteria; phylum Acidobacteriota; class Terriglobia; order Terriglobales; family Acidobacteriaceae; genus Acidiflorens. The sequence continues at coordinate 468 of JAIQFZ010000155.1, read as the reverse complement.
GGCAGGGGCGCTTGTGCGACAATGCTCCGCCGTTAGGGAGGCGATCAATGATGAAGCGAATGGCTGTGCTGGTGCTCGTGGTGGGCGTGGCGATCGGCGGGTATGCGCAAAAAGCGGCCAAAACAGCCGCTGGGGGAGCGGTCGACAAGGCGTATTTGCAGAAGATCTGGGATGGTTGGGCCACGCTGGATGCGGCGGGGCAGAAGCAATACTATGCGCAGGGGCCGCACGTGTTTTTCGACATCGCGCCGCTGAAGTATGCCAGCTGGGACGAATACCAGTCGGGCGTAACGCAAGTGCTGAGCAGCTACAAGGCCGCCAAATGCACTGTGAATGACGATGCGCAGATCCATAAGAGTGGAGACGCGTACTGGGTCACCTCGACTGTGGCCTACGAGATGACGCAGAAGTCCGGCAAGGTCGAGATGGGGAAGTTTCGCTGGACCGCGGTCTTTGAGAAGCAGGACG
>JAIQFZ010000154.1 GCA_020073015.1 Terriglobia bacterium | reverse complement strand
ACGACTTGCGCATCTCGTCTTCGATATTGACGGGCTGAATATTGAGCGCGCCCGGACCTTGTCCGTCGCCGCCGGGAGGAGGTGTCAGTGGAAGTTGGGGATTTTGATCGTCGGCCATGAAAGTCAGTTCTCGGTTTGCCCACGTAGGGACAGCCGCCCTCGGCTGTCCGGCGGAGCGCAGCTCTGCATCGGTATCTCGCAGATTAAAATGTCGCTAAGTCCTTGCATTTACAGGTGCTTACTTGGCTGGTTTTACCTGTAAATTATACCACGATTGAGGCTTCTCAGGCGGATGGGAGCGTTGTCGTCTTAGGCTCTGCGCAGCGTGAGCAAAGTGATCTCTGGCGGCACGCCCAGCCGCACCGGGAAGCCGAGTGTCCCCAGCCCCCGGTTCACGTAAAGCGCGGCCTTGTGCGAGCCGTTGGCGGCAGTGGTGTGCGCTTGCCCGTTCGCCATCGGCAACGTGTAGAGCCCGGCGACAAACGGGGTGATCAGCCGAGCCGGGCTCACGCTGTGATCCACAATCTCGACTCTCACCTGCCCGCCATGCGTGTGCCCGGCCAGGCTGAGTTCGATGCCCAGTTCGGCAGCGCGGTGGAACGAGTTCGGATTGTGCGAGAGCAGGATGTTCGGCATGTCATGCCGGATCAGGTGCTCAACTTCCTCGAGCATCGGGCCGGGGCGCTCGCCGCTGACCATGTGGTCGCGCTGGTAGTCGACTCCAAGAAGATTAAACGACGCGCCATTGTGTTCAATCACGGCATTGCGCGCGCGCAGCAGGCGCATTCCCTTCTGGTGGAAGAGGCGGTCCGCTTCATCTTCAACCCCAGCATAGATTTCGTGATTCCCGTTGCAGCCCCAAACGCCGAGCGGCGCCTGCAGCCGGCTCAACTCCGTGATACAGGCCTCCAGCGGATCACCCACGCTGCTGACAAAATCGCCCGTGACTACGGCCAGATCGGGTCCGAGTTCGTTCGCCATTTCAGCCGCGCGAGCAATCTCATCGGGAGGCATGTAGTCGCCGATGTGGATGTCGCTGAGCTGAGCGATGCGCAGGCCGTCGAGTTCGTTCGGAAGATTGGCGATCGGCACATCCACGCGCTCGATGGTGTAACGCAAGCGGGTAGAGGCAAAACCGTAAGTCGCGGCCAGGAATGGAAGGCTTCCGGCAAGGCCGGCCGCATATTGGAAAAACGTTCGCCGCGAAGGATCAAACTCCAGCGCCGCGCTTCCAGGACGAAGCCGGGCCAAAGCGTTCGCGACCCACTCGATCGCTCCCACAGATTCGACTGCGAGGAGAGCGAAAAATGACGTCATCACCCAAAGCCGCGAGACGGTGATCAGCGTTGTACCAAAGCCCACGCGGGATACAATATGGCCAAGAAGGGGATCGAGGAGCGACGCAAAGATCGCGATCGCCAGGGCGATCAGTCCGGCCTGCAGACCGTAGCGCCAGTCTGAACTCGCGCGCGTCCCAATCCACGACCACGCGCGCACGAACCAGAACCGCTGCACGGCATAGACGACCGCCAGAAACAACGCCAGGAAAAGAACGCGTGCGAGAATCAGGGCGAACACTCCCTAGAGGGAATTCCTTTGGTTAGATGCATTGCGGGAGGAAGAAGACTCGGGCAAAAGCGCGGCCAACGCGTGATGAGGGTGCTTTCCCGCTGGCCCGGGCGGGTATGCGAAAAGCGCAGAAGGACTCGGTTGTTGGCCCGGAGGCTCGGACCGTAGACCGGCAACCCGGCCCGCGGAACCGGATGTGTTGGTCGCTTTCGACTAAGGAGATGACGACCGGCAACTTACCCTCCAGCGTTCTGCATTTCGCTCTAGGTGACCGACAATCCGGCCGTGGAATTTAGCTTTGGTCGGTCTCGGATTCGAGTTCCTGGCGAAGTTGTTGGCCCAGAGTTTTCGCCACCGAATTCAAGTCCCTGGCGAGTGCGAGCCGCCATCTTTCCACGGATTGCTGCGCGAGGTCCTCGAATTGTTGCGCGATCGCCTGCACGGCTTCCTCGCCCTGAGTTTTCAGCGAACCAGAAAAGGAGGTTTCAATCCGATTCTGGATGGTTCTCAGGTGGCCGCAGATCTCGCTGAGCCGGGTTTCGACTTCATTTGAGCCGCGTGCTTGCAGGTCTTTGAGAGCCAGAGCTACCGCGCTTTCGATTTGAGCGCCCGCGCTGGTGACGATTTCGCCGGCGACGTGCTCTAGGTGCACGTCCAGATCTGACTCAAGGCGGCGCACCGACTCGTTCAGCGCTGCGACCCTGGCGCTAAGGTCGGCGACTTCCGACTGAAGCTGGGATGTTTTCTCAGCGGCCTCGGCTTGGATCTGCTCGATCTCCCGGCGGTGAACATCATGCGAGTCCACAAGTTGCCGCTGCAAAGAACCAAGGAGCTTTTCGCTTTGTGCGCTGAGATGTGCTCCCGCGTCCAATGCCTGCCGCTGCAGTTTCTCGACTCCGGCGTGGACATGCTGTTGTGCCGTGAGGGTGAGTTCCTTGGACACTGCCTGCGCCCGCTGTTCGACGGAGTGCAAATCACCGGCAAGGCGGTGCCGAAACTCGGTCAGGGCTTCACTGATTTTGTGCTCGATGGCCGTTTTCGCCTCTCCGAGCATCTCTGCGGACTGTTCTCGCGTCTGCTGCAGAACTCGCGTGCCGAGGTCTTGCCGCAGGCGCTCCCACAGCTTCTCCTCCAACTCCGGAGGAATGGATCCAAGCGATACTTCGAAGCGGTTGCGCTTGGCACTGACGGCCAGCTTCTCCCGGAGTTCGGTGACTTCCGCCTGCAAGGGTCGAACGAGTTTGGCAAGGATGCCTCGCAAACGGTCTTCGGAGAGTTGCTCCTCCAGTTTGTCGAGAACGGCTTGCGAAGCCCGGGAAGGGGTCTGCGGCTTGTGCAGAACAACGGAGCCGGCCGGCGTTTTTTGGGGAGGCCGTTGAGCGGTGGGCGCTGGCATCTCCAGTACTTGCCAATCATCGGGACAGGATTCCAATCCCCAAAAGTTTTCCGGCCGGTCGAGCCTCGCACCCAGTCGGAAGCCTTGTCCGTTAGACCCCAGGGGCTGGCAGGCAACCACGTATGCCGTGGCCTGCCGGCCTCCTCGGCTGTGCAGGCGCAGGGCGCTTCCGGCGTCCAACTTCATGGGGAAGCGGAGCGCACAACCATGCGCACTGACCACCAGCGTCTCACAGAGTTCGGAGAACTCGGGGTTGGGTTCCATGCTGGTGACGCGGACAGGGACTTTGATCGGTACTCTCGAGCTGCGCCGTACGGTGTGGCCATTGGAAGGGGGCATTGGGATCCTCGTGTTTTGACGGCGAGACTGACACAGCAGACCGTCCTTCGAGCCTCTGCCTTAAAGTACCGCGGGGTGGCGGATCTGACCTCTCTCCGGAGTACCACTTCCACAATGTTCGAGCGGGCGAGCGCTGCACTGCCCCTCGGTCAGAACTGGGGTGTACTTCGGACGGATCTCAACTGGTACGACCGGACAGTGGGGGCGTGGGACTTAGTCCAAGCTGCCCTGCTCAAGCACTACGTTTTCGCGGACGATGAGGCGGTGGGCGGCCATTTCTTTGAGCTTGGGCAGGACGCGGCTGACGTGCTCGTCCGTGTCGACGAAGGAGATGACTACCGGCAGATCGCCTCCGGCTTCGACCAGGTGAGCGGTGTGGACTTTGCCGCGTCCGAGGAAGCCGGCGACGGCGTGGAAGGCGACGGCTCCGAAGACGTTTTCCTCGCGCAGGTATTTCAGGATCTCCAGATGCAGCGGGCGGTGGTGCCAGGAGTCGCCTTCGGTCAGATACATGGTGACTTGAACGGCCATGACGCTTGCCATTCTACAACCCCCTCGCCAAGGCTGCGCCCGCCAGTACGGCGGCGAGGCAGAGGGCGTTGCTGGCCACGATGTTCGCGCCAGTGAGCAGCCATTGCCCTTGCTCCATGAGCGCGAAGCTTTCGAAGGCGTAACTGGAGAACGTGGTGTACGAACCACAGAAACCGATGGCCACCAGCAGACGCCAGCGGGGATCGAGCAGCACGCGTTCGGTCGAGTAGACGAGAAAAAATCCGAGCACCAGGCTGCCGGTGAGGTTGATGAGAAGTGTGCCGTAGGGGAATGTGGTCGAGAAGTGGCGGGCGATCTGAGTGCTGACGAAATAACGGGCGCCGGCCCCGACGACCGCGCCCAGGGCGATCCAGAGATAGTTCACGCGACGGAGTCCTCCTGCTGAGTTCGGTAGGAGTTATCAGCCCGGAGGGCGGTTCACGGCGAACTCCATCGCCAGCGCATTAGTTTACCTGAGAAGTGGGCGGAGTTGGTGCTTTCAGGCGGCAACGGAGCAATGCCGCAGGGGCCTCGGAAAACAGCAGCGGGGCCGACGGCCAACCGAATGTTGCCCACGTTAGCCGTGCAGCAAAGCGGACTGCACAGTCTCTTGCGCACCCTCCGGTTCGGCGTACTCCCAGAGGCAGAGTTCGTTGTCGTCGGGGTCGCGGAAGAACGCCAATTTTCCGCCCTTCTTATTCTTGATCTCGCTGGTCGCGATCCCGCGGGCGTGCAGTTCCTCCAAAGTTTCCTGCAGGTTCGCAACGGAGAAGCAGAGGCGGGCATTGCCACTGCCGGGGACCACCGATCCGGGCGGGAGGCGCACGAGTTCGATAAGCACGCCATCGAGATCGAAGCGCGCGACGTAGTCATGCGAAACCATGGGGAGTCCGAGGGTGTCGCGATAGAAGGCGATGGACGCATCCATGTCAGTAACGTAGTAGAAGACGGTATCAAAGGAGAGTTTCAACTTGCTCGAAGACGATGACAGCATGGCGGAAGTGCCTCCTTTCCTCCGTACGGTAGGTGGGAGCGTTGTCGACCAGATTCCTAGCGATAGGTGAATTGTAGGAGAATGGCGGTGGTTCTGTCAGTGAGGGGCGGCACGGGTGAAAGTGATAGTGAAAAAGGGTAAGGTGGGGCTCATCTCCCTTCCTTGACACCCGTATTTTGGGCCTTTATTCTTAACTATTGCTCCCTGAGAGACTTGCGTCTCTGTGCGCACTTCCGCGGGCCTTTGCGGTATCGGGTGGGGGCGGCGGAGGTTCCGATGCTCATCGAAATCCAGGAACTTGAACTTCACCCTGTCGATTTCCGGGAGGAGTTCAACCCGGGTGCGATTGATCTGGGCGAGGAGGTCCGGCAGCGGACGCCGTTGCGCAGTGAAGGCCGGGCGGACCTGGTCGAGGAGCATCACGGCAAGCACAAGGTGGTGCAGGACATCCGGCTGAAAGGCAAGCTGGATACCAGCCTGGAAGTGGCCTGTGCGCGGTGCCTGGAGCCGGTGGTGTACGAAGTGGGCCGGAGCTTTGATTTGTTGTACCGTCCACTGGGAACCGATGCCGGGCATGAAGAGCTTTCGATCACTGACGCCGAGGCGGAAATCGGGTATTACCAGGGCGACAGTTTGCTGCTCGAAGATGCGTTGCGCGAGCAGGTTCTGTTGGCGGTGCCGCTGAAGACGGTGTGCCGCGAAGACTGCAAGGGATTGTGCCCGCATTGCGGGAAGAATCTGAATGAAAGTCAGTGTTCGTGCGCAGCGCAGATGGAAGATCCGCGCTGGGCGGCGCTGAAGGAGATACGAGATAAGCTGGAACAGTAGCCAGAAGTCAGTAGTCAGATGGAATCGGTTGGCAGCGACTACCGACTACTCTCAAAAAAGGAATCATCATGCCGAATCCGAAACGGAGACACTCTCAGAAGCGCACGGCCACGCGGCGTGCGCATGACGCGCTTTCGAAACACTCGCTCTCGGAGTGTCCGAACTGCCACGAACAGAAGATGCCGCACCGGGCGTGTCCGAAGTGCGGTCACTACAAGGGTCGCGAGATCGTTGAGGTTGAAGAGAAGTCCTAACGGGCTAGACCTACGGATCACAAGAAATTCTGGTTTTTCCCTCCATGTCTAGCGTAATCGCTCTGGATGCGATGGGGTCCGACAAGGCGCCGAAGCCGGAGATTGAAGGCGCTTTGCAGGCGGCGCGTCATCATGGCGCGCGCGTGTTTCTGGTCGGGCCCGAAGCTCGCCTCAAGGCTGAGCTTGCGCGCTACCCTGGCGCGCGGCGCTTGCCGATTGAAGTAGTCCACGCCAGCGAAGTCATCACCATGGAAGACAAGGTGGAGGCGATCCGCGCCAAACGCGACTCCTCCATCCGCGTGGGCCTGCGGTTGGTGCGCGAAGGGCGTGCTGCTGGATTTGTGACGGCTGGGAATACGGGCGCAGCCATGGCCACAGCGAAGATGGTGCTGGGTGCGCTGCCGGGGGTGGACCGTCCGGCGCTGGCGGCGGCATTTCCGACGGTGCTGAACACCGCGGCCGTGCTGCTCGACGTGGGCGCGAATGTGGACTGCGATCCGGTGAACCTGGAGCAGTTCGCGGTGATGGGTGACATTTACTGCCGCGCGATTTTTGGAGTGAAGCGCCCGCGGGTGGGCCTGCTGTCGATCGGAGAAGAAGAGGGAAAGGGCAATGGCCTGACGCGCGAGGCGTTCCGGTTGCTGAAGCAGCTTCCGATCAACTTTATCGGCAACGTGGAAGGACGCGACCTCTACAACGGGGACGTGGACGTGATCGTCGCGGACGGGTTCGTCGGGAACGTTGCGCTGAAGACTTCCGAAGGGGTGGCGAGGCTGGTGCGCGCGGTGCTGAAAGAGACGTTGAAATCTACCATCACCCGGCAGGTGGGGGCGCTGCTTTCGCGCAATGCGTTTTCCGATTTCAAGAAGCGTCTCGATCACACCGAGTACGGAGGCGCACCGTTGCTGGGCGTAAAAGGGGTTTGCATCATCACTCACGGATCATCGAACACCAACGCGATCAAGAATGCGATCCGGGTGGCGTCGGAGTTCGCCGCGGGCGGTGTGAATGAGACGATTGAGCGGGAACTGGCGAGGTTGCGTCCAGCGGCCGCGCTCCAGACTTGATGAAGGTTTACAAGATTATGAGCAACGCATCCCCAATTGCATTTCTCTTTCCCGGTCAAGGTTCTCAATCCGTTGGCATGGGCAAGGAACTATTCGACAACCATGCGGTTGCGAGACGGACCTTTGAAGAGGCCGACGAGGCGCTTGGCTACAAGCTCTCGCAGTTTTGTTTCGAAGGGCCCGAAGAAAAACTTAAGCTGACAGAAATCACGCAGCCGGCGATTCTGACGGCCTCGGTGGCGGCGCTGCGAGTTTTGCGCGCGAAGGGTCTCAAGCCGGACTACGTTGCCGGGCACAGCTTGGGAGAATACTCGGCGCACGTGGCGGCCGGGACGTTGAAGTTTGCCGACGCCTTACGCACCGTTCGCAATCGCGGCCAGTACATGCAGGAAGCGGTGCCAGTGGGCGTGGGGGCGATGGCGGCCATCCTGGGGATGCCGCTCGACGAGGTCAACGAAGTCTCCAGTGATGCGGCGCAGGGGGAAGTCTGCCAGGCGGCGAATATTAACTCCCCGGAGCAGATTGTGATTTCCGGGCACGCGGGTGCTGTTGGACGGGCGATCCAGTTGGCGGGTGAGCGCGGCGCCAAGAAGGCGGTGAGTCTGCCGGTGAGCGCTCCCTTCCATTGTGCGCTCATGCAGCCGGCGCAGGATCGTTTGGCCGCCGATCTTTCCACGCTGAGTTTCCAAGGACCTCATTGTCCAGTCGTCTGCAATGTGGACGCCGCGCCGGTCACCGAGCCCGAAGCGGCTCGTTCGGCGCTCGTGCGCCAGGTTACGGGATCGGTGAAGTGGGAACCGTCGGTGCGTCTGCTAATTGAACAGGGAGTCCACCTGTTTGTGGAGGTCGGTCCGGGAAAAGTTTTGTGGGGACTGATGCGGCAGATCGACCGCTCGAAGAAATGCCTGACGGTGGGGGATGAGGAGTCGCTGCAGAAAACGCTGGCGCAGGTTGCGGCGACGGCTGCGTAGAAGCGCAGAAGGCGCGGTTGGTGCAAACGCAGTTTCTCACTATCGATAGCGCTTCAGCTTTGCCGCAGTGAACACCAATTTGACCTTGGCGTTCCGATCGACAGTTGCGATAAAGGGAGCAACGTTCCCAATTACGACGCGTCTTATCTTCGAAATCGACTTGGTGAAGATTGAGGCCATTTCTGGTCCTTGGAGACCGGCGGCAGTGAGTTTGAAGACCCGCACGTGCGAGCGGGCAATCGCGGTGATTTCGAGTATTCGTGTATGGAACCGTCTGTCTTTCGTGAGGACGATCCAGCGGAGTGACCCCACCCTGGTCAACCAACTTGCGTCTTCTGCGTCAGGGGGGAAGTGGTCGTCGTGAATCTCGACGTGTGCTCCAGCGGCCCTCAAGGCTTGAGCGACGATTTCTATGTTTTCGAACCGCAGCGCGGGACCGACAAGAGTCATCTCCAGCGCCGCCGCGCTGCGCGG
>JAIQFZ010000153.1 GCA_020073015.1 Terriglobia bacterium | reverse complement strand
GGAAGTAGGATCGCAGCTCAGGTTCTTTCTAAGGCTCCTGCGTCCGTAGTGGCTTCCGCTGCGGCGGATTGACGAGGATGAGTCCTGAGTTAGTAGCAACCGGATTGAGGCAGGGAGACATTCTGAACGCGAGGGGCTACTCGTTCCGAGCAATCTTTCGGCAGTCGTCGCAAAGGTTGTCCGTGAACTGCTGCCCGCGCTCAGGCACCGCGCCGCAGATGCGACAGACCCAGCCCTCCGCCCGGCACAAGCTCTCCCATGCCTTGTCTTTCTCGCCCTCGGCTTCGCTACTCACAACGGTGGAAGTATAACTCGATTCCGGCGTAGAATCGTCCGTCTTATGGCATTGCCTATGTGTGATGGACGGGCGATGAGGGACGAGCGATTTTACGATACCTTCTTGTGCCCGGTGCACGTCGGACCCATCTGCACCTTGCCACATGCCAATGCGGAAGTCCCGAACACTTCGAGCTTGTTGGCCGTGTTTTTGCTCGTCTCAGGAGTACGGCCCTGCGTGGACATAGAACTACATGGTTCTACGCTACCTGGGGGGATCTGCGGACCCCAAAAACAGGTCGCCGCTGCTCAGTATCAGCTCCTGCCAAGAGAATGACTCCGCAACCGAATTTCTTGACCGGCACTCCCCGCTTCGGCGCTACAATGTCATTACGACACTAAGCATTTGAGTTTTCCAGCAGTTTGGCATCGTATCCGTGACAAGGAAGAAGACCTCGTTTCGCGGGTTTGATGTTTCTGGCTTCTTAGCCATGTGCCGCCAGCGCCATCAGGTTGGAGTGGAGCCCTCAGGCTCCCTACTCCGAAGGAAGAAGATGATATGAAGAACCGCATATTCACCACGCTGCTCTTGTCCACAGTACTTGCGCTTCCCCTGTTCGCGCAGCAAACCAACTCAAATTCAAGCGCGCAGTCGGCAGATCGGGACCACACGGACTTCTGGGACGGCGATGAGCCCGGCTTGGCATGGCTCGTCTTGCACCCATTTGCCAGCAAGGGGTACGTGCAGCGGCATGTGCAGCCCATCCAGGACCAGGTCAAGGAACTCGATGAGCTGACCGCGTCTAACAGCAAAATGATCAGGGACGTGGATGCCCGTGCCCAGCAAGGCATTCAGCTGGCTTCCACCAAGACCAACCTAGCCGATGAGCATACGCTCGAGGCCGCCAACAAGGCTCAGATGGCGCAGCAGAGGGCGACCGCCGTGGACACCCGCCTCTCCGCAGTCGAGACAATGGTCGGCAACATCGATCAGTACAAGTCCGCGCCGCAGACTGAGATTCGTTTCCGCCCCGGCCAGACCGGGTTGAGCAAGCAGGCCAAGGACGCGCTCGACGAGATAGCCACCCCGCTGAAGGGTCAGCACGGGTACGTCATCGAAGTAAAGGGCTTCTCTTCGGGGCAGGGCCAAGCCGCGATCGCCAACTCCCGGAAGATAGCGGACTCGGTGGTACGTTACTTGGTGTCGAACCACGAGATCCCGGCCTACCGCATCTACGTGATTGGGATGGGCAACGCTCGTGTGGCCAAGCGCACAAGCGGTACTCGCGTAGAAATCAGCCTGCTGAAGAACGGTCTCGAGCAGACTGCCAAACAGTGAAGAACGGTGTTTTCACTGGATCTTCGCAGGCGCGCACGGGGCGCACCTTGCTCAAATTGGCTACCACGTCCTCCGAGTGCCAGGCCCTTCCTCCTGTCTCTTCTTTGCGTTGTCCCGAAGACATCGCTCGGGCTGCACTACTCCAAGAGGAAGCGGGTTCGCCGGGAGTTTAACCGGTCGCCTGCCTTTGCTGGCGCCATGGTTTGCTTGAGCAGCGCCGTTATCTCCTTTTCGAGTATGTGTCGCTCTTCGGCCCAAAGACCAGTAAAGGGCGCACAATGCTGGAGCCAAGGTAAAGCGTCAGGCTGACGCTAGCTCGATCGTCAACGTAGGTCGCGAGTTCTAACAACCCTCCCGTCATGGAGAGCCGACGCACTTTGACTCGGAGCTGTCGACCATTCTCGAGCTCAATCGCGGCTGGGATAGTCCCAAGCAGGCTTACTCGAGGATCACGTTGTGGAAGACTCAATTTGGGGGAGTGAGCCATTGGGAGTCCGACTATGTCACGCTGCGCTGCTGCGGAACGAGATCACGAAAGAACCAGCCCAGAGGTCTAAATCCCAGGAGGTACAGCACGTTACCCATGTTGGGTGTGTGTCGTCAACGGACCAATCCGTCGCATCATTCTCCAGTCATATTCGTAAGCAGTTCCACAAACCAGGCATATCTGATAGTGACGGCCATTGGCATCGACGCGCGGCCACGAAAACCGATGCGAGCACCCTCTCCCGAAAAACCGCTTCAAGAAGTTCATTGTCTCACCCTTGATTACGATCCTTCCAAAGATCGAGCCAGCGTTGGAAGAATGGTTTGGGCCGGCCGTCGAGCAGGTTCCGAAGGTTAGACAAGAGAATATTCGACGGTTGGGATTTAGATAAGAAGGTGTCTACGGCCTTCAGCTTGCTCTTCGGCAGGGGCCCGTAGGCGGATAACAGCATGATCGGGACGTAGGATTTGATGCACTTCATCTTCGCGGCAACCACGTCGCCGCTCATCCCAGGCATCTGGTAGTCGAGGACCACCGCATCCACGGGATGCGAACGGAACAACTTCAGCCCTTCGGCCCCGCCGGTCGCTTCCAGTACTTCATAGCCGTTCTTTTCGAGCAACATCTTCCGGCCGATGAGTCCATTCCAGTGGTCATCAATGCAGAGGATTGTTGATCTTAGCCGAGACATGACTACTCACGTTCGAATTTGGCCAGGATGGGTTGTTGTCAGCGACGTGCTCCTAGGCGGGAAGCTTCCATCGCTGCTCTTGAAGTAGCGGGCAGATTGATTCTGACTACTCCTCCTACGACTTTCAAATTACGAACGTGCACTCGAGCAACAGTTACCGCACGCGTTCCACTATCAATGCTCCCGGCAACAGGATCCAGAGCAGGGCGCGTGTCAGATCGTCCCAGTCCACTGCCATGCGCATCCGCGGTCTTGCCGGGCCGGCAACGTTGTAGACTGAATAGAGGAAACGTCCTCCTCTTCCGGTCGGAGAGTGCCCTTGCCTGAAGAGAAAAATATCTTCGATGGGAAGGCGAGTGTGAAGCGCGTACCCCCATTCGCGCATGAGCTCCGCTGGGGACAAAGAGTCCTTCTCGTCGGCGGATCCGAATTCAAGCGCAGCCTGCGAGCAAGCATATTGAGGGCCCACGGGCTTCAGGTGGAGATGGCTGCCACGCTCGCTGAAGGTCGTTCTCTTGTGCAACCGAACACCTTCGACTGGATCTTGTTGGACGTTCACTCTGAACTGCCTGGAGAAGTGATCGATTTCTGCGAACGAGTTGGCCATGTGGCTCCGGGACGGCGGATAGCGTTTTTCGTCGGACCACCCGCTTACGTGTCGCTGAAATGGCCGGGCGAAGCCATAGCTGAAGACAAAGGGGAAGAGCCGCGTGCAACAGCGCTCAAAGCAGCTGCTTGAAATCTGGGAATTGTTGCGCTGACCACCTGCCGCCTCGTCCAAGGAGTCCGTGGCCTACCTCACGCCTCCACCATCGCGTCGGTCACAAATCGGAACTGGAGAAAGGCCCGCCCATCAGAGGTGACCATTACTTTGTAGCTATGCCATGAGATGAGCTGTCTCTCTTCCAGGAATTAAAGCCACTGTTTTCTTCTATTGATCCACAGACCAGCATCAGCTCTGTTGGTGGAGACCAATCTCCCGCGCTCATCGCAGGTGGTATGAGACCGCTCGCTGATGCGCCCGACTATCTGTTGCCACGCATTCCGAACAACGGTAGAGTCGTCTGAGAAGCCGCTGACCACCTATCTACTGGACGAGTACAAACATTTGCCTAGAGCAAGCCGGGAGATGTATAGTTCCATCCAACCAAATAGTTGGAATTTCCGAAGCTGGTAACAGACCCTGTCTGGAAGAACTTAACGGAGCCGCCACCTCCGTAAGCATCGGCTTGAAATACGGGGCGTTTCAGCCGGAAGGGAAGTCAGGTTTTGACGCTCCTGTTCTTTGGGATATTTGCGTTCTCGCTGGCGGTGTCGTTTGTGGCGACGCGCCAAGTGCGAGACATGGCTACGCGCCGAGGATGGGTTTCCTTTCCGCGGGATGGTCGCCATGTCCACAAATCTCCTCTGCCCCGGCTGGGCGGCCTTGCGATTTTCCTGGCCTTCTCCCTCAGTCTGAGCCTGTGGCTGCTCCTCGCGCTCTTTTTCCCTCGGCTGCTGGAGGGATTTGCCCCAACCACCCTGCTCCGCATCTACGTTCCCGCCTGCCTGATTTTTTGTCTCGGCATTTATGACGATCTCCACGGCGCCGGTCCGTACTTGAAGTTCGCTGTACAGGCGGTCGCCGCCGCCATGTTGTTCGCCGGCGGAATGCGCATTCTCGATCTACCGGTGCTGTTCGGCCATCACACACTCCCGTGGTCCATCGGTTTGCCCCTCACCGTGCTCTGGGTGGTCGCAATCACCAATGCGTTTAATCTGATCGATGGTCTGGATGGATTGGCCGCGGGGTCAGCTCTGTTCTCGACCATGGTGTTCTTTGTCGTCGCGCTGGTGAACCACTCCTGGCTGGGTTCGCTGATGAGCGTCGCGCTGGCCGGAGCGATCCTCGGATTCCTCCGCTTCAACTTCAACCCGGCCACCATCTTCCTGGGGGACTCGGGCAGTCTGTTCATCGGTTTTATTTTGAGCGCGCTGGCCCTTGCCGGAGCGCAAAAGGCGCCCACCTTCGTGGCCGTCGCCATCCCAGTCGTTTCGTTCGGATTGCCGATTCTGGAAACCGCGCTGTCCATCCTGCGCCGCTTGATCAGCGGCCGTCCCATCTTCACCGCCGACCGCGAACATATTCACCACAAGCTGCTGGCGATGGGGTTCTCGCATCGCCAGGTTGTCATCGTTCTGTACGCGGTCTCGGCACTCTTTGCTCTGCTCAGTCTGTTCCTGCTGTGGCCGACCGGAAGTACGCTGGGACTTGTGCTCGCCGTGGTGGGCACCGGCATCTGGCTGGGTGTCCAGCATCTGAACTACCTGGAATTTGGCGAGCTGCGGCGGGTGGCACAGCGCACCATCGAGCAGCCCCAGATCGTCATCAACAATCTTGCCGTGCGCCGCGCGGTCGAAGAACTCAAAGTGGCGACCGATTTCAACCAGGTGTGCAGCATTCTGACCGCCGCCTTCGAAAACAACGATTTCGACGCCTTTGAGCTGCATGTTAAGTCTTTGCCCGGCGATTCGTCCGAGCATGGGGACGCGACCCGTCCTCTGCGCTGGAGCAAGCTCCCGCACATGATTGCGATCTCCGGCCCACCTTCCTGGAAGCTGACTCTCGACCTGCTGGCGACCTCGAACCGGCGCCGCGGTTCGCTGGTGGTCTTCCGCGCCTATAACCAGCGGGATCTCCACCTTGACGTCAACCTTCTGACTGCCGAATTCCCCGTTGTTCTGGCAGATGCGCTCGATCGTGCCCTGGCCGCCCCCGATGTGCTCATTGCTCCAGCGCAAGGCGGCAGCCGGTATTTGGCGGCTAATCTCTAGCTGGCGGCGCACGCGTCTCGCCACCCTCATTTTGCCCGCTGAGTTATTATAGAAGCCGATGGGTCAGAGCACTCTCAGATTGCCAGATCCAGATCCAGATCCAGAACCGGTGGAAGTTCCCGCTCCGGCCCCATCGGCAGCGCGTCCTCAAGGAGAGCGCCGTCGGCGCGTCCGTCAGAAGCCCCACTCTCCAGCCTACGTCAGTTTCAATGGCCCGAAGGCCGACATGGTGGTGGATCTGAGCGAACTGCTCGATCTGCACGAAGAGGGTTTTGCTGTGCAGACCGGCGAAATGCTCGAGGTGAACCGTCCCGTGGCCCTGACTCTCGATCTGCCTGAGACCAGAACGTTCATCCATGGCAGTGGTCAGGTGGTGTGGAGCGACCCCTCCGGACGGGGAGGCATACGTTTTTCCGCCCTGCCCGAAAGTTCGCAGCGGCTGCTGAAAGAATGGCTGTTTGCCAATGTTCTGATCGCGTGCTCCAACCACGCCGCTCGCAGCGAACAGTTGTCTCGTCAGGCGGAAAGGCCAGAAGAGATCCCGCACGAACCGTGGCCCTCGACCGAGTCGCTCGGCCCCACTCCGGCCCGTGATCTCAACGAAATGCTCTCGGCGGTGGACGCGGTCCGCCGCGAGGTGCGCGAGACCGGAGCTGACGGCGACGCCGTTTTCCAGTTCATCATCGCACACGCCTTGCGTCTTACCGGCGCCGATGGCGCCGCGCTGGCGTTCCTGACCGAGGGCAACCTGATCTGCCGCGCCCGGGCCGGCGAACCTGCCCCGCCTCTGGGGGCTCCGGTCGATGTAAAGCAAGGCTTGTCCGGAGAGTGTGTTCGCAGCGCGCTCTCTGTCGGGTGCCAGGACACGGAAAACGATTCCCGCGTCGATCAGGAGATTTGCCGGACGCTGGGAATCGGCTCGATCCTCGCGGTTCCCATTGTTTCGGATTTTCGGGTGGTCGGCTTGCTCGAGATCTTTTCCCCCCATCCGCGCGCATTCACGAAAGCGCATGAGACCGTGCTCGAGCAGCTGGTTGAAATTATTCCCAAAGGACCGTCGGAGCCGGCCCTGCGGCAGGACGCCGCGACCGGTGAGTTGTTGCCTGCTTCTTTAGAAGCGGACTCTTCGATGCATGCGGTTCGGGAAGCGCTCTGGGAAGCCAAGCCGGAACCCGAGGCCGAAGCTCAGTCACCGCGCGTGCGAGTTCCGACGGGCCGCCTTTATCTCGGACTCATGGCGCTGGTGGTTGCCGTGGTGGCGACGGCGCTCGGATATTTGTTGGCTCCCGTGATCGAGAGGCACTGGTTCGGCGCGACCCAACAGGCTACAACTCCGCCGGGCGCATCGACCGTTTCTGCAAAAAACGTTTCCACCCGCGATACGGAGGAAGATTCACCCGAAGCGCTGCGCAAGCTGGCCGATGCCGGAGATGCGGACGCGCAGTGGCGCATGGGCGTCCGATACCATACCGGCGCCGGTATGCTGCAGGATGACGCGCAAGCCGTGCAGTGGTTCCTGCGCTCCGCCGAACAAGGCCACGTGGGCGCGCAAGCGACGCTGGGTGCCTACTACTGGGCGGGTCGCGGAGTTCCGCAAGATCTCTCCCGCGCCTACTTCTGGTCCGCGCTCGCGTTCGCGCAGGGAGACGAGACCAGCAAGTCCCGACTGGAAGGCTTGGCCTCGCAAATGACGCGATCGCAGGTCGCCGCCGCCCGCCAACAAGCCGACGAGTGGATTCGCCAGCACAACTCTGCAAAGCCCGCAAAGAACTGAGCTTTCCCTGTAGCGCCGGCGCCTCGCCGGCTGTCGCGAGGGCACCTTGCCCTCGCACTCAGCCCGAGAAACCACGCCGCAGCCTCGAAGATTTGGTTTACTCACACCTCCTCACCCAGCCGTACAATAAACTCGTGGCTACGCTGGGCGACATTTTGCACGAGCGCGTCCGCGAAGGTGACCACGCGCTTTGGGAAACGCTCGATCGCAATCGCGTGCGCTGCTATGCCTGCGGCCACTGCTGTCCCATCCCCGAAGGACAACCCGGTGTCTGCAAGGTCCGCTTCAATCGCGGCGGCAAGCTCTACGTCCCCTACGGCTATGTCGCCGGAGCGCAGTGTGATCCCATCGAGAAGAAACCGTTTTTCCATGCCTATCCTGGGGCTCTCGCCTACAGCTTCGGAATGCTGGGATGCGATCTGCACTGCGCGTATTGCCAGAACTGGGTGACGTCGCAGGCGCTGCGTGATCCGAACGCCATCTCGCCGCCGCTGGAGGCCGATCCTGAACGGCTCGTCCAGGAAGCGGTCGCTCATGGCGCGAAGGTCGTAGTCAGCACCTATAACGAGCCGCTGATCACCAGCGAATGGGCGGTCGCCGTCTTCCGCCAGGCCCGGCAAGCTGGCCTGCTCACCGGCTACGTCTCCAACGGAAACGGTACGCCGCAGGTGCTCGACTATCTCCGCCCCTGGATCGATCTCTACAAAGTCGATCTCAAGAGCTTCGACGACCGCCAGTACCGCCAGTTGGGCGGACGTCTCGAACCCATCCTCGACACCATCCGCAGCCTGCACCAGATGGGGGTGTGGCTCGAGATCGTGACCTTGCTCATTCCCGGCTTCAACGACAGCGACGACGAGTTGCGAAAACTAGCCTCGTTTCTTGCCAGTGTTTCCGCCGACATCCCGTGGCACGTCACTGCCTTCCACCAGGACTACAAGATGACCTCGCCCGACGATACGCGTCCCGAGGATCTGCTGCGCGCGGCGGCGATTGGGCGTGAAGCTGGACTGCGCTACATCTATGCCGGCAACCTGCCCGGATATGTGGGCGATCTTGAAGA
>JAIQFZ010000152.1 GCA_020073015.1 Terriglobia bacterium | reverse complement strand
ATCTCTGCAGCCGGTCGAAGCGACGCTGTCATTTTCTCTATTTTCTTTTGCCCCGCTGCTATGCGTGATTCCTTTGTCTCGCATTCCTTTCGCAGCGCTAACTTGGTTGCGATCCGATACGTAATTTGGGGTTGTAGCTCGTTTTTCCGGCGCTTCGGGTCAGCTTCAGAAACGGCCCTGTCGGCCTCCTGACATCTTGCGGATTGTGAATCATAGGCATCTTGTGCATCCCGCATCTTTCGGCGGAGACTCACTAGTGACTTGTGAGTTTCTCTTAGCTCATTGTGTGTGGCTGGTACACACGTTGGCCGCAATAGATAAGGGATAAGATCGCGTCCGGATTGGTCGTGAAGAGGCTCGAAAGCCTCTCTCACGGTTTCTGGAGTGCGGGTCATACTTGGATTGCGGAGACATTCTATTTTCCAGCCAATTCTGTGCCAGTTCAACTCCAACATGTAGGCGATATTGTCACAGTGACCCCAAAGGATGTTGTTCGCTATTTTCGGTGTGTCCGATTCTTCTGAAACAGGTTCGTCGAATTGGATTTCATCTGGAGTTTCGGTTTCTTCTGCAGTTGGATCCGACGCTCCTGTGTCCAGGGCCTCTGTTTCACCTGGGGTGTCGTTGGGCGACGGAGTAACGTAGCTGGACATTCGATTCAGATCGCTCTTGGACAGATTTACTCGCGTTGAGCTCCTTCTCCTCGCTTTTGGCTTCAGTCTCATTGATGTTCTCCGCGGCAATATTCACCCGTTTTAGAGGTTATCGCCATGCGAAAGGACCTGTTTGGTGTCTCATCGCCAACCCGCGTTGGCATCTCGTTTGGAATGGCCCAGGGCGTTGATGCGTACTACTGGTCACCACCATCAGACTAAGGAGGGAGCGCACTTGTGAATGATAGTGCCAAACGTTTGAGTAAGCCAATGGGTAGCGGATTATGCGGGTTTTGTGCAGGGCGACTGAGTTTGAGCGTTTCAAATGCTGGTGTTCGCATTTTCCGTTGCACGCCCTGCGGCCTCTTTGGACAGGCACTGACACCGCCCCGAAAGTTCAGACCGAACCCAACTGAAAAGAAGAAAAGGAAGAGAAGATGGCGCATCGTAGGTTAACGCTTGAGCAGCAACTAAAAGGTGTGAAGGCGGCCCTTCGCAGTCCGCGTACGCCTCCCCAGCTTAAGGATGGTTTGCGCAAACGCGAAAAGGCCCTCTCCAAAATGGTCGGCCGCTCGCGTTCCCGTCGAACGGCTTCGCTTTTCAGCAAGATCTTCAAGTAGAGGTGGTCGTTTGTACGCATGGGCGGGATCCAAACCTTCAGAGCGGGCAACGTGGCGAATAGCCAACCTCACGACCCGCGACTTAAACGGGCAGGAATCCCGCCCTCCAGTTAAACGAACGACAAGGAATGCCCGGCAAGGACGTAAAGGGTTGGCTTGGGGAGGTCCAGGAGGGGTGAAACCCCTCCTGGGGGCTGCGAAGCAGCCCAGCGCGGCGGAGCGAAGCGGAGCCGCCCCCTTTACTTGTAGAGACGCGAATAAGTGACTCATGGGAAGCACTGAACTACAACCCGTAGTGGGGGGCCTCATCGGAGGGCTTTTCCCGCCTCAGTTGTTGGATCTGGACCCGCGTGGCGATGACCAGCGAATGCCTCCGGGGTCTCGGTCCGGGGGCGCACGCCCCAAGTCCGGCCAAAAACCTCTGCTTTCGGGTCGGGACTTCATTCTTCCGGAGCTCGTTAGTCGCACCGACAATGGCGATCTATCCGTCTCGGTCGGCACCGCGACGGATGGCGCGCATCTGGGGCAGGTCTTTCGGCTCGCGGAACACGGCGAGCACGCATTGCCAATGTTCTCGGATCTGTCGTATGCGGAACAACAATTGGAGCGACGCCGGTATCTTGACTACCTGAAGCGGAAACCAAAACAGGAATCAGCTCGGGCGGCCAAGCAAGAAGAACTTGAAGTTTGGCAGCGTGGTGGACCCGAGGCGGAGGCGAATTTCAATTCTTGGTGGCTGCGCAAGCAGCAGCGTCGGCAGGCAGCATTCTCGCGGAAGGCGAACCGGCTCGCGAACTGCCGCGTAAGCGGTCGGCGCATGGACTGCAGTGATCATCCGGACGAGCACTGCTTCTACGCGGAGTTCCGATGTCAATGTCGTTATTGTCGCCAATGTGGCGCGCAGATCTTCGGTGAGCTTTTCGGAAAGTACGTAGGGCTTTGGCCCACCGTCGTGGGCCTTTTGCCTGGACCTGGGCACCGCTCCGCGGTTGTCATCGCCAAGCTGGACTTCACTGCAACGAACATGGGTCGCATGCCGAGGCCCCAGGACATACGTGAGTTTAATCAGGATGTGCATGAGTGCCTGAAAAGAGTTCTCTGCAAGCTGGGCATCAAATCAAACCAGTATGGATTTCTTTGGTGCGATGAGTTTGGTGGATGGAATAGCAAGATGAAATCGTACAACACGAACCTTCATGCGCATGGCGTTTACGTCGGTCCTTATCTTCCGCAGCGTGTACTTGCAGAAATCTGGGCAGAGATCCGCGCAAAGAGGGACGGTGCCAAGATTGTCTGGATTTCTAAACAGAAAATTGACGCCCCGCCTCATGACTTCCTCGAATGTCAGCATCGTCGGTTTATACGCGCTCTCGGCCACGCGCTGAAGTACACCGGTAAACATGTCTCGCGATCCGATGGCGAACGTCTCGCCGACCTGGAAACCGCATTTCACACGGTGCGGCGGGTACACACGATGGGGCTCTTCTATCGAGCCATGCTGGTCTGCGAGTCGCCTTGTGCGCAGTGTGGCTCGCGATGTGAGCTCGTGAATGGTCATCACGGTGAACATCAGTGCCGTTTCTGCGGTCATGCAAGTCGTTGTCCGCTCTGTCCAGGTCGCTTGATGTTTCCCCGCGACTCCGGTTATGCGCCGATTGCCGATCTTAAGAAAGAGGGCCGCAGGGAGCTCGGGGAAGTACAGCGGCAACTCAAGCGAGAGCGCATATTCCACGGTCCCCGTGGTCCGGATGAACCGGTGGAATATCGGAAGGAGGCCGCGTGATCCGGCTTCAGTCGCATGGGTCACAACGATTCTGGCAGTGCGACGTGTGCATACGTGTGTTCGAGTACAGCCTCCATAGGCCCAGGCAACCTGATTTATCCCCTCCGAACTACTGTCCGTTCTGTGGAGCGCGGGAAGATGCGAAGCCTTGCCGATGTTCCCACTGTGCAGGGCTGAGGAAAGCGTCCGGAAGAGGGGATTTGAATACGGCTAAGTGAACAAGGTGGTCGGTTATGAACAGTTGGAGTAATACGGCGGTTGAAATCATTGACTCGGCGGAACTGGCCAAGCGCTGGGGAGTGCCGGAGACCTGGGTCCGCGATCAGGTGCGCAGGCGGGCTCTCGATCCCATTCCCCATGTCCGGCTCGGGAAGTATATTAGATTCGAATACGGCAGCGAGCCGCTGAACGACTGGTGGGCTCGACGTCGCTGTTCTCCAAACAGAGCAGGACTGAGGGCGGGTTAATTCAAGGAGGAATTGAGTGACCCGTCCACAGAAGGGCTATTTGTACAAAGCGTTTGGCGCATGGCACGTGCGCTATCGCGAAGATGTGTGGCAGCCAGACGGCACTACCAAGCGCGTGCAAGTCTCGAAACGGATCGCTTCTCTAGAAGAGTGTCCGCGCAAGGCTGACGCGCAGCGTTTGGCCTACGAGATGATGTACATGGTGAACACAGAGGTCACGTCACCTTGTAGCACCATGCCTTTGGTACGGTTCGTTGAGGAGGTTTACCTGCCACATGTCGAAGCACAGAACCGGGCAAGCACGTTGAAGGGGTATCGGAATATCTGGCGAACTCAGATCAAGCCCCGCGTGGGTGAGATCCGAGTCCGGGATTTTCGCACCTGGAATGGGGAAAGGCTCTTGAAGCGGATTGCTTCGGAGTTGGGTCTTTCCCGCTCGTCGCTGAAACACACCAAATCGGTCTTGAGTGCGATCTTTAAGCACACGAAACGATGCGGGGCGATCAGTGGCGTGAATCCAGTGCAGGACGTTTCTATTCCCCACGCTCGGGAATCAGAAGACACACACGCCTATTCGTTGGAGGAAATTTATCGGATGCTCGAACTGCTGCCAGATCCGGCTTTAACAGTAGTTGCGACCGCTGCTTTTACCGGACTGCGCAAAGGCGAGCTCCGAGGGCTGCGCTGGGAGAACTACACGGGAGAAGAGATTCAAGTACGTCATTCCGTGTGGAACCGGCATGTGACCGATCCCAAGACGCGAAAGTCGAAAGCGCCAGTCCCCGTGATCGCTCCGCTGCAGAAGTTCCTGGAGCGCTACCGGGCTGCCGTGGGCCAGCCGCAGACGGGCTGGATGTTCGCGGCAGGCAAAGGCACTCCACTCCACCTGGACAATCTGGCACGGCGTGTCATTAAGCCGCTGCTCGAGAAAGCCGGGATCGAGTGGCATGGCTGGCATGCGTTTCGGCGGGGTCTGGCAACGACCCTGCAGCGCCAAGGGGTGACGATCAAGACAGCGCAGGCCATTCTCCGGCATGCCGATTACGAGACAACAGCGAATCACTACATCAAAACCGTGGACGCTGATGCCGTACAGGCGATGGAGCTTGTGGAAAAAGCGTGCAATGAGCGTGCAATGGAAGCGTTCGAGGCATCGAGCGCGACCGTTGTAAACTGAAGTGGAAGAAGCAGGTTCGAGTAGTGGGCCCCGTAGCTCAGATGGATAGAGCAGCGGTTTCCTAAACCGTTGGTCGGCAGTTCGACTCTGCCCGGGGCCTCCAGCTAAACGAAAGATTCTGTACGGGGTTTACGGTTCTACCCACCCGGAGGAGCGATTCAGATGAAATGGGGCACTAGATATGGCACGTTTCCCCTTCGTTCCTCGCCATTCCTTTCGATACTCGGGAATACCTGTGGCTGTTGAAAAACTCTTTTCAGGGAACTTCAACAACGAAATTTGTTCGTAAGTTATTGAATGTTCGTTCGCCGTAGACGCTCGAATTCGCTGAAATTACTGCTTTGGTTCCTATTTCAACAGCCACGCCTGTTTACGACAGTTACCGCTCCCACCTTCCGCGTGATGCATAAGAAAAGCCGACAGGCACCTCCGCAAGTGCTTAGTTTTCAACCTGCTTCTTGCGGATGCGTATGGGCAACTGGGGGAAGCCGCCCAAGCGACAGAGGGGCGCCGCAAGGCAGAGCGGTTGAACGGTCCACGGTGAGAACGGAAAAGGGCGAGATCGCTCCCGCCCCTTTGATCGTATCTTCGTAGAGCTCCTACACCCTAGAATTCGTACCGCAGCGCGAACTGCATCACGCGCGGGCTGGTCAGCAGTCCTGTGTAATTGCCGAAGGTGCCGGCAATGTCGATTTCAGGACGGTTGGACTGAACATCGAATCTGGAGAGGTTCGTTACGTTGAAAACCTCCCAGCGGAATTGCAGGCTGTGGCTCTCGCGGTAGGGCATCTTCCAGCGCTTGCCGAGGCTCATGTCCCAGCCCGCAAAGCCATCGCCGCGGAAGGAATTGCGCGTACCGCTTTCTCCCGGGTAGCCATTGCGGAATGAACTAGCCGCGGCCGGCCCATTCTTGAACATGCTGACAATGCCGCCGGGCAGAACGGTTTTTTGGGCTTGTACTGGCGCAATCTGCATGGCGTTGCCTTCCAGTTCCCAGTTGGTGGGGAAGTAGTAGCCGTTATCGACCGTGGTGGGGAAGCCGGAAGTCCAGCGGACCAGGCCTGTGACCCGCCAACCGCCGATCAGGGCTTCGGTCACGCCGTGGGAATTCCCAGCGAACTTCCTCCCCTCGCCGAATGGCAGCTCCGCAATCCAGTTGGCATTGATCTGGTGCGGCAAATCGAAGTCAGAGACCGCGCGAAGCTGCTTGGGCGACCAGCTGTTGATCACCTGGCCACCAAAGCCCCGGTAAGGCCCGATGCGCTCGGCATCAGAGGAGATGTCGATCGACTTGGAAAAGGTGTAATTGAAATCGAACTGCAGGCCACCACCGAAGTGCTTGCGCAGGCTCACCTGAAGGGCGTTGTAGCTGGAATTGCCGATGGTGCTCCAAGCGTACAGCGACGAATATTGGCGATTGAAGAACGTGTTTTGTTTGCCCAAGGGGTAATAGCCGGGGTTGTCCGGGTTGGCGTCGGGAAGTCCACCGAATTCATCAAGAATGGCCAAAGCTGAGGTCTCGTTGCCGGTGTAGCAAGAATACAAGTCATAGACAGCCTGGACGACGTCTGGCGTGCTTCCGCCACTACAGTACAAGCCGTATGCCCCTCCGGCCGGCGAAGATCCCATGATGTTCTGCCAATAGGCAGCGGTGGGCCCAATCGTACTGGAGGTAACCGCTGAGGTTGGTGTGCCGGCTTGCGAGAGTTGCGCCAGAGCCCCAGCGGCGGAGAAATAGCCGATCCCGGATTTCGGGTCCACCAAGTTGATCGGCATGGCAAGGTCTCGCTGCGATAGGAGGTGCCGCCCCAGGCGGCCGACGTAGGAAGCTTCGACCGAGAAGCGATGGGGCAGCTCCCGTCCGACGGAGAAGTCAAACGTATAGGAGTAGGGAGTCTTGATGGTGTCATCGAGACCCCAGGCAATCGCAAACCCCCCGGTGTCGGCGGTGTAGGGCGGCGTCTGCGGAAATTGCCCCGGGGGCGCCGGGTAGAAGATGACCTCCCCAGTCCGGTCGGTGACGGGAATAGTGTGCATGTCCGTTAAGCGCGGCGCGGTAGCCGCAGTTTGGACGCCGGCGGGATTAGTCAGCGTTGTAGACAAGCCAAACGATCCGTTCAGGTCGAAGGTGTTGAGCAGGCCCATCCCGATATGGTCGTGGGCCATACCGAACCCGGCGCGGATGGAGGTCTTGTCTCCACTACCGAACAGCTTCTTGAGCCAGCCGGACTCAGGACGTGGCGAGTAGGCCAAAGCAATCCTGGGAGCGAAATTTTTCTTGTCCCAATCGTAGTAACCGGCTTTTCCGTTCGCGGGACCTGCGAGATTGAACGTGATCAGAGGATCGCCACTCACCCCGATTCCGTCGAACATTTGCCTTCCGTGCTGCTGAAGCAACTTGCCCAGACTGAATGTAGGGGCGACCTGCATACCGGTGGTTTCCCAGGGTGGAGAGAAGAGGTTGTAGCGCAGGCCGAACGTGATGGTCAGGTTCGGCTTCCAGCGAAATGCATCCTGGGCGTAGAACTCGTAGGTGCTCATTGCGAAATGCCGCCTGATCGCCGCTCCCTGAGAAAACACAGAGCCATCTTTGGCGTAGTTATAGGTAGCGTCGTCTTCGGTCACCATTCCGAGCAAAGCGATCAGCGGAAAGTCGTAAGAGTTGTTGAAATCGGAAAATACCTCCGGCTTTTCGATTGTGGTTGGATCGAAGGGGCTGTTGGTATTGGCAAACCCGCCCGTGTTCAGCCAAGCCGCGTTGGCGACCCCGTCGCTGAAAGACCCCAGGGTACTCAGGCGCGGGTTGCGCAGGAAGGCGAGGTTGGTTCCGAACCCGAACGTGTGGCGTCCCTTATGCCAGGACACGTCGTCAACGAAGTTATGAACCGGCAGCTGGAAGCTGCGGCTACGGGTATAGCCCTGATCCAGGCTGCGGAAAATGACCCACTGCTGGGTGCTGTTGCCCTGGTCTCCCAGGGACTGGCGCGTAAATCCCCAACGGAAATTGTTTACCAGGGTAGGGCTGAGCAGCGCCGTGTACCCGGCCACGAATCCTTTGCTGTGGTCGGTCAGGCTGTGTTGGGGGGTTTGGCCGGGCAAGAACGGCACACCGGCATTGGTTACGTTCTGGGCGGCGCCGCGCCAGAACAAAGTGTGATTACCATTCTGGGTGATTTTGTAGTCCAGTCGCCCGATGTAATAGTTCTTGTCGATTTTGACCGGCGCCTTGAATCGATACCCTACAAAGTTGTACCCGTCACCGGCGGAAAGGTCGTTCGGAGAGGGATACGTGTTGAAGTAAGCCATGGAGGCTGGATTGGGCCCGAGGCCGGCGGGATCCATATTCAGGATGTCCTGCGCTGTCAGCGTCGTGACCCCACCGTTCACATCCTGATACTGGAGGATTCCCTGGCGGAGTGAGTCCGAGGGGACGACCCGTATCACGCTGTTCTCTTCGCGTTGCCGGGTAGCTTCGAAATTGACGAAGAAAAATAACCGGTTCTTGAGCATGGGTCCGCCCAGAGAGCCACCCGGGATGTTGCGAATCAGCTTGGGGGGCTTATTGGGCAAACCCTGGGCAATTTCGGACCCCTTTATGAAATAGTCGTTGGCACTGGTGGCGGTGTTGCGAAGATACTCGTAGAGCGATCCATGGAAAGCATTGCTGCCGCTCTTCGTAACCAACGTTACCTGGGCACCGGAAGAGCGGCCCTGATCCGCGTTGTAGTTCGAGGTGGTCACACGAAACTCCTCGACCGAGTCCAGCGTGACCGGTAGAACGGACGTGAACGCATAGCCGCTTCCCTGGTCGTTAACGTCAACGCCGTCCAGCGTGACGTTGCTCTGGTCGCTGCGGGCGCCGTTCACTGACCCGCTTCGGGTATCGTTATCTTTGTTGACGTCCGGCCGGTTGCCGGTGTAGGTCACGCCGGCCTGAAGCGTCAGCAGATCCGGGACATTCCGGCCCTCCAGCGGCAGTTCCTTCACTTGGTGCTCACTGAAGGCATTCCCGATGGAAGCGTCGGTCGTGTTCACGATGCTTCCCTCGGCGGAGACTTCGATGGTTTCAGAAACCGCTCCGACCTGCAGGGTTGCGTTCAGGGTTGCGGGCGTGTTGACCAGGAGTTCGACATTGGTCTGCACCGACTTCCGGAAGCCGGGCGCTTCAATGGTCAAAGTGTAGGTTGCCGGTGTCAGCTGCAAAAACTCGTACGCACCGGCCGGACTGGTGGTTGTCGACCACTTAAAACCACGTTGCGGATTCGAAAGGGTCACTTTCGCGCCGGCGATCATGGCGCCACTCTTGTCGGTTACAGTTCCGCGCACTGACGTTGTCGAGGTCTGAGCAGTCATGCCCACCGACAGGGCCAGAAGGAAGGAGAGAAAAAGGGCGGACATCACGGGGGAGCGCATTTTGAGCCTCCTGAAAAGGCTATCGTTTAGGATTCGCGGCCTGTGCTGCGAACAAAATATTGTTTGGGAATTGGGCGCTTATTATACGCCCAACAAGACAGAATGACTAAAATTAATGCCAACACTCATGACCGCCTCTTGTCAGTGAAGAGCGTCACACCTTGATGTGCGGTGACCCCTAAGAGCCGCAGCGCAAAGCCAGCCGTTGTTGTTGAAACATTCCCATCCCTTTTTATAGAACTCATTGACCCGGTTCTGAGTGTAGCCCGCGGGCTTCCTGTGGTGAATTCCCGGCATCTGGAGACCCGGGCTGACGGGCGTGTTTCGGATTCAGGTCCGAGTTGTATCCCGATTATCTGTGACACTGCTTTTGCCTTTCACCAGTTCATCAATGGGCTCTGAATAAAAGCGGACCCGCGACGATTTGCGCCCTTTGCTCATCATGATCTGACAGATGCCGATAAGCATGTCGCCATCTACCCTTGCTGTTTCCCAATCCGACTGGCTTGGCTCTATGCTGGCGTCCGGGTGAGTGTGGATCGTTCCCAGCAATATCATCTTCTCAAGCGGAGCTTCCTCGTCGCGCTGTTCCTCGATCTCTACCGGCTCATACTCGATGGACTCGTTATCACTTTTATGCTTGATCGGGTGGAACGCATAGATGTACCCTTCTCCGCCCTTCACCTGTCCCCAGATCGTCTCCATGTACTCTTTCGGATACCGTCGTAGCGCCCTGCGGCGAAACGAGGACAGTACGTCCTGAGATACGTTGACCTTCATGGTTTCTCTAGTCGGAAGCCTCAGCGAACTGCCACACCATGCCGACCGGCCTTCGCCGTGGTTGCTCTCGCTCCGGTGAATATTGAAACAACCTCCTAGCACTTCGGCGGTGACCTACATCACCGGCGTTTGTAGATTAAATACAACTTTGCGAGACTCTGGCGAGTTGCAAAAGCGTCAAACGAGGTACGTCTTCAGACTCGGGGCGGACTGCCCGTTTCGGATTCAGCTCACGGGAAGATGTGGGTCCCGCGCCGGTAGTTGACGAAAACAGTCGCACTTTCACCAGCAATTCGCAGTTGGTCTAAACGCCTGTGGGTGTTGAAAAACTCCCTCCCGATAAATTCGCCAAAATAAAATGGCGTCAGGATGCCCTATAAACGATCTTCTCGGGTCGGGTAGACATTTTCCATCCCCCCGATTTCGACTGTTTCGAAGGGGAAGGGACTTTTTCAACACCCACGCCTGTTTTCGTCAACAATCCAGTCTGCTCTCCCAGCCTGGCTTTCCCGTTTGTGGATTATTTCCGGTTTGCTCGTGATTCGGGGACAATCGGCAAAGAGAAACGAGCGAGCGGGCCATGAGGAATGTCCAATTCCGAACATCAGTTCTTCGACTTTGAACACTGTTACCTGTCTTTAATACAGATTCAGGTTCATTTTCAAAGAGTTGCACGGGATACTGTTGGCGGCAAGGTTGCTACTGGTGAAGGTGGGAGTGTGGGTTCAGAGGGAGAATTAAATGCATACCTTGTTGCAGGACATCCGCTACGCACTGCGGCAGTTGCGCAAGAGCCCCGGGTTCACCGCCGTGGCGGTGATCACGCTGGCGCTGGGCATCGGCGCGACGACGGCGATCTTCAGCGTTGTGTACGGAGTTTTGCTGCGCCCGCTGCCATATTCCGGCGCCGACCGCATTATGGCGGTCTCTGAAGTGAACTCAAACGGCAGGCCCTCGCGCCTCGCGGATCCGAACTTTGACGACTTCCGCGATCAAAGCCATAGCTTTCAATCCATCGCGAAGTACGCGGCCGAAACTGTTTCTGTTTCCGGAGCATCGCAGCCGACGCGCACTACCGTGGCAACGGTAACGCCGGAGTTTCTCCCAGTATTCGGCGTTGAGCCGATCGTCGGCCGGGATTTCACGGCGAGTGATGACAAGAAGGGAGCGGCACCCGTCGCGCTCGTGAGCTACGGTTACTGGAGGCAATACCTCGGATCGGCGCAGGATCTTTCGCAATCGCACCTGAAAATTAACAACGCGGTCTACTCCGTGATTGGCGTGCTTCCTTCGGGATTTCGATTTCCGAATGACGTGGACGTGTGGCTTGCTGCCGATATAGATGGCGAGAATCTAAGCCGCACATCGCACAACTATTCTGGCGTCGGCCGGTTGAAAGATGGCGTAAGCGTCGATCAGGCACGCGAAGATATCAGCGCAATTGCGCGAAGGATCTACCAAGCGTCGAATGAGAAGACCGATTATTTACTCAGGGATGGAACCGTAGTTCCACTGCAGGATTCCATTACAGGCACGGTGCGATCGCCGCTGCTAATTCTGCTTGGCGCGGTGGGATTCTTGTTGCTCGTGGCGTGCGCGAATGTTGCGAACTTGCTCCTGGCGCAAGCGTCGGTGCGCGAGCGCGAGCTTTCGATTCGCAGCGCGCTCGGCGCCGCGCGCGGCCGCCTGGTGCGCCAATTTTTGACCGAGGCATTTTTGCTCTCGCTGATCGGCGGAGTTCTTGGAGTGCTGGCCGCGCTGTGGGGCGTCGCCGGATTGGTGGCCCTGGCTCCGGAACATTTGTCGCGGCTCGACAGCGTTACCGTAAGCGTGCCGGTGCTGCTCTTTGCGTTCTTGCTCTCCACTGCGGTGGCTGTGGGGCTCGGCGCGTTTACAGCTGCGCGAGCGACGCGAGGCGATTTGAGGGAGGGCCTTGTCGAAGGCGGGCGCGGGCAGGCCGGATCGCAAGGTAGCCAGCGCGTCGGGCGAGCGATTGTCGCGGCGCAGATCGCCATCACGTTAGTGCTGGTGATCGGCGCGGGTTTGCTGGGACGCAGCTTAATGAAAGTCCTCGAGGTGAATCCAGGATTCCGCGTGGACAAGATCGTAGCGATGGACGTCTCGCTGCCGTGGGTGGACGATCCCAAAGCGAAGTCGGCCCAGGGAATTTTCTTTTCGAACTTGATGGACCGGCTCAAACAAATCCCCGGCGTGCGAAGCGTGGGAGCTGCAAGCGCCCTGCCAATGGAAGGCGGACTGCCCGACGGGATGTTTTTGTTGATGACGCAGAATGAAGCTCCCAAAACGATGGACGGCTTCGGAGCGTTGGTGAATCAAAAGGAACGCATCGGCAATGCGGATTTTTGTGTCGCGACCGACGGATATTTCCAGGTGCTGGGAATTCCGCTGATCCGCGGACGAATGTTCGACGAGCGTGACGGCGCGAACGCGCCGCACGTGGCAGTGATCAGCGAGTCGCTCGCGCACGACCGCTGGCCCCACCAAGACCCGATCGGACACACCATTGAATTTGGAAATATGGATGGCGATGTGCGTCTGCTCACGATTGTAGGAATCGTGGGCGACACGCACGAATACGGTCTCGACGAGCCGCCGCGACCGACGGTTTATGTCAATTTGTTCCAGCGGCCGCGCGCGGTTATGACGGTGACGATGCTGAGCGATGCGGACACGCGCTCGGTCAGCTCGGCCGCACGGGGCATTTTGCAGGACCTCAATCCGGAAATTCCGCCGAGGTTCCGGACCTTGCAGCAAGTGTATTCCGCGTCGCTGGGTTCGCGAAAATTCAACGTGATACTGATCGGATTCTTCGGAATCACTGCGCTGCTGCTGGCGACCGCCGGAGTGTTTGGCGTGATGGCGTATGCGGTGAGCCGGCGCACGCGCGAATTCGGCGTGCGCGTCGCGCTGGGCGCCACATCGGGGGACGTGCTGCGCATGGTTCTGGGGCAAGGAATGCGCACGATCTTGATCGGCGTGGCGATTGGAATCGTGGGATCGTTCGCGCTAACGCAGACGGTGTCGTCGCTGCTCTTCGGCGTGACGGCAACAGATCCGGTCACATTCGGGGGAGTGACGCTTTTGTTGGTCGCAGTGGCGCTGCTGGCTTGTTACATTCCGGCGAGGCGCGCGACGAAAGTGGATCCGATGGTGGCGTTGCGGTACGAGTAGCGGGCAATTGCGTGCATAACGCATCCACATTTGGAGGGGGAACCAAAAGGACCGGCATGGATACTCTCTGGCAAGACATTCGTTACGCAATTCGCACGCTCGCGAAGAATCCCGGATTCACCGCGGTCGAGGTGCTGACGCTGGCGCTTGGAATCGGCGCGAACAGCGCGATCTTCAGCGTAGTGAACGCTGTGCTGCTGCGGCCGCTGCCGTTTCGCGACGCGGATCGGCTCGCCCTGATCACAGAGAACATTCCGGCTTAATTGTTGATAAATCGCGTCTCTCCGAGTAGAGGAGTCCCGATAGGCTGTAGGTGTTCCTTGGCTGTGTCCGCCGTTTCCAGCTTCGTGCCCGTTTAGGTCCACCATGGCACCACCGGGATATCTCCTCCCTCACAGACCCCACCGTGCAG
>JAIQFZ010000151.1 GCA_020073015.1 Terriglobia bacterium | reverse complement strand
TCGACTACCTCATCCCCATTGGCGGGGACGATACGCTGAGTTATGGCGTACGGCTTTATCAGGAGGGCGTGAAGGTCGTCGCCATTCCCAAGACCATGGACAATGATGTTCCTGGCACCGACTACTGTATCGGCTTCAGCACCTGTGTGACGCGCACCATTTCCATGACCAACAGCCTGCGCACCAGCGCCGGCTCCCACGAACGCTTTATGGTCCTGGAAATCTTCGGCCGTTATGCCGGGTTCACGGCCATGCTGCCCACCATGGCCGGAGCCGCGAACCGCTGCGTGATCCCGGAACATAAATTCGACATCGAGCGACTCACCGAGTTATTGGTCTCTGACCGCCAGAAGAACCCCAGCCACTATTCCGTGGTCCTGGTTTCGGAAGGAGCGATGTTCCAAGGCGGAGAAATGGTCTTCGAGGCGGAGACCACGGACGCCTTCGGCCACAAAAAGCTAGGCGGTATCGGGGACCTGGTGTCCGAGAAGCTGAAGGAGCTTTCCCCCAAGTACAACAACGGCAAAACGATCGACATCATTAACCAGAAACTCGGCTACCTGGTCCGCTGCGGTGATCCCGATGCCATCGACTCCATCGTCCCGATGGCCTATGGCAATCTCGCCCTGGACTTGCTCTTGGGTAACATCCACGGACGACTCGTCGTCCTCAGGAATGGCCGTTACGACAACATGCCCATCGATACCGTGACCGCCTCGAAAAAAGTTGTGAACGTAAAAGAGCAATACAACATCGAGCGCCTGCGGCCGCACTACAAGAGCTTCGAAATGAAGCCACTTTTCATCATGACCAGCGAAATGGGATAGGCACATCGGCGCAGCACCTGCTGGTGCCCGACTCTGGAACGGCCCGGACCACCCGGCGGTACTCTACGCGTGCGACGCGAGCAAGATTACCCAACCCATCTACACCTCGGAGCAGAACAGCAAGCGTGACCGCGCGGCGATGGCGACACGCTTCGTGATCCCGGTAGTGGTCAACGGACGCGTGTACTTTGGCGCGAGAGGCGAAGTCGAAGTGTACGGAGTCCTCAAGTAGCCCCGGGGCGGACGATGCAGGAGCACGCGCCGTATCGTCAAAGCTGCAAACTAGGGCAAACAGCGGACCCTGATTCGCATTGGCATCGAGCCGAATCCTTGAGCTGATTGCGCGGTTGTGGAAGGGTTGCCGACAATTCGGGAGTTATCGCATCGTGGCTCGATAACTTCTGCCCCAGTGCGGGTCATTTCGAACGGACCTCTTCAACGGGTCCCTCGATTGTGGAAAGCCGTGCCGAATCCGTTGCTAAGTTGTGCGCGTCTGCATCAGCGCCCGGAAGCGGGGATGGTCACGGACCGGGGCCAAGTCGGGATCGTGCTCCATCCACTCGCGTTGCCCCCAGCCATGGGTGATGGACTTCTCGAGACAGTCCACGGCCTTATCCGCCTCGCCTAGCAGGGCATAGACGCACGCCACGTTGTAGAGAACCTGAGGCTCTTCTCCTTCCAGTTCCAAAGCTCGTTCGGCCCATTCCATGCTCTTTTCCCCTTCGTTCAGTTGGGACAAGGCATTCGCGCCGAAATACAGCGCGCGCGCATCACCGGGGTGCAGCTCCAGATGCTTTTCTGCGGCCGCCAGCCCACGACGGTAAGCAGCATGGGCCTCGGCTTTTAAGCCCAAGCCGTTCAAAGCGCTGGCCAGCAGCATGGGTGCCTGATAGTCCTCTGGGCTGACCCGGCTGGCCTGCTCGAACCAGGCCACGGCATCCTCAAATTTCCCCTGGGCGTAACAGTTTCGGGCGTAGAAATAGTAGGGCTCGAAGAGCCTCGGTCCCAGCCGCATCGCCACGCGGAATTCCCGCTCGGCCTCCTCGTACTGTTTCTTCATCGAGGCAGTGAGACCCCGCGAAGCGTGTGCCTCCGCCAGATCGGGATCAAGCTTCAGAGCCTTTCGACTGGCCTCATCCGCCTGCTCCAGATTGGCACTGCTCGAGTCCCAGTAGAAATACAGAAACGCAGAGCAGTCGGCAATTCCGGCGTATGCTCGCGCGTAACCGGGATCGATTTCGATTGCCTTTGCGAACATCTCCCGCGCTAAATCGAAGCCCTTGCGCCGAAACTGGTGAAAGAACTGACGTCCTCGGAGGTAAAAGTCGTAAGCGCGCACGTCCGCCGTTGGAATCTTCGCAATGGCCTGTTTCTCGGTCTCGGTCAGTACGACCTGCAACTCATGTGCGATGTTGGTTGCGATCTCGTCCTGGATGGCGAACACATCCTGCAGTTTGCGGTCATACCTCTCCGCCCAGACACAGTGCCCGCTACGAGTCTCCACGAGCTTTGCGGTGATGCGCAGCCGATCGGCATCACGCCGAAGGCTGCCTTCCAACAGGTAAAGCGTGTTCAACTGCTGGCCCAACTGGGCAGGAGTGACCGGCTTGTCACGAAAGGCCAGCACTGCAGAACGCGAGAAGACGCGGAGCGCTTTGATCTTCGAGAGTTCTGTGGTGATGTCCTCGGTGATCCCGTCCCGGAAATATTCGTCTTCTTTCTGCCCGCTGAGGTTCTCGAAATAGAGTACCGCCACTGATTTTTCTTGCGCCGCGGCCCGGCTCGCTCGCCGCAAGTCGGTCAGCAGTTCCAGTGCCGACTGATACCGGTGGCCCGGCTCTTTCTCCAAGCACTTCACGATGATCTGCTCCAGCCGGGGCGAGAGGTCGGGGCGCAAGCGTCCGGGCGTCACTGCTGGTGTATGAAGAATGGCGTCGACCAAGGTGGTGGTAAGCGTTGCTTCAAACGGCCGGCGTCCTGCAGCCATCTCGTACAAAATTACGCCCATGGAGTAGATGTCACTACGGACGTCCGCGAGCCCACCCCGGAGTTGCTCGGGCGACATGTAGGCTAGCGTGCCGGACAGCGCCGGAGCATCACTCGTGCTTTGCGTGGAGCTGGTCTGCCCAGCGGCAGCCAACGGCCGGGCCAAACCGAAATCGAGAATCTTCAGCCGCCCATCCGCCATGATTCGCAGGTTGCCGGGTTTGAGATCGCGGTGGACGATGCCTTGGCCATGGGCCGCGGCCATACCCTCAGCCAGCTGCGTGCACACCTGCAAGATTTCATGCTCGGACAGAGGACCTTTGGCCAGTTGT
This sequence comes from Terriglobia bacterium, assembly GCA_020073015.1. GTDB lineage: Bacteria > Acidobacteriota > Terriglobia > Terriglobales > Acidobacteriaceae > Acidiflorens. The sequence goes on along the minus strand of JAIQFZ010000151.1, from coordinate 5,566 downwards.
TCATTCAGGGAGATGCCGGGAACGTACTCGGTCACCAGGAAGTCCGTTTCCTGATGGCAGTCAAAGTCGTGGACGGTAGCGATGCTGGGATGGTTGAGCTTGGAAAGGGTTAAGGCCTCTCGGCGGAAGTTGTGGCGGGCTTCCTCATCTGCCAGTGTGCCCTGGGGCAGGACTTTGATGGCCACTTCCCGGTCCAGATGCTCATCCCGGGCCCGGTACACCTCGCCCATCCCGCCAGCACCAATCTTCTCCAGTATGTGGTAGTGGCCCAGTCGCTCGCCGACAAGTTGTCGTTCCGCAATGGCTTGGCGGTTCATGGGGAAGATTCCTTCCCCCTCACCCTTACCATCATCGTAGGTAAGGCCCGGTGGCAGAGTCAACGACAACCATCACACATCAGGGAGACGGGGTGCATCTTTTTTAATCCGCGAAATCCATCTAAAACAATTATTTCCAAGCTGGCAGTTAACCATCGGGTTACTGGAAACGAGAAATCGGTTAACGCGTAGAACTGACTGCCTTCGCAGCCGAGCAATTTACGACGTCTGTGTCGTGGCTTTTCTCTGTTCCACTCTGCGTTGGGCGGCCCGATAGTCGCGGTGCCACACCCGCACGACCATACTGAACCAGATGCTGGGTCCGACAATGAGAATGACTCCGAGAATGTTGTTGGGCAGCATCCACAATCCCCCGGACACCATGATTAGCCACATGCACGCGAACCATAGTTTAATGCCCCTCACCATCATGCGTTGACCCAGGGTAGCCGTGCCGTCAACCAGGGCGTCATCGGTCACGAATCCCGAGGCTTGCACGAGGATCTTCTTTCTGCTCCGGTACGTGCCCGCCACGATCGGTCGGCTCGTGGTGCTTGTCCCCGCGCTGCTGGCCAGAATTGCTTTGGCCGTGCTCCCGGAGTCTTGCTTCTCTGAGTCTCTCGAGCCGCTTCGGATCGTGTAGATGGCCATCGCGGACAAGTCGAGGATCAGAACGATCCACGAGGTCGCCATCAAGTAGTTGCCGACGTGAGCTAGGATTTCGAAGTCGGTTTGCATAGGTGGTCCTGAGCTGTATGCACTATGGGACGAAGGAGAGTGTTAGAACGGTCACGGAAACAGTTTGACTGCCATTCGAGGAGCAGCGTGGGTTGGCCCCTGGATGCACCATCCAAGCGATTGCTCCGCGGCTGAACTACAAAGGGCCAAGTGGTGATGTTTCATTAGGCGCTGCCCGAGCTTATTGTGACGCGGAGGCCGCGTTGGGCTGCTGTACTTGGACGGTTTGCTGTGCCGCCTGTGCGCCTTTGAAAACCCGGCCGTGGGGCTTGTCGCGCAGGGGCACCACCGTGACCGTGTAGTCTCCGGGCGACGGCCAATCAAGACTCACCCAAGTATTTTTCCTGGGATCGCCCCAGCAGTTGCCGGAGCCGGTGCCGAGACTACAGGAGGATGCGGTAGCCTGTGCGGAGTTAGGCGCTGAGCTTGCCGTTGCCGGGACATGCAACAGCTGCCGGTTGACGGTCGTGGTGTTCGGCGCGCCTGCGCTTGCATTGGCGCCGCCTGTCCAGGCTATGGCGTACTCGAGTTGGTCCGGATAGGGGTAGCAGTCCGGCATCTTCATGGTGTAGGCCACTGGTTCGTGGGGTGCGGGCTGAGCATTTCCGGCCACAATTGGCACGAGCGCGGTGGAGTGGGCAAGATCGTCGAAGGCAATGTGATGCTGCATGAGCTTCCAGGTCTTTTCTCCAACCTTGTCCGGGCCAACCAGCGCCTCGGCGCGCAACTCGAGGCCCCAATCCAGGTCAGCGGTCAGGGCGTAGTTCTCGTTGACGCTGGAAGCCCCCGTGGTCGTCTGCGAGGCGGTCGTCGAAGAGCAACCATAGATCTCGCCGAGCAAGTAAGGCTGCGGTCCGGCGCGCGCGCTCAGGAGATCCACATCGAAGTCGAGTTGCAGAGCCACGTAAACCGCCGGTTTCACGTGAATATATCCGTCTAACTTCACCGACTCGGTGGCGGTGCTTGGTTCCGGGGCACTGTGCTGCTCCAGGTCGCACCCATTGCCGCTGCAACTGAAGCCGAACTCGGTATGCTGTCTGGTTTGCGTCTTGACTGCCCCGTTGAGCGTGCCTTGTCCGTCCACCGCGACCGTGCCGTCAACGTAGACGCTCACATCCATCTCCGCGACAGGGACACCTGCAATCACGATCGGGATTACTTCAATGGGGAAATGCGGGCCGCCGCTGGGCGGAATTGTGAACAACTGATTGAACTGTCCGGTGGCGTTGATGGTGGCGCCAAAGGTGGTGCCTAGATCGAGTGCGCCACCGGCGGAGATGGCTTTCGGGCGCACGGCGAAGGGCAGGCAGGGAATATAGAACATGTCCACATTGGCAGTGAAGTTGGCGTCAACCGGCAAGCCAAAGGTGACGGAGCCGGACACTTTTCCAGAGGCTCCACCGTACTTGTTGCTGGTTTGGCCGCTCTTTTCAAAGTTCAATGGGAACTCCGGCGTAACGGAAAACTTCACAGGGATGTTATGCAAGGGCAGCGTGTGGTCGGCGAAACACTCCTGTGCCATGTTCCAGTCGTGGGCCACCTCTCCCGTCAGGTGTTGCCATTCGCCCTCGGCCTGACGCTGAGCTTCGTCGGCAGCGTGCTTCGCAGCTTCTTCAGCACAGTGCACCGAGAGACTATTGCACCCGGTATGGCTGTTATGGCTGGCAGTCGCCGCCTGATGCACCGACGGCGGCTCAGGATGCTGCTGGAACCACTGCTGGGCCAGAGCCAAGTTCACCACGTAGTTGGGGGTCTGGCCCTGGGGCAGAGTGCGCGCGTGGAGGAGCAGGAAGTCGCGCGCGCCTTGGGGAAGGCCACTGGCCTGCTGGATCGCGGCCGCGCCGCGCAGTTGCAGCACGTTCGCATTCAGCGCGCCGAGACGCGTTACGCGCTGGCCGACTGGTGAACCAGAATTTTGCACAATTTGCGGCGGGCCAGCCACCACCTGAGGCAGGGTCACGGGCGCGACGCTCCCTGCCAGCGGCACCGCCGGCGGCTTTAAGGCGACTGGCACGCTGGAAGAAGTGGGCTTGCCAGTCAATTGCGGCGCCGGAGTGGGAGAGGCGCTCGGTCCCGTCGTTCCGCCCGAGGGGCTAGCGGTCGCCCCCCGGATCGTTCCGGCGGTGGTTCCTTCGGGCACGGTCAGGTTCGGTGTGTTCACCTTCATGTTGTTGAACCCGCTGTTCCCCGAAGCAGAGCTCACCGTGGGTTTGCTGTTGGCACCGCTCTTGGCGGAGCTGGAGCTGGGTTGGCTGGAAGGCGGCGGGGAGGGATGAGCGGACGGAGTAGGCGCTGGACCTACGGAAGTAATGGTCCCAGCGATGCTCCTGGCGTCGAGCGAAACCTGCTTGCTCGTGAAGTTGGCATATACGGGTTGGCCAACGCGGAGTGCAGCGGCAGGCGCACGGTTCGTGAGATGAAACGTGAACACCTGTCCATTTGAGTTCACTCTGGCCTGAACGGCTCCGCTGGCCAGATCAACGGCCGTGACAGAGCAGCAGGCCAGCTGCTGTGCACTGGTCAGGCTGGACAGAATGAGAAGTAGTCCGACGCAACAAAACGAAGCTTTCATCTGGCACCCCCTGAAGGTTCAGTACCGGAACGATCAGTGACTCGCAAACGCTGAGAGGTCAGCTGCTGACCGATTGAAACGATCCAGATTGACCGACCCTGCTATACCAGGAACGTTGCCGGTCGACGAGTACTGCCTCATCACAACGAAAACGAAATGATTCGCCCGCTTAGGTATTTGGCTCATGGAACGACTCCCTGACGAAAACCTCGCGTTGCCTCGATATTTCATGTCACCGCCGCTGAAATGCCATGCGCACCATTTGCACCAGACCTCGCATCTGGTACTGAATATTCGTGACTGCAGCCATAGCGGACTGCGGATCTTTCACATGCTTCAGTGCTTGAAAAGACTGGTTCAGGCACGACGCAGCGGACGGCATCTGTGTCGCCACCTGGAAGCCGGTCATGAGCAGGTTCAAGTTGCGGTATTTGCTCACGAACTGCGGGACGGTCGCGGAAACTGCGTTCGCTGTCGCGGCCGCGGTGTTGGTGGTCTGTACGAAGCCGGACGAAACGCCCGCGGAAACTGCAGCAGGCGCCCCCGCAAAATTGCCTGCGTCTTGAACGAACCCTTGTGATGTTCCTGATGTTGCAGCGGCAGCGCTGGTGTCCTGGGTGAACCCGCCGCCATTCGTCCCCGAGGTGGCCATAGAGGAAGAAGCCGATGCAGTCATGGTGCCCGTCGCACTCATTCCGTTGGCTACGCCGGTGATCCCCGGGCAACCGGGGATCGTGCCGGAGAATGGTCCGCCGATGGTCATGCCACCAGCAGCCATCGGAGACGAACCCGCGGCGCCCGTTGAGAATGCTGCGTCGCCGGACGGCGGGCTAGTTGCGCCGGTGGCCTGCGTAAAGCTCATCGGCGCCACGCCGACGTCCTGTGCCATCCGCTGGACCTGCTGGACAAATTGCTGCGTCTGCGAGTCCAGCGGCGAGTCAATGCCGGAGAGGAGCGGCGCTGGAATCATCCCGTTGGCCGCGTAATCCAGGGGCACGATGCGGTAGCGGTAAATCATGCCGTGCTCTCCGACGACATAACCCCGGTCGCGACGCGGCAAGCTGAAGGCATTCATGCGAGCGGGAAACGGGTACTGACGGGAGTTCCAGCGGTTGCCGCCGTCGGTGGTAAAGCTGACCTTGTCATAAAGAATCGCCCAGCCGACCTCCGGATCGGCGAACTGGATGCGTGCGCCCGGGGAGGCTGCCATGCCCGTCCAGGATCCCCCGCCGTCCGTCGTTTTAAAGATCTGTCCAGTATTGGGCGCCCCCACGCGCAGGTAACCCGTTCTCTCATCGAGGAAGAAAGCATCCTGGGGAATATCGGTGACCTCGCTGGTGATCAAACTCCAGGTCGCGCCGCCATCCGAAGTGCGAGCCACGAATGCCAGATTGCGGGCCTGGCGGTTGAACCCGACAGCATAGCCAACCTGCGGAGTCACGAACTGCAACCTCGCCCACTCGCAGCCCAGGTTGCGCGCCAAACCCTGCACTTGAGCGGTCACCTGGCACTCGCCGACCTGTCGCCAGGTGCGGCCGCCATCCAACGTCTGAAGAATGTGGCCGGCCTTCAGCGCGACCCCTGTAGTCTCCGACGTGAACATGTAGTCGGTGGCGTGTTCAGGCATGGTCCCGGCTAACAGCCAGCTCTGGCCATCACGCGTATGGAGCAGGCGCGAAGCCGAACCAGTGTCTTGAATCGCCCAGCCGTGCGCCGGATCAAGGAAACGAAGATGGTGGACGCCGCGGTCACTCGACTGCGGATCTCCGTAGGGGACATCCCAGTGATTGCCGCCATCCGAGGTGTGCAGGATGATTCCGCCGCGAGTTTCGGTTGTGCCTCCCGCCACCCAGCCTTCCTCCGGCGAAGTGAAGAAAACGTCGAACAGTTTGACGTCAGCGTTGAAACTGACCGGCTCCCAAATCCCTTTGTACTGGGT
>JAIQFZ010000026.1 GCA_020073015.1 Terriglobia bacterium | reverse complement strand
ACTCTGCCGTCGAGTTCCCGAGCCAAACTATGGTGGACGGTGCGAGAATTGAACTCGCATTTCACGGTTGCAGGCCGTGAGTAATCCCGTTATACGAACCGCCCAATTGGGGCGAGATGGGAGAATCGAACTCTCGTGACTGGAGCCACAATCCAGTGCCTAAGCCATTCGGCCAATCCCGCCATCGAATCTGGAGCTGGTCGAGTGAATCGAACACTCGTCGGAGAGGTACAAGCTCTCTGCACTCCCACTGTGCTAGACCAGCAAACTTTGGAGCTGGCACGCAGCCTCGAACTGCGGTCGGGCGCTTACCATGCGCCTGCTCTTCCCGTTGAGCTATACCAGCGGAGCTGGTGCGGCGATTCGAACGCCGATCACGGACTTACGAGGCCCGTGCTCTTCCTACTGAGCTACACCAGCACAAAACGTCTTCACGAAATCTGGAGGCGGTGGGGAGAATTCCACTCCCGATGATCTCCTTTGCAGGCAGACGCCTTGCTGTCTTGGCTACACCGCCTCATAACCTACTTACTGAATCTGGAGCGGAAGGCGGGACTCGAACCCGCGGTTTCGACGTTGGCAACGTCGCGTCTTGGCCACTAGACGACTTCCGCCTTATAAAATCTATGGAGCGAGCAGCGAGAGTTGAACTCGCGTCATCGGGTTGGAGGCCCGAGGCACCAGCTGCTATACCATGCTCGCTCTTCAAACTGGCAGGGGTGACAGGATTCGAACCTGCTTGAACTCGTTTTGGAGACGAGCGCCCTTCCCATCGGGTCATCACCCCTGTGGCGGTCGCAACGGGAGTTGAACCCGTCCCTCCTGATAGACAGTCAGGCATCCTGCCGCTAGACTCTGCGACCACTTTCTAAATTGGCTGCGAGGGCACGATTCGAACGTGCATGAACCGGGTCAGAGCCGGTTATCCTGGCCAGTTGAATGACCTCGCAACTATTGAGGAGGGAACCTGCGGATACGGTGTGTTTTCTGGACAAGAGAAGTAACCGTAGCCTTCACCACTCCTCGAATTTCTCTCCATCGCTCGTCAATGAGCTTCCTCCTTTGCTGACTTTTCAAAACTGGCTGCCGGGGAGCGATTCGAACGCCCGTATCCGGATTCAAAGTCCAGGGTCCTGCCACTAGACGACCCGGCATCACGCTTTCAACGGTATGGCTTTCGTGCACCGGACGCACAGCACCGCCGATTCATCGACGTTATGCCCAAGTCTCCTGCGGTCCGTACGGGCACGATCCACCAATTCGCGATGATCCCCACCGCGATCGCAGTAGAGCTCCGACGCTAGTTCGATCTCAAAGCCTTCGAGTTCAATCGTTTGTGTACTCATAACTTTGATAGCAGCGAGGAGAATCGAACTCCCATCTCAGCCTTGAAAGAGACGCATCCTGGCCGTTAGACGACGCTGCCTTCTGTCTGCGCATTGGCAAAAAATGGGCCATAAAAACCAAAAGCCCCCGATTTGTATCGGAGGCTCAGAAAAACGACGCGTTATGGATGCGCCCCCGTTACATGAACGTACCTTCTCCCGCACCTTGCCACATAAACGTGGCTGGTGTCGGAAAGCAATCGGTATGGGACTTGCGCATCATTGGTGGATCTCAGCTATCACTCTGGCATGACTCCCCGAATTCGTCAATAGCCCGAAGTGAGTGGGTGCTCGGGTCAGTTTGGCCTAGCGAGCAATTGGTCCAGCGGACATGGTTCCTCACTCCGTGACCTCAACTTTCGAGGCGCCGACAATCTCAGAGCTGGTCTCTGCTTCCGCGCCACCCAGCGAAAGGCCCTTCACCTCCGAAGCGCTGGTCTGCGTAGATGCCAACGAACCGAGCGAGCCTCTGCTGTGGCGGCTGCCAAGCGGCCCTAAGTTCGTACACCATCTTGGTTTCAGAAGAGGCGCGCGCTCTTCTTTGAAGTGGATGTCTCCACATCCGAACATCCAATGTGGGTGATTACCTTCGACAAACTCATAGTCAACTTCCTCGTATGAGTCTCTGCCGTAGATAGCTTGCCGGTGGATTACCGGACTGTAGACTTTGGCGGTGGGGCTTAGAAAGCCGGCCCACCAGCTGAATGAAGAGTTCGCTCTGAAGATGGTCCTGGCAAAGTACAGCTTTATGAAATCGGGGAGCCAGTCAAAAATTAAGGCGGGCCCCATGTATTCTGAACCATCAGGATAGGTCCATCCCCCCTCCTACTCTGCGGTCGATCGACATGCCATGTTCTTAAATAGTCGTCCGACACCCACTCAATCTTTCCGGGATCGAACCCAAACTTGCGAAACGCTCTGACGTACGATTCCTTCGACAACACTGAATAACCCTGGTCACAATTTTTATTGTATGAGGGATTCGCAACGTCGTCTCTCCGGAGGTGTGCCACGTTGTAGGTACCCCGCCTGGCACTGTATGCCTTGAAGAAGTCGGTGTTGCGAACTTCTTCGCCGAAGACGAAGATTTCGCTTTTCAAGTAGTTCGCCGACATACGTTCGAAGGTCGAGGTGTTGTAGGCGCACACGCTGTCAACAAATACGGCTGTTTTCCCGGACCAGTTCTCCGGCGAATTGTCTGGATTAACGTATTCGAACCTAGATCCCGTTCTCCCATTGAAGGCCTCGATCGCGCGCGTTCTGGCGCTAAGATTATCGAAATCCGGTTGGCTCTGGTTCAATAGCAGCCGGAGCTCATCGTCCTCAACCACCTGATATTTCCGGGGCTTGAACAGCCGCGTGCCTTCCCACTCCGACGGCAGAATGCAGTCAATCCCAAATGTCCTGGCATATTCAACGGCATAGGCATATTGGTGCATTCTGTTGCCAAACCGACCGTTCCAGTGGCAGACGAGAATTCCAGATTTTTGCAGAGTAGCCTCCACACCTCTACCGGGATTCGTTCCGGCTAACGGTCAACGGAATCGTGGACGGTGTCTTCCGGCGACAATGGGACGCGGGGGGTGGACAAAAGGCCTCATCCCGATTCTCTTGTTAAGTGAGCCCGCGAGTGCATGCCAAGAGGTTACCAGCAAAACCATCAGATCCATACGGGTGATGTTGGAGAGTTTGTATTCATCCGGCAGTGTCATGTTGCGTTGCTATTATCTCTATATCTTATTGTTTTGACTTTTCGTGGCGCCCAGCGCATTCTCATGGGGCTGCAGTTCCAGGTGGTCTCGCCGTGGATGCGCTGATTGTGCCAGAAGCGATTCTGCGGGAGCGGATCGAGGGCATGATGACCAGTCGTGTCAGTGCTGTCCGGTTCGGTGCGTGCGGCGTTCAAGGTGCCGACAAGTTTGTCGCAGGGCGTGTCGAATTCCACATCATCCAGGACTTTCTCGATGAACGCGAATGCCTTCACCTTATCGAACTCGCGCGTACAAATCTCTCGGCCTCGAACCAGCACTCGCGTACCGGTAGAACCTGCGATCTCGGCCGGTCTTCCGATCCGGTGGTTTGCGACGTCGATGCGAGGTTATGCCGGCTCTTCGGGCTCAACCCTTCCAGCGCCGAGCCGATGCAATGCAAGTACTACGAGGCCGGAGATGAGCCTGGGCCGGGCGCCGTTTGCACCGATGATGCCCGCACCTGGACTGCATCTATCTATCTGAACGACCCCGAACGCGCCGGCGAAGTGCGTTTCGGCGGCAGCGGCTGCGTTCTTCGTCCGCGGCGCGGCACGGCATTGATTTGGAACAGGCTTGCGCCGAACAGCTCGCCAGGTCCGAACGGGGTCCAGCAGGAACTGCCCGTGCTTGCAGGCTTCAAAGCCGTCCTCACCAAATCCCTTCGCATCCCCGACCCCGATTGTGCCTCATCCGGGGAGGAGTCAACACTACCTCCGGCATACACGCGGCTCGGATTTCACCGTTGTGCCGTGCCAGGCGCCGTCTTCGACGTCCTGCGAACGTTCTATGAGCACAATGCCGCGAATGCTGTCGACGAGCACGTTCCAGGCTACATCGCCGGAGACCAGGCGGTTGCGAGCCATCTCCTTCAGCTGCCGCCTGCATTGCAGCGCCATGTCCACGATGCCCTGCACCTCACCATGGAGCAATGGTCGCGCACAGCGCTGATGCCTACCTACGTGTACGGCATTCGCCGCTACCTACGCGGTGCGACCCTGAAAGTACACAGGGACCGATCCAGCACCCATGTTTTCGGCGCCACGCTCAATATTGCGCAACAGGTGGATGAACCTTGGCCGCTCATTATCGAGGACCATCTCTCCCACAAACACGAAGTCGCACTTCAGCCGGGCGAGATGCTGTTATACGAGAGCGAACGCCTGCTCCACGGACGGCCCAAACCCCTACGCGGCGAGTTCTATGCGGGCGCGTTTGCGCACTATCGGCCGTGCCGGGGCGAAGAAGTCGCGCGACGGACTCTGGGACAGTAACAACAAGGAACTTACGGGACAACAACCATGTGCGTCATCACACTCGTCGAGTTTCGCGGCATTACCGCGCTGGGCGGAACAGCGTTTCCTGGGCCAGGGATCCCTCCTTTCCTCCGGGTGAGGGGCACCATTACGGGATGCCCGCCTCCGCAAGCCGGAGGACCGCCCACAGTATCCGTAGGGACGACGTGCGGGGATGGGGTCCGCGGCCTCAGCGTCAACGCGGCGGGCATCTGGGTGTACGAGTTTCTGAACAAGGAATCCTGCCCCTGCGATTCACCACGAACCATCACTGTCACCTGCGACAACGATCCGACGTGTACTAAGACTTTCTCTCAGGTAAAGCTCCAATGCGGCACGGATACACCCGAGTGCTGTGATGAAGTGACAATGGAGATCGACACCCAGCCCCTACCTTGCATCCCGGTGGGCGGTGGTTCAGTCTCGGTCCAGTTTTCGGCGGTGCTCTCGCCGGCGGGGTGTAAGGGGCCCTTCGAGTGGAAGGTGACGAACCTTACCACCGGCGCCGTGCTCCAGCCGTTCACGCTGGGAGCCTCGACCTTCTCCTACCTCTTCCCCGTCGCCGCGAACTACAAGGTCAACGTCAGGGTTCAGCAGGATGCTGCTTGCGACGACCCCATTCTCACCGACAGCGTCACTTTCCAGATCGTTCAGTGCACGCCACCGTGCACTGTGGTAGTGTCGGGGCCGGCGTTGACGCCGTGCACGGACGGGCCACCGACGCCGCTCCAAACCTACACCGCCACGCCGACGCCTGCCTTCGCGGGTTCGTACACGTGGGAGGTGCGAGACACGGTCGCGCCTGCTTCGGCGCCGCCGCTGGCCCCGACGCCGGTTACGGGAGGCTCCTCATTCAGCTTCGCGTTTCCAGGGCCGGGAACGTACCGGGTCACTGTCAGTACGAGCTGTCCGAATGGCAGTTCGACTGCGGCCAACAGCTTGATTGTCACCGTTCCGCGTTGCACGCCGCCGCCAACACCGACGCCGACTCCAACACCGACGCCGACCCCGACGCCGACCCCAACACCGACGCCGACCCCAACACCAACACCGACCCCAACACCAACACCGACCCCAACCCCAACACCCACCCCAACCCCGACACCCACCCCAACCCCGACGCCAACACCCACCCCAACGTCCTCGGGCGGTCTCTGCGGCTTCCTGCTCTTGCTTGCGTTGATTCTGCTCGGTCTAGCGTCCGTCGGTCTCGCGGTCGGGGGCTGCCTCGGACCTGCGGGCATTGGCCTTCAGGCGACTGCGCTCACTCTCGCGGCCAGCGGGCTCGTAGTGCTCGCACTCTGGATAGCAATCTGCCGCGACTGCATGCTGATCCGCTTCCTGCAGCGCTTCTTTGGCGCAATGGCTTTACTGATGGCGGCCTTGTCCGCCGCTCTCGCCCTCATCGGGTTGTTCCCGTGTAGTGCCGGCGCGGCTGCGGTCGCGACTTTGTTCGGAGCGATGGTCGGTGCACTCAGCATTGGGGTCGCCATACTCAGATGTCCGTAAAACTGAAATAGCGAGGGATCACCATGCCTACTGTCATGCTGTTACTCGGCGGCCTGTTTGGAACGATAATCGGAACTCTGCTCGCGGGCGGTATGGTGGCTGTCGCCGGGCTGCCCGTGTATGGTCCCGCGCATAACGTGCTTGCGGCGCTTCTGGCGCTCGGTCCGGGAGCCATTTTGCCGAACGTCGTCCACCCGATCTTAATGCTGTTCGGCGCCGGGCTCGGCCTGCTCGTCGCCACGATTTTTTTATACGCGGGAGCAGCGGTTAGCGTCCTGACCGGCGCCGCGCTCGGCGAGTTCTTCTCGCGTGGCGCCATCATCGGAGCGGCGAGCAGCACCAATTGGCTCATCATGTCGGCAATCCCGCGCCTGTCGGTCGTTGCCGGAATCATATTCATCGTCACGCTTCTCGCACTGATCCCGCCGATCGCGGGCAATCGGTTCTACGAACGCGTACTCGGAGCGCTCGGCTGGGTGTTACCGCTCAACTACCTCATGCTCCCGCTCGGCGTGCTGGTTTTCATTGTCACGGCGCCGTTCGCGCTCGCAGCGCCTACGGGCACGGGAAGCGTGCGTTGGGACTGGCTTACGTGGACGATCGAGACCGCCGGAGGAGCTGCGCTGGGATCCACCGGCTTTGTTGGTGGATTCAATATTGGCAATTTCACGTTCATTTCCCCCGGCGTCACGACCTCCCCCGCATTCACCACGACCGTTTCCGCCCACGAAACCGGCCACACACTCAGCAACTCGGCCTTAGGTGGCTTTTTCTACTGGATCGGTGCAGTTGACGAAAACGTTCCACCGTTAAGGCGCATGAGCGCAGCGTACGCTGAAATGCTCGCCGAGAGCCACTTCAGCGGCCCGACAGGCGGGCCGTTCATTCCAATGTGGTAGCAGTGGTAGCAGTGGTGAGGGAGATGCTGTGAATTCCCGGTTTCCGTGGGGCCGATCAAGTGGTGGTCATTTCGAAAGCAGCAGAGGCGAAGCGGCTACCGGACAATCCAGAGACGATGAGGGATTCAAAGTGACCTGCCGAACTGGTGGGCGGGCCGGGAGTCAAACCCGGATTTGCAGCTTCGGACGCTGCCGTGTTGTTCGGTTACACTACCCACCCATCTGGAACTCGCGCCGGGAATCCAACCCGGATCTCTTCGTTAGGACCGAAGCGTCATCATGCCTTAGACCACGCGAGCCTCACTAATGTGGAGGGGATGCAGAGAATTGAACTCTGACCTCAAGGTTCGTAGCCTTGCGCCCTCATCCGTTGGACCACATCCCCAAATTGGAAGCGGCAGAGAGATTTGAACTCTCATCGTCCGAGGTAGAAGCTCGGCGCATTGTTCCGTTATGCTATGCCGCCTCTTTGTTAACTGACTCTGGTGCGGGATGTGGGAATCGAACCCACTTCGTCTCGCTTAAAAGGCGAGTGCATATCCATATCTGCCAATCCCGCGAATCTGGTGGGTGACGCTGGAATCGAACCAGCCTGGTCTCGCTTACCAGACCTAACCAACATCTGTCTGGGCGGGTCCTTCCCCCGCTGGTGATCTGCGCCGTTGGGGCGCACTATGAGAGCCGCGTTCTTCCTGCTGAACTAGCGAGCCTTGTGTTTCCTCAAAATTGGGTGGCCGGGCAGGATTCGAACCTGCGAATGGCGTGAGTAACAGTCACGTGCCTTTCCAGCTTGGCTACCGGCCAAAAACACGAAGGCCCCGATTTTGTCGGGGCCTTCGGAAATCGAATCTGAACTTGGAAATCTAACGAATGATCAGACCAATCCCGAGGGCCGAGCGCGATTGACGCGCCGTCTCATAATGGATTTGGTCCGTATCGTCATTTCGATGCGAGTATAGCATGTTCTCAGCTGGAACACAGTACCAACAGGCCTCTCTGTAACTGAGACTATTCGCTTTCTCCGCGATCATTTCCCAGGAGGTTCTTTTTTGGGTCCTTTGAAACTCTCGAGTGGCGATGGATGAGTTGGCCCACCCCGGCACCGCTCGGACCACCCACGTGGCTGATCCTTGTTTCAACCACGATCTGCCTGACCTCAACGGTTCAGTCCTTCAGGGTGAGCAGTTTATCAATGCAATTCTCTTGCTCGTAGGTTCGCTTGGCACGGCTGAAGTCGTCGGACCCTGGCCACGCGACACGGGCTCCATCTACGCCCGCCTGGATTCTGTCGAAGGCAAAAGTGTTCTTGTATTCGAAGACCGTGAGAACCTGCCCGGTCGCATCAACGAGGAGGACATGGAGGTGGGTTTGATCCGCCAAGCGGCAGAGGACCTCGGATGTCTTGAAATACAACGGGTTCATCACCTGTTCGTAGAACGCTGACGGCAGTCCGTTGATAATGGGCGGTATCCACCAAATCAGGAACAGCACAGGACCGTATGCCGTCGCTGCAATGCCCGACTTGAGATTGAGATTTAGGTTGACGTTCGTGAGCAGTTCAGAAGGTTCAGGGTCAATCAATAAAGCGACAGCCTCAACCCCTATACGCTCGTCGAGCGCAGCCTCTTCGAAATAGACGCCTGGCCCGGGGGGCAGGCCATTGAACACTATGTGGCTCCAGTCGCGGCGTTCCGGCGCAATCCGGTTATTGAGCGGCATTTTCCCCTTTGCCCTTCTCTATGCAAGTATCATCCAGCCCCACGAGTCGCCCAAGGACGAAGTCATCCAGATTCAGTTCCTCGTCTCTGTAGGAGTAGGTCCGCGCTTCCCTCTTCCCAATGGTCATGGTTTTCATCATCCAGATCGGCTCAGTTGCCTCCTGGGTTTGGTGAAGCTGAGAGCGGGGAAGAGCCCAGAGCGTCTGTACTCTATAGGCGATATGTAGCCGAAAGAATACAGCGATGCTGTATCCGTGGCAACTGACGTCTGTATTCGGCTCGGCCGTCGCATTCGCGCCCTGCGTCAGCGGCGCGGATGGACGCAGACGTATCTTGCCGTCCACACGGGACTGGGCCGTGCATTCATCTCGGACCTTGAGAACGGGAAAAAAGAACCCTGCCTCCGTTCGCTGGAGATATTGGCGGCCGGTTTTGAAATCTCGCTTTCGCAGCTTTTCGCCCGGCTGTGAACAACAGAACAACCGGGGCCTCGTCCCACGGTGATTCGGCGCTGCCCCATACAGAGTGAAGGGCCGAGCCGAAAACTCAGCTAGACAATTTTGGGCAAGGCTACGAATGCCCGCTGCGCTGTACCCTTGCTGACCCCCATCTCGTCCATGATCTGAGCCCAGGAGCGTCCCCGTGCGCGTAGAGAGGCAATCCGTGCAGCGTCCACAATAACCCGCGGTCGACCAAGACGTTTGCCCTTGGCCCGTGCATTGCGAATGCCCGCCCTGACCCTCTCCTGGATCAATGCCCGCTCGAATTCAGCCATCGCGCCGATGATCTGGAACATCAACCGGCCCGAAGGAGTGCTTAGGTCCAGGTTGTCCCTCAGGCTGATGAAAGCCACACCGAGGGCTGCGAGTTCGGCCAGAGCGTTGACGAGGTGTTTCAGGGACCTCCCAAAACGGTCGATCTTCCAGACCAGGACTGCGTCAAACCGTCTGCGACAAGCATCTGACATCATCCGGTTGAGCGCCGGCCGGGATTCCTTGCAGCCCGATACTCCTTGGTCTGTGAATTCCTCGACGATCTGCCAGCCGCGGCGCCCCGCATATTCCCGCAGTTCGGCGAGCTGCATTTCTGGATCCTGATTGTTGAGGGTGCTCACTCGGGCGTAGAGCGCAACCCGAGCGATTGCGGCTGGGCTTTCTTGAGGGAATGAAGCCGTGGTGGTACGTTGCTGTCTAGCCATTGTTGCCTCCTGTATAGGCGACTGTGGTTAGCGCCGTGTCGGTGTTTCAGCACCGGCACGGCGCGCGTTTCTGTCCGTCACGTCCATGATGAACTAAGCGCTTGGTTCATGTCAAGGATGTTTAGATCTTGTGAACTAAGCGACAAGTTCGATATATTACGAGTCAGTATGAGCAAGAATCCACATGCAGCAGCTCTTGGCCGGCGCGGCGGGAAGGCTCGTCTCAAGAAACTAACGCCCGAGCGGCGGCGGGAAATCGCCCGGGAAGCTGGGTTGGCATCGGGGCGGGTACGGAAAGAGAAGGCCCGGAACGTACTCAAACCAAAGCGCAACGCCAGTTGAGCAGATCCCCTAAATCCCTAAATCCGGGCCGCTCAGCCCATGGCGTCCGCCGCTGCACGTAGACTTGGGAGATGGAGTCGCGGCAGCAGTTGGGATTCCGCCTGAAGAGAAAGCGAATGGCGCTTTAATTCAGTGATCAGCGCAGTTTCTTTATGCTGACGGAAATTAGAAGCGCAAGGAAGGAGAACGTCACACTGAAAAATGCCCACCATGGAAGAGTTTTTGGATCACCAACCGTGACAAAAAGGGCTAACACAGCAAAAAGGATTCCCATACCGCCGAGAGCTACAGCTGCAAAAGTGTTGAAGCGATTTTCTAATTTTTCACTACTTTCCTTGCTGCTTTGATCGATCTTCTGAATATCCTTCTGGAATGCTTCGAGTTTCTCGGTCACCAACGTGACCAATGCGCTCTTCAGTTTTGGGTACTCGTCGAATAGGACGAGTTCCGGAACGTCGGGGTACGGTTTCGATTGTTTCTCGTGAAACTCAGTGGTCTTTTCAAAATCTATGATGGCAATCGGATCGTCGTACCTCAGTGTTACTGGCTGATCTGAGAGATTATAGATGGGGCAAAACAGATGGCCCACATAGCCGGCATCGACTTGAGGCCCGCCTACCCATATCAATCCCTGATATGCTCGTTTGACCTGAATGTTCCAGCGCCCGATCAAAAAGCGTGGCATGTTGATGGTTTCCAGCGTCTTGATGATTGCAACCTCAAATGGAGGCACCACTAACTCGTCATGTCCTCGCTCGGAAGAAAGCGTTCCGGTCTCACCGCCGATCGAGAATTCATCGCCGACCCTCAATTTGTAATTAGCAGGTTTGAGATTGGTCTCGCGAAGGGGAGATATTAAATCAAACTCTTTACAATACGCTTTTATTCCGTCGCTTAGCACGACTCCCGTGCCGGGGAAGTTGTCCTTCGTCGGCTGGCGATTCTTCAGCCGTAGCAGTCTTTCTACCTCACTATGACGATCTTCCTCTCTCGACATGTCTACCCCTTCAAAATTAGCGATGTGTCGTAGATCGCTGAGATTCCCCCGTCGATACCGCTCGATAGCGCCAAGATATTCGCGAGTCGTGGACCGACGCCGATAAGGTTGACCGAAGTCGTGGATCTGCTGCTCAGCTGCCGTACAAACTCTTTAGACTGGGAGGATAACGTAATCCAGTCGCTCGCGTTTGAGTCTCGATAACTGATGTAATCCAAACCGTTGAGTGCGAGCCTAGTTGGTCTGTTGTACCGAACCGCGTGTGCCGCGAGCTCCCAATCGAAGCGACCCACACGGCGTACTTTCTTGCTCACCGTCGTCATTTCTTGAATTGGGTGAGGGTAGCCGCTTTCTTGCCGCAAAATGTCCCAGTCGATCTCATCGTTTATCGGCCCAGCCTGTTCGCCAGCGACTCGGATCGGGAAGGTTCGGAAAACAACAACAATTTCACTAACGAGCATGGGGCTCAAGCCGACTTCGCTCAGAAAACCGGCCGCCGTAGTATCGCGCGAAGTTGCCTTCGGATAGCAGTCTGTGTGGTAAAGCGACAATCCGAATCCTTGTGTGCCCTCAACGAGAACCTTTTTTCCGCAATCGAGTGCAACATTCGCCTCTTCACTCACATCGGTGACAAGATCGGCCAGCCAAGTCACGTCGTGGGCAACTTGACCTGCTAGTTTAACGTCTGCGCTGCGCAATGCGCGCCTGGCTACGGCGGAACCCACGCCGCAAAGAGTCGAACTCAGCCGATCTCGCAGCCCAAGTTGCGATTCCCGATCGCGGTCACTCTGCTCGATAATCATGGCATTGCGATCCACGCCCACACGCTTCGGGTCCAGCCGTAATGAATCGAGTTCGTACTTCAGGACGGTGAGGTCAACCAATGCTCCGGCCGGAACCAGTAGCCGAGTCTCAGGCCTAATGTAGCCAGTTGGCAGCTGGCGCAGAAGGACTGTGCTGCCGTCTTCTGCCACGAACGTGTGCCCGGAGTTTGGCCCACCACAGCGAATGCAAATGTCGATTTCTTCTTGTCGTGTGATGAAGGCCGATATTTTGCCCTTGCCCTCCCCGCCAAATTGACCGCCTACTATAACCCATAGACTCACCTTGGACCTCCTGCCCGGATCCTATTCAATACAGCATCCACCTTGGAATAGAGGCTCTGCAACGAATTGTCGTTGTCCAGCACAGCGAACGCTCTATCGCGCAGAGAATCAATTTGTTGTTCGACCGGATGCGAGTCTGCTCGGCCAAAGTCATCCTGTTTCGGGTATCGGGATCGAAGGCGCGGCCAGCGCAGTTCCGGCGGGCTGCTTATGAATAGCAGATAGAAGTGAGGGCTGAAAGCGGTGTTAAGGCTCTCGTAGTCCAGAGAATGCCGCAACCCATCCACCGCGGAATCACTCTGTGCCGGCAACTGCGAGATCAAACGAGTGTTGAGTTCTGCTTGCATACCCCCTGCCATCACTTTCCATCCGACTGCCTGGAGGTGGGCCTTGCTCTCTGTGTCCTTGGCCAGCCAATCAGAGAGAACTTGACTATACCGCGCGTAATAGAATCTGTGAGCCGAACTGAGATACTTTCCAACCGAAGTCTTGCCTGCCCCGATTCGACCCGTGATCCCGATAACCCGCGGATCATCCTGCCGCTGCTGTGAATTCTGGTCGGGCATTGAATGGGCATTCTACCCCATCGACCCACTCATCGGAATTTCGTCCAAACCTGTCGCGGCAAGGATGTCCCCGAGCTTGCGGTAGTTGATTCGCAAGGACCTTGGAACGACTAGGTAATCCTCGGCGGCGTTTCCCAGCGCGATGTAATCGTCGGCCAGGTAGAAGAGCCCGACGAGCGCGGATGTGATAGCGTCCACCTCATCATGCGTGACTTTGCCATGCAGAAAAGGTCCATTAATGCCCGCCCGAGAAAGGCCCCATTTCAGTTCTTCGAGACTCGAGCCCTTGCGGGGAATGCCGAGCAGATCCTGGGCGGCGCCGGGGTAGCTCTCGATCACCCTTAACCCCGCGGCGCGCAGCCTCTGAGTGAGCCGCATTCCGCGAGTGGTCAGGCCCTTCATAGTCGGAAGCAAGCACCAGAAGACCGATATGCCCATCCGCTTCAGGGCGAGCTCGCACTTCCGATAGATGGGCCGACCGCAGGGAACTTCTGGATCCGTCCATCCCTCCGGCAAAGATAAGGGCGAGTCGATTGACACAAGGTCGGGATCAGCAGCAACTGTCTCGTTGAAGAGCTCGTCGTCCGTCCTCAGTGTTTTGGTTGCCGCTTCTGCGCCTTCCATCAGCGCCCAACCAGTCGGCCGTCGTTCACTGCCAGTCAGATCAATTCCCACGATCCGCGGGTTTACACCGGCGGGGAGACACCTCTGCAACAATCGGGGAACTAAGCCTTCAGGATTTGTAGCGGGAGCCGAGTGCTTGCCGAGCCGCCGCACCCTGGGCAACTCAGCCACCCCAGCAAATACAGCTTTGGCCGAGTTCTTCAGGAACTCCGCTGTTTGCTTGGATAGCCTGTCGTAGGCCATCTCCATGATTGCTTTTAGATGAACCACGTCTTCGGTGTTGTACTGGATCAATGAGCGAAGTGCGCCTCGGTCGCCGCGGAGGTATCGTGCCCAGAGAACTGTCGCGTCATACCCCGTCAAATCGACCACGTCTTCGGTACGGCGCAATCCGAACTTCGCTTCTATCTCTTTGAGACCACCCTTCATTCCCAACTTGCGGGTGACCCACCGCAGGTCGATATGAATGGGCGGCAAAACCAGATCTGGGAAAGCCAGTCGCAGAAAACGCAAATCGAATCCGGAACCGTTGAACGTGACGATCACCGAATACTTCTGCAGGCGTTTCGGAAGATCTTGCAGGTTTTCTCCGTCGACGAAGATCTCGTACTTTCGACCGTCATAGAGCCCAACCATCGTCACAGTGTCAAAGACGGTTGATAGGCCCGTGGTCTCGATGTCGAGGTAGATGCACTCGTTTGCGAAGTCTGGGAACAACCTCCACGCTTCACCCAGCGTAGAGAGTCGCTCAAAAAAGCCAGCATCTTTGAGTTTTATGGCTTCACGCGAACGGGGAATGTACTCATCGAGCTTTCTTTGCAGTCTGGCACCGAGCACGCCAAAACGCTTCTCAAAGCGGTCTGCATCGTCCCAGCTCTGAATGCCGTGTTCCCACAGGCCCTGCTCAGTCAGCTTGCCGATGCCAGGAATGTGGATAAACGTCTGCTGCAGCATAGGATCCCCGCGTCGGTTCTCTCTTAAGAGATTTTAGTCTGATTTTGGTCTCGTTTAAGATTTTTTCTTAAAAGAGACTCAAATCTGGTGTAAATTTCTCGTTTTAGCGACGGGTTCAGGGTTCTGAACGCTCCCGAATGAAAACACGCCATAGACAAGACGAAGAGATCAGAGGGAAAATCGCGTCGGCCTTGAAAAAGGCTGTGGACGAGCGAACGCAGGGCCCAGAAGATGCAGCTCGCATACTTCAGGTTAAGATTGGCACCCTCTACAAGTACATGAATGGCGACATGATCCCGGGCGGGCAGGTGCTTTGGCGTGCTTGCGAGCAAATGGGACTGGTGCTCGATAAAGGCGGACTGCATCCGACAAGCGGGCGAGTGCGTGGGTCCAGAGCCCTAGAAGAGGGAGATCAATATGAGCTTCCGTTCATTAATGAATCCGTGGGCGGCGAGAAAGTGAACTGCCGCGTCCGCCGTAAGGACAATCAATATGTCCAAGTCCAACTGCGTATCAAACTGGCGGGGTAAGTTCATTAGGCGGCTCGCTCTGCTAGCAACCCCATTTGCACCGAGCATCCGGATTTCCAAGTCGCGGATTCCCGAATCGCGTATCTCGTCCTCGGTAAGAGTTCTGATCTGTAATTTTCGGGTCGCGTACCCATAACGCCTTAGCTTGGGATCATGCCCGCGAGAATATTGATAACTCCTGGGGGCTCCCGGTTTGAATGTTCAGTACAAGCAAAAGACGAATCCACAACTGGGCGAGGCGTGGCGGTCCGCGAGTTTCTGAGTTGGTCCGCAAAACCTGCACGACTGTGCTTCAGTTTTCTCTCGCGGGAGCCGGCTTTGTTGCTTGCGGTCGCTTCTGTCATGGTTCCCATGGACTAGACTAGAATGCTACCGCACCGGAAATCCAAAATGCCATAGCACGCTGCTGTGTACTCCGGCATGTACTCCGATGTCGACAGTTGTTCAGCAACCAGATTGTTTTGTGTCAGATAGTCGCTAGCCTCACCTTCTGCATCGGAAAGTAGAATGATCCTCATGAGATGGATCCTGATCCTGCTAGCGGTGATGGGCATCACGACTTCCGCGCTCGCGTTGCGCGAACACTACCGCACCGACACGTCGCCCTGCAGTATCAACGAGCGCTGGGATTGCGGCATCGTCAACCACAGCCCGTATGCCACGCTGGCAGGTGTCCCGGTCGCCGCTATCGGCATCACCGGATACCTGTTGCTAGCGGTGCTCGCCTTCAAGCAAGCCTACCGTCTAATGCTGGTCCCCGTGCTGGCAGCCTTAGCCTTCTCGCTCTACCTGGCGCGGATCGAGCAGCACGTCCTGGGAGTGTGGTGCCTCTACTGCGTGATCTCGCTCGGCGTGATTTCTTTGCTCGCCCTGCTCGTCCTGGCCAAAGTGCTGGTGAGTTCGGTGAAAGGCGCAACAACGCCTCAGCCATAGCTTCTCGCGATTGCCCGACGGCATTCCGTTCGTATCCATGCGATGATGATTGCGACCTTCCAAAGGAGTCTTACCCATGGCCGACCCTGTCTCTCAGACGTACTCCAATCACACTCGTTATGATCCTCCCTTCCACTTTTTCGTCTTGCCGGTATTCGCCATCACACTGATCCTGAGCATTGTCCATCTGATCAGAAGGCCAGGACTGCATTCTGCATGGATGCTCGTCGTAATGGTCGCGGCGGTGGTCGCCGTGTTCAAGATCCGCCTCTACGCCCTCAAGGTGCAGGATCGGGTCATCCGGCTCGAGGAGAGAATGCGGCTGGCGAACCTGCTGGGCGAATCGCTTCGTCCCCGCATCGGAGAATTCACGGAATCGCAATTGGTTGGACTGCGCTTTGCTTCCGATGCGGAACTGCCAGCCCTGGCGGCCAGAGCCTTGTCCGAGAAGCTGTCCCGTGCCGAGATTAAGAAAGCAGTTCAGCAGTGGCGGCCCGACTATTGGCGAGTGTGAAGGGGGAAGGTCGGAATGCCGGGGTCGATCTGGGTGATGAACGATTAGCCGAGTAGCGTTGGGGCACTCTCCGCATTTTCCTTGGCCGACAGCCGTAGTGCAAGTTCTGATTCGTATCAGGGCATGCCTTCAGTGGCTGCGGGAAAACTCGATGTTGCAGTTGATTTTGGGTGGCGCAGCGATTTATCGCTGCGATAACTGGCTTGTTTTCAGTGCCGGCTTTAGCCGCTGAGGTGAGACTGTCCACCAGGAAGTACTTTTTCCGCGGCCTGTTCAGGCAAGCCGTTTGAGTGCTGTCGTATGAGATCGCCTGCAGGCGCTGAGGCTGGAGGTGGGAGTTTAACCAACGGCCGCTAAGGCCTTTCGTACCCGCTCCACTTCGTCTGCCATCGCAAACCTCAGCTTGTCGATTCCTTCGCCCGTAACCGCGGAGATGGGATAGAGTTTCATCTTCTTCCGCGTCGCCCACTGCTTCAGTTTTTTCAGCTTCTCCGGATTCGCCACATCGATCTTCGAAGCCGCCATGAGCATCGGCTTCTTCTCCAGATCAGCTCCAAAATTGGCCAGCTCACCCATGATCACGTCAACATCTTTCACCACGTTGTCGCGCCCGCTCGCATCCGAAACATCCACCAGGTGCACCAGCAGTCGGGTCCGTTCGATGTGCCGCAGAAACTGCGTTCCCAGCCCCGCCCCCGTGTGTGCGCCTTCAATCAGGCCAGGAATGTCGGCTACCACGAAGCTGACCTCGTTTTTCTTGTCGGCCACCACCACTACGCCCAGGTTCGGCTCGAGCGTAGTAAACGGATAATCCGCAACCTTCGGACGCGCCGCCGAGATCCGCGAAATCAAAGTCGACTTCCCCACATTCGGATATCCGACCAGCCCCACATCCGCCAGCAGCTTTAACTCCAGACGGAATGACCGCTCTTCGCCCGGGCGTCCTTCCTCATGCTCACGTGGCGCCTGGTGCGTAGAAGTCGCAAACTGCGCGTTCCCGCGCCCGCCACGCCCGCCGCGAGCAATCACCACGCGTTCATCCGCGCGCGAAAAATCGTAGACCTTTTCGCCCGTCTCCTCGTCGTACAGAATCGTTCCCACCGGCACTTTCAGAACGATGTCTTCCCCGTCACGCCCGGTTTTCTTAGCGCCCTCGCCGTGCCGTCCGCGCTCCGCCTTGTATTCCGGATTGAATCGAAAATGCACCAGCGTATTGTGCCGCTCGCTCGATTCCATCCAGACATCGCCGCCCTTGCCGCCATCGCCCCCCGAAGGCCCGCCTCGAGGAACATACTTCTCCCGCCGGAACGCCATGCAGCCGTTCCCGCCATTCCCAGCCTTGACCCGGATTATTGCCTCATCAATAAACATGTTGTGTGGCGCGGACACTCCTGTCCGCGATAGCAAGCACCACCAGATCTCACGTAGGGACAGCCGCCCTCGGCTGTCCAGCGGAGCGAAGCTCCGCAGTTAGCCGGTGGCAAGGAATAATCCCGCAACGAAAAAGCCTCGACCCAAAGCCGAGGCTCGTAGCGCCGGCGTCTCGCCGGCCCGAATTCATTGGAGCGCCGTCCGTCCCGGCCCACTCCCAGTGCCGTTACTTCGCTTCCAACGGCTCGATCATCACAAACTTCCCCATCGAGCCCTTATCCATAAACTTGATCCGCCCGCTGATCTTGGCGAACAGCGTATCGTCCTTGCCCCGGCCGACGTTCAGCCCCGGCTTCACCCGAGTCCCGCGCTGCCGCACGATAATCGTTCCGCCCGGCACCACCTGTCCGCCGAAGGCCTTAAACCCAAGCCGCTGCGCGTTCGAATCGCGCCCGTTTCGTGAAGTTCCCTGTCCTTTTTTATGCGCCATAATTCCTCGTAGCGCCGGCGTCTCGCCGGCAACTCTAAATTTGCATGTGTGGCGCGGACACTCCTGTCCGCGTCAGGCCCAAAGGGCCTGGGGTTTTATTTTTTCTTAGGCGTAGCCTTCTTCGAAGCAGTCTTCCTGCCCGCCGCCTTCTTCTTAGCAGTCTTAGCCGCCCCGGCCGGAGCTTCGCCGCCCTCCGCCGCCGTCTTCACCTTCTTCTCTTTCTTCGGAAGATCCGGCGCCTTGAACGACTGCCCGTCGAAGGCAATCTCGGTAATCCGCACCGCCGTAAAGTCCTGACGATGCCCGCGCAGCTTCTTGTACTGCTTCTTCCGTTTGTAATGGAAGACCAGGATCTTGGCAGCCCGTCCCTGATCCACCACTTCACCGGTCACGCTCGCTCCCGACCCCGGACGCACCACGCTGCCCGCTTCCGAAGAAACCGCCAGCACGTCGCCAAACTGCACGTGCCCGTCGGTGCCAGTCATCTTTTCCACCCGGATCACATCTCCCGGAGCCACCTTATATTGCTTACCACCAGCGCGGATCACCGCGTACATAAGTCCTCCAATTGCTCGTGTAGGGCGGACACTCTTGTCCGCCCAGCCGACCCAGCTCAGCTGGTCCAAATCTTGTGCTTGCTGTTTTTCCGCTGCGGCTTCTGACCGAGATCGCGGCGCGGCCCCAGAACGGGTCCGCAAGTACAGGCAAACCCATCCAGTCTATCGTGCCCTGTGGAAATCGGTCAAACAAAACGCGCCGGCAGTACTGATCTAATTCCGCATTCTTGGAATCATCGTTTCTATGAAAGAACGCCACATCCTCACTGTGGTTGCAACGGGATCAGGGGCGATCCAGAAGATCAACCAGAGAATCATCACCGTGATGGCGCCCAGCGCAATTCCAATAACTTCAAGCACAACTCCAACACGTTTTAGAATTTCTATGAACATGTCAGCAAATCCCGCATCGTCCACATCGTTCGGGCACCCACAGAACGCGGAATTAGATCAGCACCGCCCCGGCAGAGACGCGTCTCGCCGCGTCTCCCACGCTCTCCCTCAGTGCTCCACATCAAAATAAATCTTCGTCGTCGCCCGATACAGCAAAACCTTCGCTCCATCCAGCTGCATGTCGAGCGAGTCCACATGCGCCCACTTAATCCCGCGCACCGTCTTCGCCGCTTCGGCCACCGCGTTCTCCGCCGCCTTCGCAAAACTGTCCTTAGAAGTTCCAACCACTTCAATGATCTTCTGCGTCATCACCGGCTCCTTAATAAGGATTCCCCGAAAATTGTACGCTCCCACGGCCATCCAGTGGAGCGACGGGCGTCCTCGCCCGTCCTGCCGGCCGCGGAACGACTCGGTCTCGCGCTGGAGTCTGGGTGGCGCAGTGCTTCAGCGCTGCGATCACTGGCCTGTTTTCAGTCCCCGGCTTTAGCCGCTGCGGTCAGACTGCTGCACAGAACATACTTTTTCCGCAGCCTGCTAACCGACCTTCCTTCCTTCAACGCGCAAAGGCCACGCAGTTTTCCCGCGTGGCCTTCCCGCTCCTGTGGCGCGCCTCGGGTTACCAACCTACTTCGCCGGCTCCCCGTTCTCCACCGTCTTCGCCGCCACATGCTCCTGCTCCACCGGCTGGATTTTCACCGAAGCCAGTATCTTCTCCAGCTTCTTGAATACTTCCGCGCGGTCCACTGGCTCAACGCCGTCCGCTGTGCCGTATCCCGCCGTCCCCAGCCCCAGCACGAACTCGTAGCAAGCTCCGTTTTCGTAGCTGTGGTAGTACTTCGCTTCCGCCTGCCTCACCGCGTTCGCAGAAAAGTCCGAAGTCATCTCCATGTCTTTCGACCCAATCGTGACCTTCTCTGCAGCCGCCGCCTGGCCGTCCGCTTTGCGCTTATCGACGAGGGCGAAGTGCGAGCACTCCTGTTCCGACAGGCTGCGATTCACGTTCACATTGAAGAACGCCGAAGCGAAGTCCGTCCCCGGATACGAGGCAGCCGGCAGCGCCACCGCAGCCACCACAACTCCTCCTGGCTGGACGAAATTCATCGCAGCCGCGCCCATGTCGGCAGATTGCGCCTGAACCTTGTCACCCGATGCCAACTCGTACTTGCGTGGATAAACAAAGGACACGCCAGAGTTAGCATCGCTGTAAGTCACCACCGTCGGCCGCTTCTTATGCGCTTTCTTAGGCGGCGCCACCGGAGTGGTCGAAGCAATGGTTGTGGTCGGTGTCGTTGTGGTGGTTGCAGCTGGGGCACCCGCACTCTGCGTCGGCCCAGAAGCGCCGACCAGCGCCGGTTTCGACGATTGCTTCGAGCACGCGCTCACCCCAAGCAATATTCCCAGAATCACGAAGCCCGCGATCATTGCCAGCTTCTGCTGGCGCGACCAGGACGAAAGCATCGTCCCGGTATATGTGTTGTTACTCGTTCCCTTACTTGTGGATTTCCAAATCGCTGACATATTCACCTCCCGCTGCCTGAAGCAGTCGCAGGAGATAAAGGCAGGAGTCGGACCATTCCGCGCGCTGTTGATTCAGCGGCGCTTAGCCCGTCCGTGGCCGCAGTCCACCGTGCTCCGCCAACCACGCCGTGTCGTCCCAGACACATCTCCGACGCGGGCATTTCCCTTATCATCTGTGCATGGCCGAGACGCTCAGCGAAGAGCAGTCGGCGCCGTAGAGACGCGGCTTGCCGCGTCTCCCGCCGGCCGCGCGAGCAACGTCGGGACGGCAAGCGGAGAAGGGCAAGTTTTCAGGAGCGTGTGCGAGAAATCGTTGGTGGGCAACCCGGCGCAACAAAGTGGTGAATCCAGCCCCGGAGGGGCGAGCCAACTTAGCCCCGCGCTTCAGCGCGGGGTAGGATGGGAAAATGAATGAAGTCCCGGAGGGACGACCCAGTTCTCTCGCACTCTTAGCGTTGCGTCCTTTTTCATTCTTATGCCCGACTCACCACCATCAAGCTACCGCGGCCGCCTCGCCCCCTCCCCCACGGGCCTGCTCCACGCAGGCCACGCCCGTACCTTCTCGATAGCAGCCCAACGCGCCCGCAACCATCACGGCACCCTCATCCTCCGCAACGAAGATCTCGACCCCCAGCGCTCCCTCCCCGAGTTCGCCGAGGCCATGATCGAAGACCTCCGCTGGCTGGGACTCCGCTGGACCGAAGGCCCCGACTGCGGCGGCCCCTACGGTCCCTACGCACAGAGCGAGCGCCGCACGCACTATCTCGCGGCCTGGCGCCACCTGCGCGACCAAGGATTCATCTACCCCTGCACCTGCTCCCGCAAGGACCTCGCGCAAGTCCCAACCGCGCCCAACGATTCCGACGATGAGCCCATCTATCCCGGCCACTGCCGCTGCCGCACCGACGCGTCCCAATTCCCCGAGCCCGCCGGAGTGAACTGGCGCTTCCGCGTTCCCGACGCCAGCGAAATCACATTCACCGACTTGAATCTGGGTTCGCAGCGCTACATCGCTGGCCGCGATTTCGGAGACTTCCTGATCTGGCGCCGCGACGACGTCCCCGCCTACCAGCTCGCAGTCGTTGTCGACGACCAGTCCATGCACATCACTGAGGTAGTCCGCGGCGCTGACCTCCTCAAATCCACCGCCCGTCAGCTCCTTCTAATTCGCGCCCTCGCTTACGCCACGCCCGATTATTTCCACTGCGACCTGGTACGCGACCCGTCCGGAATCCGTCTCGCCAAACGCCACGATGCCCTAAGCATCCGCCACTTGCGCCGGAGCGGCCTGCAACCCGAGGAGGTCTTGGCGCGGTTCGCGACGTGAAATTGACCGATGCCCCACTCCGTACGCGAAAAAGAGAAAGAGCCTGGTCAGCCATGCCGACCAGGCCCTGGTGCGTTCCAGACAGCGATTACTTTCCCTCCCGCTGTCCGCCAAACAGATCGGACATCACATCCACGTTCTCGTCGCAAGCATGATTCAAACACGGCAGCCCGAACCCCGCCTCGATCGACTTCAGCAGCGAGAAGTGCGTGTACTGCCGCCCGCTCTGCACTTGGTGGTGCCCGTAGTTGGTGTCCACGATCGTCATCACCCGGTTCGTGTTGGGAGCCAGGCTGTAGTCATTCTCGTCCCACAGCACGACAATCGCATTGTGTCCCCGCCGCCACGCCGGCGAGTTGTGGATCGCCGTCACCAGCCGCTGCACCGTGACATCCCCCTGGTAAATCAGCGCCGGATTCAAACTCGCCTGCGTGCCGTCGTCGTTCGGATCGTAATAGCAGAACGCCCCGGCGTTCCCGCGTCCATGCTGATCGTTACACTGGTTGGGCGCGATGAACGAGTAGTCCGGCACTCTCCCCGAGCGCAGGTCGCCATACAGCGCGTTGAAGTCCACCACGTTCGCGTAGCTGTTCAGCGGGTTCGTCCCTGCCTGCACGTTGGCAAAGTAAACGAACGGATTGTGCTTGGCAGCGTACAGGCTCACGACGTTGGCCTGTGACAGCGGCGGCGTCAGCTGCGGATTGATCTTGCTGAAGTCCGTCAGGTTGGTGAAGAATCCGTCGCTGTAGTTCACGCGATCGGGGCCGCCCGCCGGCAGGTTCTCCTGATAGCTCTTCCACGTCCGTCCCGCATCCACCAGCTGATCGGCAATCGTCTCCCCAACCGTCTTCGGGTTGGCCGCAAACGACAGTGCGCCGTCAATGTTCACTTCTCCCGGAGGTCCCTGGGTCTCGTTCGTGAAGTCCATGGCCAGCGTCGCCGCGTCCGTTCCCACTCCCCCGATCGGACAGATGGCGGAACTGGACGGGTTATCGGTGTCCGGAATTCCGGTGGAGAGGTTCGTGCTGCACGATCCGTTGTGCCAGTCCGAGTTGTTGTCGCTCAGCACGCCGAAGTTCGACCCGCCCACCACCTCCAGGTAGTTCGTCAGACTCGGATGCGCGACGCCGTAGTAATTCGTCGCCAGGTTCGCCGCCATCGCGTACGAGTTGATGAACGGCGCGTTCGGGTTGTTGAAAATCTGCGTGTAGCCGTGGTTCTCCATCATGATTACAAAAACGTGGTCCAGGTGCGGAACGCCCTTCGGAACCGGACCCTGTTGCGCAAATGCTGCGCACGTCAACGCGGCAGTTAGAATGGCCAAGACTACGGCCTTGTTCTTCATGTCAGTCGCCTTCCTTTTTGAGAGATTCAAAGCGTCGGGCCGCCATCCATCCCCACAATGGCCGTTGGCTCGCCCGTTAGAAACGCTAGTGCCTGTTCGTGAACGCGCGGTGACAGCAGAGTTAAATTCTGATGAATGCCGGCATTTGAATCGAAGCGGAGGCGGGTGCCATCCTTAACGTATGGATTCCGAGCGTGTTTTTCTGACCGCGGAATGGCGTCATCTGGCCCTGCTGAACTATGAGGTCGATCAGGGGCTGCTCCTGAAGTTCGTGCCGAGGGGAACCGAGCTGGATTGCTGGAACGGGAAAGTGTTTGTCAGTCTGGTAGGATTTCGATTCCTGAAAACGCGGCTTCTGGGTCTCCCCATTCCGTTTCACGCGAATTTCGACGAAGTGAACCTGCGCTTCTACGTGCGGCGGCGGGAGGGGCAAGAGGTGCGCAGAGGTGTCGTTTTTGTTCGCGAGATTGTGCCGCGCCGGGCCATCGCTCTCATCGCGCGGACTCTTTATAACGAAAACTACGTGGCGCTGCCCATGACCCACCAGATTGATGCCAATGGCCCACACGCTCCCGCTGTGTCATATCGCTGGCGAACGGAGCGCGGGTGGAACACGATGATTCTGGAGGCGGAGGGGAACTCGCAGCCGCTGACGACCGGCTCGGAACAGGAGTTCATCACCGAGCATTATTGGGGATATGTAGCGCAGCGGGACGGAGGAACGGTGGAATATCAGGTGACCCATCCGTCGTGGCGGGTCTGGACGGCTCGGCGAGCAGAATTTGCGGGCGAGGTTGAAGAACTCTATGGGCGCGAACTGGTATCGGTATTACGCGGCACTCCGGCGTCAGCATTTCTCGCCGAGGGATCGCCCGTGGCCGTGATGCGCGGGCGGAGACTGTGACGCAGCCATGAACATTGACTCCGGACACCCGGTTCGAGGGTGGGTGCTCTACGACGGGCACTGCGGATTCTGTTCGCGCTGGGTGAACTTTTGGAGACCCACGCTCGAGCGGCACGGATTCAAGATCGCAACGCTGGAGGAGGCCTGGGTCGGTGAGACGCTGAAAATGCCCTATGAGGAATTGGTGACCGACATCCGCCTGCTGACCCCAGCCAGCCAACTCATCTCCGGAGCCGATGTTTATCTCTACGTCACCCGCCGCATCTGGTGGGCCTCTCCGTTCTACGCGGTTTTCAGTTTGCCGGGGTTCAATCGCCTGATCCATGTAGGGTATCGGTGGTTTGCGCGCAATCGGTACTGCGTGTCGCACGCTTGCGGCCTGCGCCCGCGGTAGATCCAGCGAACGAATCACCGTGCGAGGCCAAAGTCGGAAAGCAATAACTGGAAACCAGGTCTCAAAGTCTGAGCTTTTCCTGAGACCTGAGACCTGAGACCTGAGACCCGAGACCCGCCCTCCGCCCTCCCGCGTCCGAGGCCGTTTTAGTACACCGGAATCGTCCAACCCTGCGGTTCAAGCCCGTTTTCCAGGGGGTACCTTACTGAAAACCGCATAAAATCTGCATAAAATGCTACTTTTCCACAGCCGACTGCGTTACTATGCGCTCGAACACAGCAAATTTGTTCTGTTCCTGAAGGAGGAATTTCATGGCTTCTGGTATGACCAAAACTCAGCTCACCCGCCATCTCGCCGAAAAGATCGGCACCAACAACAAGACCGCCGCAACTTTCCTCGAGCATCTCGCCGACACCGCGATTAAAGAAACCAAGAAGAACGGCGTGTTCGTCGTCCCCGGCCTGGGCCGCCTCGTGAAGGCACACCGCAAGGCCCGCATGGGACGCAACCCGCAAACCGGAGAACCCATTCAGATCAAGGCCAAGACCGTAGTGAAGTTCCGCGTAGCGAAAGCTGCCAAGGACTCGATCGCTCCCAAGAAGTAGTGTGGCGCGGACACTCCTGTCCGCGAAAGCTAGCAGCAACGCAAACTTGGGTGCCCCACTCATCGCGTAAGTTGCGATGAGTGGGTCCACCACCGCAGTAAGAACGCCAACCCCAAGCTACGCTCGAACCCTCGCCCTCCGGCCTCCCAAGCTCTTTCCCGCAATGCCGCGATCTCGCTAGAGTTTGCGGAAAAATGGAAGCGTCGACTGTACTATCGGGGCGGCTGGACAACGCGGTGATGTCGGGCTCGGATTTTCGCCTCCTCTGCCAGGTTGCGGACCGCGAGTTGGGTTTCGCGAACCATCAGCACGCATCCGGAGGCCAATCCCAGGACTGCCGATGCGCCAGTCAGCACCGCAAGCGCGGCAGCTCCTTCAAAAAAAAGTCTCTGGCCGTAGTAGGCCGCAATGGAACCTCCCACCGAGACCAGAGCGGAGGCAGCGAACAATCCGAGTCCAGCGTAGAAGAGTCGCAGAGCCTTCACCAGCAGTTGAGCGCGTACCTGCAGAGGCTCAAGCTGTGCAAGCCACAATTGATAATCCGGACTGTTGGGCTCGAAGGCAGCCAACTCCCCTGCCACCACCCGAGTCCGATCCACGACCCGTGCCAGGCGGTTACTCGTGCCCAGCGCCAGAACCGATGAGGCATTGGTGAGGATGGCGGGAGCCACAATAGCGGTCAGCACAGCGAAGGGATTGCCAGCAACCGTGGTGGTGTATTGCACTGCTACGCCTTTCTTCGGCCTGTGTGCTCCCCAAGATTCACGCGCGACGAGTTTGTACTCAAGCCGAACCTCTCATGAGAGCAGAGTAGGTCGTCCTACGCGTCCAAGCAAGTCGGGGTGCGCGAAGGTGAAAGTCCCGTTGGCGCTTGGTGGGCGGATGACGTCCCGCCCGGAAGCATCGCAATAGCAATCTCCATGCGTTCCGCGGTTCCGGTTCCTCCTGAACTCCCACCTGTAACTACTCAGATTCCTGTGCCCAAGCGCGCACCACATCATGCAACCCCAGGGGACGAATTTCCACTTTGCCATCAAGACCCGGTCCCCTCGTCCCAGCGCGTGCGGTGCTTTACCCGGCGAAGGCAGGCCGCGACCCACTTCTTACTCTCTGGATTCCGCCAGAACTACACTACCTACTTATCGCAGCATTCCACCGTCCGCGATTCTCAGGCTGCGGGCGGCGGGAGCCGCCCGCAAGACGCTGCCCGGGACGCGAACATTCTGCGTCATTGTTTGTTTCATCCCGCCCTTCGCTGCGATTGAACCCCGCCTGTCGCTGAGGCCTGCACCGGTCTTGCCACGGGACGCGCGTAGTCGACAGCGCTCTTCCAAGCCCTGGCCTGGGCTATGCAAACAATGTGAAGGATCAGGAGCAGCGGCACAATGAAAGTCGGGACCAGGCTCAACGGCAGCACCGTCATAAGCACCATCGGAGTTCCGTGCGGGCTCAGCAAGGGTGCGGTTGTGCCCAGGCTCACCGCCATAACCAGATCTGCGATCCCAAGCCCTTGCCAGAGAATGAAGCTCTTGCGATGAGCGGGATTGGCAAGCGTCAGGGCCACCAGCGAAGCGGTCGCTCCGATGGCCATGTCGCCATATCCTGCGGGCAACGCAAAGATTGCCGGGAGCCGTCCGTAAGCCTCCAGCAGGACGAAAGTGAACCCGAGAATTCTCCACGATTGCACCAACGTCAGAATGCGCGGGTTCAAGGACAATGCGAACTGCCGAAATTGTTCCGACCTGGCAAACCACAACCAGAACACCACAATCGGTGTGAGTGCAGCCAGTGCCACCGCAAGCCCGATGCGATTCGAATCATTCTTGAACAGGTGCAGGGCCGAAGCGGACAGAACAAAGACGAACCAGCCGGCGATAAAACCCACGGCGAGCTTTCCATAGTGTTTCATATCGAGTCTCCTTAATTTGTGATTAGGTCTGTTACCTGATTCGTGAGGTGCAGAAGGCTGTTCCAAGCCTGCTCCCCGACCTGGCGGCGCAGGCGCGATTGAACTTTCTCCCAAGCCGGCAGCGCGCGGTTGAGTTGCACCTCTCCGGCTTTCGCCAGACGCAGCCGTCGTTCTCTTCGATCTCGGCCGCGGCGTTCTGTGATCCAGCCGTGCCGGCCCATGATTTCGAGCGTTCGAGTCAGGGTCGTGCTGTCCATCGCCAGCATTCCGCCAAGTTGGCCCTGCGACACTTCTCCCGCCAGCGCAAGCACTTGCAGGATGGTGAACTGGGTCGCCCGCAGCCCCAGCGGACGGAGCGCTTGCTCATAAAGCTGGGTAAGAGCGCGAGACGTTCGGCGGAAGCTGCCACACATGCACGGCAAAGCGGGTCGGAGCGATGCGTTCATATCGCAATAGATGTATATACATTGATTGTGGATGCAAAAAACTGCTTGGCCAGGAACATCTCACTGAAGCAGCAGAACCATACGCTGAGAAAACTCTGATTAAGTCCCCAGTGTTCCTCTGTGCCCTCTTTGGTTTAAGGTTTTCCTCGGAGGCACAATGCCGCATGCCCATCCTCGTGTCCACTCTGCAAGAAAGGTGGGTGCTGCGCGCCTACCCGCCGGCAATCGCCCCGATCACGATAAACGGCTCCTTCCCCGACGCGACCGCATCAGGCAGCGGGGCATCCGGCGGCTCGTGGGAGAGATCCTCCTGACACGCAAAGAACCGCAAAAACGGCCGGCGCTGTTGCGTGACGTGATCGCGAATCGTCCCGCGCAGCATCGGATAGCCAGCCTCGAGCGCATCGAGCACCGAACGCTGCGTAACCGGACCCTCTACCGTAAGCTCCACCTCACCCCGAACATTCGCTAGGGTGCGAAGATGATGCGGCAGTACCACTCGAATCACTTTAGTCATTCCCAGATGCTGCGACCTTGAAGCCGCGCAGCACGTTCGTATTCTCTAGTTCGTCGAGCAGTGCCAGGCTGATGCCGGGTCCAGTCACGACACATTCGTGATGGAAGTGGTCGTACGCGCCCAACTCCAGCACGCCGCTTCGCTCAATCTGCACGTGGATGATCGCGCGCTTGAGGCCTGCCGCCATCACCTGCTTGAAGATTGGAGCGACGGTTTCGGGCGTCAAGCGCAACACGACAAAGTCCTGTTTCGGTGCGAGCGTGTTGCGCTTGAGGATTGTTGTTTCGTCACGCGTCGCGACCAGATCATCAGTGAGCCGACAGGACGAAAGATCGCCTTCAAGCGACATGTAAGCGTTGCCGGCAAGTTCGACCATCAGCCGGTGAAGAAAATCCGCCTTGTCGCGAACATTCAGCGAGTGTGAAACTCCGTCCGTCATTTCACCCGCTGCTCACGCCAGCGTTTGCACCTCAACCGAAAGCACCGCCGGAAGGTCCCGCACAATCGGCGACCACGAATCTCCCGCATCCGCGGAAGCGTACACCTGCCCGCCCGTCGTCCCAAAATAGATGCCGCACTTATCGAGCGAGTCCACCGCCATCGCGTCGCGCAGCACGTTCACATAGCAGTCGCTCTGCGGCAGACCTTTCGTCAGCGCCTCCCACTCGTTGCCGCCCGTGCGGCTGCGATACACGCCCAGCTTCCCCTCGTGCACATAGTGTTCCGAGTCGCTCTTGATGGGGACAACGTAAATGGTCTCCGGCTCGTGCGCGTGCACGTCAATCACGAAGCCGAAGTCGGTGGGCAGGTTGCCGCTGACCTCCCGCCACGAATCGCCGGCGTCGTCCGAGCGCATCACGTCCCAGTGCTTCTGCATGAAGAGCACGCCCGGGCGCGACGGGTTCATAGCGATGTGGTGAACGCAGTGTCCGACCTCGGCCGTCGGGTCGGGGATATATTGCGAACGCAGCCCACGGTTGATCGGCTTCCACGTCTTGCCGCCGTCATCGGTCCGAAACGCGCCCGCCGCCGAGATGGCGATGAAGATTCGCTGGGGATTGCTGGGATCCAGAATAATGGTGTGCAGGCACATGCCGCCCGCCCCCGGCTGCCATTTGGGGCCAGTGCCATGGCCGCGCAGGCCGGGGAGCTCCTTCCAGTTCTTGCCGCCATCGGTCGAGCGGAAAATAGCGGCGTCCTCCACGCCCGCGTAAACCGTGTCGGGATCGGTCAGCGACGGCTCCAGATGCCAGACTCGCTTGAACTCCCACGGATGCTGCTTCCCGTCATAAAACTGATGCGTGGTGAGCGGTTTGCCGGTCTCCGCGGACGTGTCGTAAACAAACTTGTTGCTCTCGCCTTTGGGCATGCCGCCGGGCGCGACCTGTTCGCCAGGAGGCGTTCCGGGCTGGTGCCAGGTTTTGCCGCCGTCGTCCGAGCGTTGAATGATCTGCCCGAACCATCCGCTGGTCTGCGACGCGTACAACCGGTTCGGATCCGCTGGCGATCCCTTCAAGTGATACATCTCCCAGCCCGCAAAATGCGGCCCGTTGATGTCCCACTTCTCGCGCTTGCCGTCTGACGTCAGCACAAACGCACCTTTGCGTGTACCAACCAGCACCCGTACCTTGCTCATGCGTTGCTCCTTTTGATCTTGCTTTGTATGCCCTTCCCTTGGGAAACCTAATCCAACGATGCTGGGTGTGCGCGCAATTGAACGACGCGGAGCGTGCCTCCCGCCCAAGCGCAGGGCAGTGCGGTGACAATGAGAGCGAGCGGATACCAGTGGGGCCCGAAGGCGGGTCCGCGATTCCAGGTCACCACCGCGCCCACCGTGCTCACGACCAGGCCCACCAAGCCGCCTGCTAATGCGTGCTGCACCGGCTGAGCGGGCGCGAGCCGCCCCGTGAGGTAACCGGCCGCAATGCCGTAAATGATGCGATAAGCCGTCGCCAGCGCTAACGGCCCCTCCGTCACCGGCTGACCCCACGGCGGGAAGACGCCGGTTGCGTGCAGCAGAATGTCGGTGCCGATCGTCACCGTGATGCCCACGAGGATGCCCGCAAGCACAGCGCCAATGCTTTGACCAATCCGTCGCTGAACGTGTATTTCGCTCATGCCTCTCCTCCTCCCCTTTCGATGGAGCCACCTCTGGCGAGGCCAACCACTTCACCAACTTGCCGTAGCTCTCCGCCGCGCCGTGCTCCATGCCGGATCCTTGAAATGCATGTTCATGGAAACGTATTGCGGCTGCCCCACCCTTCGCGCGTTTCGAAGGGTGGGATAGTCCGTTTGAATCCCTCAGGCCGCTTTCGAAAGCTGAGCCCGCATCTGTTTCATGAACTCACGCATGGCAGCGATATGACCCGGTGACCGGCTTTCGATCCACGTCTCGTAACGCTGTGCAGCTTTTTCCATGTGGGCAAGGTACCCGTTGTATGCAAACTTCTTCCGGCCGTCTGGGACGACCACCTTGGCAAGTTCCCAGACTCCAAAGAACTCACCGCTCGTCTCGAAGAAAAGATCTTCGTGCAGCAGGCCATAGTTGAGCAACGCGCAGGCTTGCTCCCAATAGCCGAGCACCATCCCCACAAACTGGCCGCCTTCCGTTCCGGGCGCTGCGATTCGCATCGCGTCCTCGAGAGTGCTCACCTGGTAGTTCTTGAAGAACCAGTCCCGTGCCTGGCGCAGTCGAGCCTCGCGGCGCATTTCATAGACTTGCAGATGGAGTTGAGCTTGTTCATGCGTTGGTTTTGTGTCCATCTTCTATCTCCTTTGTTTGTTTGCTGAGTTGCAATTGACTACCTGAGCACAATTCAACCGCCCCCGTTAGCGAGTGCCGCTGCCAGGGAAGTCGGACGTGCTCCTGTTCTATAGACGATCAGGCCGACGCGAAATCGACCACCCCACAAAAAATAGTTTAGGAACTCTGATTAGGTGCCCCGTGATCCTCTGTGACCCTTGTGGTTGAGTCTCTTTCCCCGGCCACTCAACCCTATCGTCGTAGAACCATACACATTTCACTTGTAAAATGCAAGTAAATTTGTTCTACTCTATAAACATGCCAAAAGGGACACGGACCAGGCGCCGGTCGGGGTGTCCGCTCAATGCGTCGGTCGAAATGTTGGGTGATCGCTGGTCGCTGCTGATCATCCGCGACATGATGCTGAGGGGGTCGCGAACCTACAAGGAATTCCTGAATTCCCATGAGCGGATTGCCACGAACATATTGGCCGATCGCCTGCGCCGTCTGGAGAATTATGGAATCCTCGCGACGGAGCGGGATCCGTCCGACGGCCGCAAGCTGATTTACCGCCTCACACCAAAGGGAATCGATCTCGCACCCGTTCTCACCGAGATGGTTCTGTGGGCAGCGCGGCACGAAGAAACGGGCAATCAGGCCCTGGTGCGGGAAATGCAAAACGACAAGGAGCGGTTGCTGGCGACCATTCGACAACGCTGGGCGGAAGGACGCCACCAGAGTCCGTGATCCGATGGCGTTCTCCGCATTCCAGCTTCTCCAACACCTGTCACCCTGAGCGGAGTCGAAGAGCCTGCCCTGAGCGAAGCCGAAGGGGCCCCTACCCTCACACGGATGTTTTTGGGCAGAGTCGCGCTTAGACACCCCTCTCATCATCTGCCTGCGTGAGCGCATCATCCCATTTCTGCTAAGCTGGGCGGGCTCAACATCGAACGCTGCAGGAGAGAACCATGCAAGTCGTAGCCGGAGTGGATCTGGGCGGAACGGCCATCAACTACACGTTAGTGAACCAGCACGAGCAGTTTCTCATCGAGGGCTTGTGCGAGCATCCCGCCCTTTCCAAGCAAGGGCCAGACGTCTGCCTCCAGCAGATCGCCGACGGCCTCAAGATCGCCACCGACAAAGCCGGCGTTGCTCTGGACGACGTAGTCGCCGTTGGCCTCGACACTCCCGGCCCCGCCAGTGCTGCCGGCCAGCTCAGTGCCCGAGGATCCACGAACTTCGTGCACGCTAAGTGGGCAGGCTTCGACATTCGCGAGGGTATGGCCCACAAGCTCGGCAAGCCCGTCTCCTACTTGAACGATGCCAACGCGGCCGCGCTCTGGGGACACTACACGATCTTCGGCGCCAACAGCCGCGAAACCTCGGTGTCCGACGTCGTCGGCACCGGCAACGGCGGAGGCATCATCCTCGATGGCAACGTCGTGAAGGGCAAGAACGGATTCGGTGGAGAACTCGGCCACGTGCTCATTCCCTACCAGAGCATCGCCGGCATCAGCGGCATCAAGCCCCAATGCAATTGCGGACGAATCGGCGACCTGGAATCGCTCTGCTCTCTCACCGCCATCGAAAAAACGCTTCTCCCGTATTTCCTGCCGCGCTATGCCGGCCACGACCTGGCAAAACAGGACCGCCACCAGGCGGCCAAGGCGGTCCGCGGTCTCGCCGACAAAGGCGATCCCATGTGCAAGGAAATTTTCCGGGTTCAGGCCCACGCCTTGGGACTGTTCTTCGACGAAATGGTGAACACCTTCGACCCTGACGCCTTAATCGTGGGCGGCGGCGTTCTCGAGACCAGTCCCGAGTTCCAGCACTGGTTCCTGGCAGAGATCCGTGCCGGCATGCCCACCCAGCGCGAGGAGCAGGTTGGCCTTCCCATCTACGTCATGCCGAATGGCGACACCGCCGGGGCCCGAGGCGCGGCTCTGGAAGCGCTAAAACTGGCCCGGCAAAGCGGCCTCGCCTAGCGATTGCCCTCCTCGGCTCGCGCCCGGGGACAATATTTTGACAATCGAACCCTCCCCTCGGGCGTACAATCTTGGCAACGTTGTTTCCTGCGGGGCGCTCGATGAAAACTCTTCTCGCTCTTGCGTGCGTTGTTCTCATCTTTTCTTTGCCGGCTTCAGCACAAACGAGTCCTCGTGGAGGGGGCGGTCGGAACGTAAACGGGTCGGTCCGTCCACGGTTTTCCCCGCCCGACCTGTCTGCCAACGCAATGATTTCCCTCTCCGGTAAGGTCGTGCTCGATGATGGCAGCCTGCTCACCGATTCGGCCTCCATCCAGACCGTCTGCAGAGGCCAGAAGCACACCGAAACCCATACCGATATGCATGGAAGCTTTAGCTTCCAGTTTGGCGGCACTCCTGCCCCATCCAGCGACACCGGGTTTGACGCCGAAACCGCTTCGGGCGGTAACACTCTCGCCGGGCGCCCCGACCGTCGCAACCTGCAGGACTGTCAATTGCAAGCCGCGCTCCCCGGTTTCACCTCCGAGCTGGTCGAACTCGCCGCACGATTTACCGGGTACGAGTACGCAGACATTGGACGCATCGTCCTGCACCGTCTCAGCAACGTGGAAGGGTTCACCATCAGTGCCACCACCGCGCAGGCTCCCCCCTCCGCCCGAAAAGCTTGGGAAAAAGGCCAGCAACAGCAAAAGCAGGGCAAATGGGACGACGCCCAGAAATCACTCGAGAAAGCCGTCGCGATCTACCCGAAATTCGCGGCCGCCTGGTCGGAGCTGGGCCGTGTACAACTGCAGAAAAACGATCCAGCGGCTGCCCGCCACTCCTTCCAGCAATCGATCGCCGCCGACTCGAAATACGTCAACCCCTATCTCGGCCTCACCCAACTTGCCCAGCGCGAGCGGAATTGGCAGGAACTCGTCGAGGTCAGCGATAAACTGCTGGCTCTGAATCCAGTCAGTTTCCCCGACGTCTGGTTCTGGAACAGCCTTGCCAACTACTATGGGAAAAATTTAGCTGCCGCAGAAAACAGTGCCCGCCGCGGACTGCAGGCCGATCCCGAGCATCGCGTGCCCAAACTGGAATACCTGCTCGGAATGGTTCTACTAAAAAAGCCCGACTACCACGACGCGGCACAGCACTTGCGGGCCTTTCTGCGCCTCACCACCCAGCCCACCGAAGTGGCCGAGGCCCAAAAGCAACTCGATGAAATTGCCCGCGTCTCCGCCAATGCCAAGTAGTCCGTGTGGCGCGGACACTCCTGTCCGCGGATGACGACTTGATGCTCGGACGCCCAGTTTCGCGGGGGGACGGCCGCCCCCGCCGGCGTCCTCAGCCAGCACGCTTCTTGCTGGATGGTCGGCCGTCCAGCCGAGCGAAGCTCCGCAGCGATTGTCTTACTGTGACGCGCCGACCGGGGCCAGGCGATCCACCCAAAACCGTTTTTCCTTCTCGAACGCCTTCTTGTTTGTTTCCGTAATCCGCGAAACCCCGCCCACGCCCGCCTTAACCGATACCACTCTCCGCAGCCTGCCTTCCGTCGAAGTGAGATAGAGGGTTTGGTCGTTCGTAGTCTCATCCACAACAAAAAGAACAATGTCATCCCGGTTAGTCATCGAGACGTCAAACCCCTGCACGACCTTTCCGGTCCGCACCACACTTTGCATGACGAGACACTCTTCTTCCTGGGAAATACCCAGCAGCGTGGAAAGATGAGGCGGTAACTTCCCATGCAGGCCTTCTCGAAAGGTTTTATCCGCAGCCCGAGTCAACCTATCGGGAGCGTGAGATCCAGGCAAAGCCTGCCCCGAAGCCGCCGGCAAGATCACCGCCGACAGGACGAGAACCACAATCAGCACCAACCAACGTCTGGCAACTTGCGACACGAGCCTCCTCCATTCTGCCAACCTAGCATATCCCACAGCTCGCGTAGGGACAGCCGCCCCGCCGGGTGGTCGGCTGTCCAGCGGAGCGAAGCTCCGCAGCGCTTGTGGCCTGAGCAATCCTGAGGTCAGGGCTCTTGGGTGGAGCAGGCCTTCCAGTGTGTGCGTGAGAACTCGTCTTCGCGCAACCAAGTGGAACAAAGTACGCCAGAAGACAGCCCCGGAGGGGCGTCTGCCAATAGCCCGGCGCTTCAGCGCCGGGGAAACGTGGAGCAATCAGTAAGTCCCGGAGGAGTCTGTGTCATAGCTCGTCGCGATGCGAAAGAGTAGAGCGGAGCCGCTGATCTTAGCCGCGAAGCGGCGTAAGAATACAGCCCACAGCGTCAGCTGTGGGTTCCAAATTGAAAATGAGCGAGCCCCGGAGGGGCGAAAGAGCAGCTACGACACTCCGTGATGGCGTGTACGATTCAGTCGTGCCTCCGAGGGACGACTGAAGTTCTCACGCACACTCTTCCAGCCCTGGCAGAAACCGCAAGGAGCGGGACATTAGGAGCAACCCACTAGCCGGGGAGTCGGCCTGGACACCGGATCGATCACAAGGCGCTGAATCCTAAACTAGCCCCCGCCCACCCGCCCGCTCTGTTGACAGACACTCCCGTTGGCGTAGACTCGCTTACGCGGCGTTGGAGGAGTTTCATGAAATCTCTTCGTTTCATCCCATCGGCCCTGCTCGTAATTCTCGTGGTTCTCGTGGTCCTGTCACTCACCCAAGGTCTTCAGGCACAAACCTCAGTCACCATTGCCGGTAGTCTGCAATCGGAACTGGGATGCGCTGGCGACTGGGATCCTTCATGCGCGGCCACCTTCCTGAGTTATGACGCCAACGATGACGTCTGGCAACAAACGTTCACTGTGCCTGCCGGTAACTACGAATACAAAGCCGCGCTGGACGGCAATTGGAACGTGAACTATGGTCTGCACGCGACTCCCGGGGGTGCGAACATCCCGCTCGCCCTGGCGGCACCCGCTGCGGTGAAGTTCTACTTCGACAACAAAAGCCACTGGATTACCGACAACGTGAACAGCGTAATCGCCACCGTGCCGGGGAGTTTTCAGTCGGAAATCGGCTGCTCCGGCGATTGGGACCCGGGCTGCCTCCGCTCCTGGCTGCAAGACCCGAGTGGCAGCGGCACCTACAGCTTTACGGCCACGATCCCTCAAGGCAGTTACGAAGCTAAGGTGGCGATCAATGAGTCTTGGGACGTGAATTACGGCGCCAACGGTGTACAGAACGGGCCGAACATTCCTTTCAAGGTGCAAGGCGCCTCCGCGCAGATCACGTTCACCTACGACCCGTCGAGCCACATTCTCACGATTACTGGCGGCACTCCCGCGCACGACAACCACGTGGAATGGGACGGCTTGCGCCATGACTCTCGTGACACCCTGTATCGCGCTTCGGGTGGCGCTGTTCCGGCCGGCACTGCGGTCAAGATCCGCTTCCGCACTTATCACGACGACGTGACCGGCGTCATGCTGCGCAACTATGACGTGAATGCGGCCGCCGAACAACTGATTCCGATGCAGATTGCGGCCAGCGACGTCCCCTGCTACCAGGACGGCCTCGGCAGCCACACCTGCGACTATTGGGAAACCACCGTCAAGTCCGATGTCCCGAATAACTTCTGGTACCGCTTCATCGTGAGCGACGGAAGTGATACCGCCTACTACGCCGACAACACTCCGGCCCTCGATGGCGGACTTGGCTCCGCGAGCGCCAGCGTTGCGGATAACAGTTATGCGCTCATGTTCTACGACCCGGCATTCAAGAGCGCGAGTTGGGCAAAAAACGCGGTCATCTATCAGGTGTTCCCGGATCGCTTCCGGAATGGCCGCCATAACAATGACCCGCACACCGGCGACTTCCGCTACAACGACCCGGTCATCGCGCTGCCTTGGGGAACTCTGCCGGAAGGTTATTGTCGCAATTACGCCGACGCGGCAACCAATTGTCCGTGGCGCTTCAGCTCACCGGGCAGCGGCAACGTCGAGCAAGCGCGCAGTCGCGACTATTTCGGTGGTGATCTGAAGGGCGTTGACCAGGAAATGGATTACCTGAGCTGGCTGGGCGTCAACACGCTCTACTTCAACCCTATTTTCGATGCCGCCTCAAACCACGGGTACGACACTCGCGATTACTCGAAAATCAGTCCCTATTTTGGAACGCAAAAAGATTGGGAGAATCTGTCCAAACACGCCGAGTACGAGAACATCCGGATCATTCTCGACGGCGTGTTCAACCATCTCTCCTCCGACAGCCCGTTCTTCGACCGTTATCACCATTTCCATACGCCCGGCGCGTGCGAATCGGCATCGTCGCCGTTCCGCCCCTGGTTCACGTTCCGGCCACCCTCTCCCTTCGAGCCGTCGGTTTGTGCTCCCTCCGTGTCGGGTGGCACCGATACCTACTACAACGGATGGGCGGGCTTCGACAGCTTGCCGGTGATCACCAAAACCCTGCCTGCCGTTCAACGCTACTTCCTTACGGATTGGAACAGCATCACGCGCTACTGGCTGCGTCAGGGCGCATCGGGTTGGCGCCTCGACGTCATGGGCGACCCCTCGTTCCCCAACGGCTACTGGGAAACCTTCCGCCAGGTTACGAAACAGACCCGGAAGGATGCCCTGATCATCAGTGAACTCTGGCAGAAAGACACCACGCTGTTGCGTTTCCTGCGCGGCGATCGGGCCGATGCAACCATGAACTACCGCTTGCGCGACGCCGTGCTCGGATTGCTCGCGCCGCAGAATTTCGACGCCAAGGGTTTCGCCGACAGCGGCCGCAAGCTCCTGCCTTCTGAATTTGCCGCGCGCCTGCAGTCCATCCGCGAGGATTATCCCGACCCGGCCTACTTCTCGATGATGAACCTGCTCGACAGCCACGACACCGCTCGCCTGCTCTGGGTCCTGACCCCAGGCACCGACACGCGCGCCGACAAGGAATTTAACTCCGCCAACCTGGCCGAGGGCAAGCTAAGGGTTCAGCTGGCATCAATAATCCAATTCGCCCTGCCCGGTGCTCCCACCATTTACTACGGCGACGAAGTAGGACTAACCGGCGCCGACGATCCCGACGATCGCCGCACCTACCCCTGGAACTCCGCCGACCACAACCTGCGCGATCACTACCGCTCGCTGATCGCTGCCCGCAAGAACAACGTCGCCCTGACTGCTGGTGACTTCCGCATGTTACAAGTCAACGACACCAACGAAACGGTAGCCTTCGGCCGCAAGGCCGCGAGACAGGGAGCGATCCTTCTTCTCAATCGCAGCCAGCAAGCGCAAACCGTCAATGTCCCCGTGGATGGCTATCTGCACGACGGCCTGCAATTCACCGGCCTCATTGCGGTTCAAAATACCGCCGGAACAACCTTCTCAACGACCGGCGGCACTCTCCAGGCAACGCTCAATCCAGAGAGCGCAATCCTAATGACAACCGGCCCGGTGGATCTAATTCCTCCCGCCCCGCCGACCGGCTTGAAAGTGACCAAGGAATCAGCCGGGCAGGTTGCGTTGTCCTGGAATCGCACTATGCGCGCCGCTGCCTACAACGTGTACACCAGCGTGGTAAGCG
The DNA here is from genome assembly GCA_020073015.1 of Terriglobia bacterium. Classification (GTDB taxonomy): domain Bacteria; phylum Acidobacteriota; class Terriglobia; order Terriglobales; family Acidobacteriaceae; genus Acidiflorens. The sequence continues at coordinate 4,516 of JAIQFZ010000026.1, read as the reverse complement.
GGGGTGGCTACCTGAAAGCCAATTCGTCTCTGATTAAGGGCACCAGCTTCTCCCCCACGGGCCTGACGAATGCCACCCCCTACTACTTCGTTGTGAAAGCGGTCGACAAGGACGGCAACGAAAGCAACGCGTCGAACGAAGTCAGCGGCATTCCCCACCTCACCATCGGCTGGGCCAACTTGCAATGGCCTCCCACGATTACGCAAACCATCAGCGTAGTAAATCGCACGCCCAACATTTACGGCCAGGTTTGGATCGACGGCGTCACCAACCAGCCCGGCCCCGCGCCCGGCCTTCGTGCCCAGGTAGGATTCGGTCCCAGCGGCACCAACGCCGACAGCCCCGCCTGGCTATGGCTGGATACCGCCTTCAACGCCGATGCAGGCAACAACGACGAGTTCGTAGGCAGCCTGTTGCCCTCCGCCACCGGCGCCTTCGACTACGCCTATCGCTACACCACCACCAACGGACGCAACTGGCTCTACGCCGACCTATCGGGCCCCGCCACTGGATCCGCCCTAGCAAATCCCGGCAAGATGACGGTAGTCGCCAGCAGTGATACAACACCGCCGGCAGCGCCCGCGAACCTGCGTGTCGTGTCGAGCAGCGTAGCCAACATCGCGATCGCCTGGGACGCGGTCACCGGCGATCCCACGCTGTACGGATACGAAGTCCTGCGCGGCGGCACCAGCGGCGGCCCCTACACGATCATCGCCACCACCACCAACAACGCCTACACCGATGCGGCCGTCATCGCCAACGCCACCTACTTCTATGTGGTGCGAGCGATTGATCAGTCCTACAACCGCTCCGGCCTTTCCAATGAAGTCAGTGGAGTGGCCAAGTTGCGCAAGGTGAACCTGACCTTCAACGTAACCGTGCCCGCGACCACCGACAGCACCGGATTCTCCGTCCACATCGCCGGCACGCTCGACCTGCTGGACGGCGGCCTCCCGCAGTGGGATCCGGGCGCCACCGCCCTGGCGAAAGTAGACGGCACGCACTGGACCATCACCCTGACCGGCAACGAAGGTGTCCAGCTCCAGTACAAATACACACTCGGTTCCTGGGATTACGTCGAGAAAGGCGCGGTCTGCGACGAGATCGCCAACCGCCAACTAACCTTGACGTACGGAACCACCGGCAATCAAACCGCAAACGACACGGTCCCCAACTGGCGCAACGTCGCCCCCTGCGGACCATAAAGTCTGTGTGGCGCGGACATTCCTGTCCGCGCCGCTTTTATCCCGATGATGGAGGGACGGGCGCCCTCGCCCGTCCAGGGGAGCGAAGCGCCGCAGCGATTGCGTCGATTCCTGCCCATTTACTCCGGATGTATTAACCAGTTAGCATTGTCGGGGGGGCCCTCTCCCCCCGGTCTTTTGGAAGAGCCCGGCACCCACGTGCCCGCGCGCGCCTCCATCTATTTTTTGGATCAATCCACCCCTTTGTCATCCCGAGCGCAGCAGAACTTCACGAAGTGAAGTTCCTGCGGAGTCGAGGGACCCTGCGTTCTTCTCCGTTAGCAAGGACGCGTGAGCGGAATTCTCCCCGCTCCCAACATCAGCCCTAGGGCTTCCACTTGTTCAGAAATGCAATCACGTCGTCGGGATCAAGCGAGCGCGCGGACTCCCACTCGCCATTCTGCTGCGAGTAGAGCAGCTTGCCGTCCGGCCCGAGAATGGCCAGCGCCGGCACACCTTTGTTGAGCGGAGTCTTATATTCCGCAGCCACATCGTTGTTCTTCTTGCCGTCCTCGCCGATGTCCACATGCACCACCTGGAAATTCTTTTCCACGATGGGAGCGACATCGTCCTGATGAAACGCCTGGTCCAGCACGTGGCAGTCGTAGCACCAATTTCCGCCGAAGACCAGGATCACCCGCTGATGATCCTTCCCGGCCCTGGCCACGGCTTCCTTGATGTCGGCTCTCGCGTCCGCGTCTTTGTTGTAGAGATTCGGATTCGGCTTCAGAGCGGGGCGCATTTTGACCACATCGGAATGCGCTGCGATCACGATGCGCCACACCTCATCCTGCCGTTGCCACGCTTGCTGCTCGGTCACGTAGCGGGTGCGCGGACCGTTGGCCGTTTTCATCTTCATGGAAACTGCCAGGGTCACGAGATGGAGCCCCTGCTGGTCTTGTTCTTCGACGGTGTTGACCTCAAAGTTGGTCATGCCGGAAGAAACCAGGTTGTGCCAGAAATCGGTCTCAGGAGAGATGTCGGGCACCGGCTTTTGCCCTTTGGCAATGAACCTCGCCGGCGGGTCCGTCGAGTACACGCTCTTGAGCGAAGTTATATCGGACGACGCCAGTGACCCCTTCCACTGATTGACCCCATCAAACGCAGCCGGTTGGGCCTGCGTCACCGAGGGGATTGCAAGCAGAAGCACGAACCCTACCAGAGCGCGGTTGATCATTCGAGTGGACCCCGCCGGGATTATAACCGTGATACTGACCTCGTGCTTGGCCGGTCACCCTGAACTTGCCTTTCGACGCGACGACTTATTTTGCTAGCGCCCGAGGTGTGCTCTTTGTGCCCTCCACGATTTTTTCCGCAACGTCTTTCACCCGCCCGACCCAACTAGCACCAAAGTGGTCTAGGAAGACCTAGTTCAAGAGAGTAGTAATGGTTCCGACCGAGGGGGTCACGGGGATACCCGTGGCCCTTTTTCCATTGGGCCCGGTTGTGCCCAAATTAAGAATATGTCTACAACGTCCGCAACTCCGCAGCCGAATATGCCGTCGTCGCTATCGAGGGGATCCGAGTGGCACAGGTGGGACCTCCACATCCATAGCCCGGCGTCCGCCCTGAGCAACCAGTTTCCGAAGCTTCCTGGCGGCGAGCCCGATTGGGAGGCGTATATCGCGGGGTTGGAGGCGCTCCAAGATGTGTCAGCTGTTGCAATAACTGACTACTTCAGCATCGATGGCTACAAGAAAGTTATCGAGTTTAAAAAGAAGGGCCGTCTCGAAAAGATCGATCTGATCTTACCCAATATTGAATTTAGGCTAGATCGAGCTATCGATACATCGAAAGGAAAACGACGGCTTAACTATCACGTCATCTTTTCAAACGCCGTAACGCCAGAACAGATCGAAGAGCATTTTCTCCAAGACCTCAAGTTTGCCTGGAAAGGTGATCCGCAACGGACCGAGTTAAGCCTGAGCATCAGACAAGAAAATCTCTCGCTCCTTGGTGCAAGGCTCAAGAAAGAGCATGCGAGTTTCAATGATGGCCGCTCCGATTTCGAAATCGGGTGTACCTGTGCAACGGTCTCACCGAGCCGCATCAAGGACGTACTAACCGCCAAGGAACTTATTTTTAAAGGGAAGTACTTGATTGTTCTTCCGGAAGAACACTTGAGCCTGCTCGACTGGGATGGCCAGGACCACCTGACACGGAAGTTGCTTCTCCAAGGCTGCGGCGCGATATTTTCCGGAAATGCCAACACGATCCGATGGGCGGCAGGTCTGAAATCGGCCAGCAAAGATGAATTCATTGCCGAATTCAAGAGTCTCAAACCGTGCGTTCATGGTTCAGACGCGCACACAATCGTCGGCATCGGCAAGCCTGCTGAAAACAAGTTTTGCTGGATAAAGTCGGAGCTTACGTTCGAGGGGCTAAGGCAGATTCTTTACGAGCCGGAAGATCGCGTCTACATAGGCGAAAAACCTGCGGTCTTGAAGAATGACTATCAGGTAATTGAAAGCGTCATCGTCAGTGGAGCACCCGACTGGTTCGGCAACGTTACTGTGCCGTTGAATGAGGACTTGGTTTCAATCATCGGGCCGCGGGGGTCAGGAAAGAGTGCGCTCGCGGAAGTGATCGCATTCGCTGGGGGCGCCGGCCTTTTCCGTGCCACTGCAGGTTTGGAGGACACGTTCCTGTACAAGGCGGCTAGGAAATCGGCCGCCAACCCCAATCCTGTAGTCGGTGCCACCGTGACTCTAACCTGGAGAAACGGTGAGCCGGATGCCGTGTTGCTCCCTACTAACTTGCGTAGCGCAGGGGCTGAGGAAAAGGTCAAATACCTGCCGCAAAAATTTGTGGAGTGGCTATGCGCTCCAGAAAACACCCAGGAGTTGGAGACAGAGATTGAGAAAGTGATTTACGAGCGAAACAAGAGCACGGGCAGGCTACAGGCGTCGAATTTTCAAGAGCTCCGGAGGGCTGCTGGCCAAGCAACCGAGGCAAAACGGGAACGACTAGTGAGGACGATCAAGGCGCTCAATCAAAGCATTGCAGACGCGAGCGCTCGGCTGGTACTTAAACCTCAAAAAGAGCTTGAATTGAAGCGAAGACAAGGCCAATTAGTACTCCTTCTGAAAACCCCTCCAAGTTTGCCAACGGAGAACAGCGACGAGCTCAAGAAGCTAGTGTAGTGCGTCATGCAGATTGACGTTTATTGAGGGTGCGGCGAGCGCGTTTCACTTTTTCCAGGATGTCGGCAGCGCTGGCGGTCCAGATAAACGGTTTCGGGCTTTCGTTGTGGCGGTCGATGTAGGTGCCGA
>JAIQFZ010000025.1 GCA_020073015.1 Terriglobia bacterium | reverse complement strand
ACCTGCACGCTCCCGAAGTCATCGTGCGCAATGAAAAGCGCATGCTGCAGGAAGCCGTGGACGCGCTGTTCGATAACGGACGCCGCGGTCGTGTTCTGCGTGGCGCCAATAACCGCCCGCTGAAGTCGCTTTCCGACACACTGAAGGGCAAGCAGGGACGGTTCCGCCAGAACCTGCTCGGCAAGCGCGTGGACTACTCCGGCCGTTCCGTCATCGTGGTCGGTCCCGAGCTGAAGTTGCACCAGTGCGGCCTGCCCAAGAAGATGGCCCTCGAACTGTTCAAGCCGTTCATCTATCACCGGCTCGAACAGACCGGCCACTGCACGACCATCAAGCAAGCGAAAGAAATGGTCGAGCAACAGGAAGCGATTGTTTGGGACATTCTCGAAGAGGTCATTAAGGACCACCCGGTTCTGCTGAACCGCGCTCCTACGCTTCACCGCCTGGGCATTCAGGCGTTCGAGCCGGTGCTGGTGGAAGGCAAAGCCATCAAGATTCACCCGCTTGTCTGTACCGCGTTCAACGCGGACTTCGACGGCGATCAGATGGCAGTGCACATTCCGCTCTCGCCCGAAGCGCAGGTGGAAGCGAGCGTGTTGATGCTTTCTTCGCACAACATCCTGTCGCCCGCGTCCGGCCAGCCGATCACCGTTCCCACGCAGGACATGGTGCTCGGTCTCTATTACCTGACCAAAGCGAAGCCGGGCGCCAAGGGCGAAGGCCGCGCGTTTGCCAATATCGACGAGGTTCTGATCGCGCTCGAAATGGGCGAGGTCGAAACCCTCTCGCCGATTCGGCTGCGCTACACCGGCGAAGTCATCGACCTCACGGCGGCCTACGACGATCAGGACGTCACGCACACCGATCCTGTTCAGTGTGAGCGCGAGTTCCTGAACACGACGGTCGGCCGCTCGATCCTGAATGACCATCTGCCCGAGGGCATGCCTTACATCAACGGGCTGCTCAAGAAGAAGGGCATTGGCCAGCTGGTCAACTACTGCTACCTGAGGTTCGGTCTGGAAACCACAGTCAAAATGCTCGACGAGATCAAGTCGCTGGGCTTCCGCTTTGCCACGCGCGCGGGTCTCTCCATCGGCATCGACGACATGGTCATCCCGGACAACAAGAAGACGCTTGTCCGCGATGCCGACAAGCAGGTCATCAGCGTTCAGCAGCAGTATCTGGACGGCGCCATCACCAACGGCGAGCGCTACAACAAAGTCATCGAAATCTGGTCGGCGATTACCGAAAAAGTTGCCGACGAAATGTTTGGCCAGATGCAGAGACGGGATAAAGAGGGCGAACTCAACCCCATCTACGTCATGGCCGACTCCGGCGCTCGCGGATCGAAACAGCAGATTCGCCAGCTCTCCGGCATGCGCGGACTGATGGCTAAGCCGACCGGTGAAATCATCGAGACGCCGATCACGGCCAACTTCCGTGAAGGTCTGACGGTGCTCGAATACTTCATCTCGACGCACGGCGCCCGCAAGGGTCTGGCCGATACGGCGCTGAAAACCGCTGATTCCGGCTACCTCACGCGCCGCCTGGTCGACGTAGCGCAGGATGTCATCATCAGCGAGTACGACTGCGGCACCGTAGACGGCATCTTCGTTTCCGGCATCGTCGAAGCGGGCGAAATCATCGAACCGCTGCGTGACCGTATCGTCGGCCGCGTGTCGCTCGAGAAAATCAAAGACTATGACGGCCAAGTCGTGGTCGATGTGAACCAGGAAATCACCGAAGACCTGGCGGGCACGATTCAGGCCGCCGGTATCGAGCGCGTGAAAATTCGCTCGGTGCTGACCTGCGAATCGAAGCGCGGTGTTTGCGTCATGTGCTATGGACGTAACCTCGCCTCCGGCCGCCTGGTCGAACTCGGCGAAGCGACCGGCGTCATTGCGGCCCAGTCCATCGGTGAACCTGGAACGCAGCTCACCATGCGTACCTTCCACATTGGTGGTACGGCGTCGCGAGTCTCCGAGCAGTCGCGCCTGGATGCCAAGAACCCCGGCTCCGTGCGCTTCATTGGTCTGCAGACCGTCAAGTCGAAGGCCGGAGATCTGGTGGTGATGAACCGTCAGGGCTCCATTGCGGTGGTCGACGAAAAGGGCCGGGAACGCGAGCGCTACGCAGTCGTGTATGGCGCCAAGCTCAAGGTCAACGAAGGCGACCATGTCACGCTCGGCCAAGTGCTGGTCGAGTGGGATCCCTACACCTTTGCCATCCTGACCGAAATCGGCGGCACGGCGCAGTTCAAGGACCTGCAGGAAGGCGTCACGCTGCACGAAGAAGTGGACGAAGTCACCGGCCTGTCGCGTCACGTTGTGGCGGATTCGCCCGACGAGAAGCGCCAGCCGGCCATCGTCATCAAGGGCAAGGCGAGCAAGCGCTACCTGATGCCTTCCCGCGCTCACCTCATGGTGCAGGACGGAGACACGGTGTTCCCGGGCGACGTGCTGGCCAAGATCCCGCGCGAAACCACCAAGACGAAAGACATCACTGGTGGTCTGCCGCGCGTGGTCGAACTGTTCGAAGCCCGCAAGCCGCGTGAGACTGCGGTCATCAGCGAAATCGATGGCTTGGTCCGCTTCGGCGAGGTCTCCAAGGGCCTGCGCAAACTCTACGTGACGGCCGACAACGGCACGGAGAAAGAGTATTCCGTTCCGCGCGGCGTTCACATCAACGTGCAGGAAGGCGAGCGCGTCCGGGCGGGTGAACCGCTGATGGATGGCCCGCTCAACCCGCACGACATCCTGGCTGTGTTGGGAGAAAAAGAACTGCAGTCGTACCTGGTGAACGAAATCCAGGAAGTCTACCGGCTGCAGGGCGTGAACATCTCCGACAAGCACATCGAAGTGATCGTCCGCCAGATGATGCGCTGGGTGAAGGTCGAAGACGTGGGCGACACGCAGTTCCTCCTCGAACAGCAGGTGGACAAGTTCCGCTTCCGCGAGGAGAACGAGCGTGCCATCGCACAAGGCGGCAAACCGGCCACTGGCCGTCCGTTGCTGCTCGGCATCACCAAGGCGTCGCTCTCCACCGATTCGTTCATTTCCGCCGCCTCCTTCCAGGAGACCACGCGCGTGCTGACCGAAGCTTCCATCCAGGGAGCCGTCGATCACCTGCGCGGCCTGAAGGAGAACGTGATCGTGGGCCGCTTGATTCCCGCCGGCACCGGCATGGAGTACTACCGGAATGTGCGTCTCTCTCCGGAAATGGAAGAGGCTGCGCAGAAGGTGCAGGAGGAAGTCTCGCAGGCTTACGAAGAGGCCGAGCGCGCACTCGAACTCATGCGGCATGAAGGCGAGACCGAAGAGCTTGCCGCGGAGTAGGCCAACCCGTATCGAATCCAGGGGCGACGTGAGTCGCCCCTTGTTTTTCTGAGCGACGTCTCCCGAAGCCCATGGCGTTAGCGATTGAACCACAACGCGTGCCCGAGCAACCGCAGGATCGCAATCGTATGCCCGAGCCGCTTCCTGGCGGACTCGTGCTCGCTCCGGCGATAGGGCGTTTCTGGCGTTTGTTTCGCCTCTCAGTTTGGCGCGCCTTTGAGCACGATGCCTTCGCGATTGCCAAAGCCTCCGCTTACTCTTCCATCCTTACGTTTTTCCCCGCTTTACTGGTGCTGGGTTCGGTCATCGCCACGATTCGCCGTGGCGATGTCTATCTCCGCGAAATTTCCTATGCTCTCGGGCGCATCCTGCCGGCTGGCAGCACCACCGCACTTGCTTATCTGCGAGGCGCCACTCACCGGCCCGTCGGTTTGCTGATCACAGCTTCGCTGCTGACGATCTGGACCGCTTCCGGCGTCATCATTTCCTGGATGGACGGTTTCCGCCGCGCCTACCAGCTCCCCAAGACGTGGGGGCTGATCCAGGAGCGCTTGATCGCGATTTCGCTGGTTCTCATGGCTGGCATCCCGCTGACTTTCTCCACGATTCTGGTCGCCTTCGGCAGCCGGATCGAGATGCGGATTCTGTTCTACATCGGGCATGAATTCGGCCCGCTCGTGCTGTTGCTATGGAGCCTGATTCGCTGGACCATCGCGATCTTGACCAGCATCGCGGTGATCCAGCTCATCTATCACAATGCCGTTCCTCGCACCCAACCCTGGCACAGCGTTTTGCCCGGCGCGGTTCTCGCCACTGCCATGTGGTTGGGGGCTACCGCCCTTTTCGGTTGGTATTTGCAGCGCTATGCGGACTACAGCATCATCTACGGTTCGCTGGGAGTAGGAATCGCCCTGCTGGTCTGGATGTACCTGATCTCGCTCGTGGTGCTGATTGGCGCCGAATTCAATGCCATGCTGTTTCCAAGGGCCCTGATGAAGGTGCGGGGATCAGTAGCCAGTAGTCAATAGTCCGTAGAACCGGTTTCAAGAAACGGTCTTGGGAAGGGCACGGCTTCACAGGCTGCGGAAAAAGTCGATGTTGCACCTGATTTTGGGTGGCGCAGCGCTTCAGCGCTGCGATAACCGAAAGGGTTTTTCCGCAACCTGTTCAGGCGTGCCGCCCAAGAGACGCCAAGAATAAGGGATTCAGCCCCTGAGGGGCACCGCTCGTAACCCTCAAGTATTTGTGAAACCAGTTAGCAGTTCCAAACGCGCTGCACGCTGACTGACTACTGAGTTACTGAGTTACTGACTACTGACTACTGACTACTGACTACTGACTACTTTCTTTCAAGAGGAACACCCAACTTTGGACGCTCAGAAACCGGATCTCCTCGCGGGCCAGCTGCCGGCACCCAACTCGTCGCAGGACGCGGAATCTACTCGCGTGCGCCGCGCGAAGATCATCTGCACAATCGGTCCAGCTTGCGATTCCGAGGAGTGTATCCGCGACCTCATGAATCTGGGCATGGACGTCGCCCGCCTGAATTTTTCCCACGGAACGCACGCCGAGCATGCCCGCCGAATTCAGCGCCTCCGGCGGGTGGCGCGCAGTCTGAAGAGAACCATCTGCATTCTCCAGGACCTGCAAGGACCAAAGATTCGCACGGGTCGCCTGAAAAACGGCAAGCCCGTCGAACTGGAAACTGGAAGTGTGTTGACGATCACGCCGCGGAAAGTGCCCGGAACCGCTACGTTGATCTCCACCGATTTTGCCGCCTTGGCGCGGGAGGTCGAGCCCGGCGCGCGCGTGCTGCTATCGGATGGCCGCATCGAGCTCAGAGTTCGCGCCCTTCACGGTGACGATGTGGAGTGCGAAGTCCGTAATGGAGGCATGCTTGCCGAGCACCAGGGCATCAACCTGCCCGGCGCGGCCGTTTCGATTCCCGCGCTCACAGAAAAAGACAAGCTCGACCTGAGGTTTGGCCTTTCGCACGGCGTGGACGCGGTCGCGCTTTCTTTCGTGCGCTCGGCCGACGACCTGCGCATGACAAAAGACCTGATGCGCAAATATGGCAAGTCGGTTCCCGTTATCGCCAAGCTCGAGAAGCCGCAGGCCATTGAGCGTTTGGAAGAGATTCTGGAGGTGGCCAACGGAGTCATGATTGCGCGCGGCGATCTCGGCGTGGAATTGCCGCCCGAGCAGGTCCCCATCCTTCAGAAACGGGTAATTCAACGCGCGGCCTTGTGGCGCAAGCCGGTGATCACCGCGACCCAGATGCTGGAGTCAATGACCGAGAACCCGCGTCCTACGCGCGCCGAGGCGAGTGACGTCGCCAATGCAATTTTCGACGGCACGGACGTAGTCATGCTGTCCGGTGAAACCGCCAGCGGCCGCTATCCGCGCGAGACGGTGGCCATGATGGTGCGGATCATCGTCGAGGCAGAAGCCAGCATGGCGCAGACGCCGGTATCGAAGCGGCGGCGTGAAAATCATCGCTACTCCGTTGCGGAAACGATTTGCGAATCGATTGCCCACGCCGCGGAGGACTTGCACATGGGTGCCATCGCCGTTTTCACCGAGAGCGGCAACACGGCGCGCATGCTCTCCAAGCATCGCCCGAAGGCAACCATCTACGCGTTCAGCCGCCGGCTCGAAGTTTGTAACCGCATGAATGCCCTCTGGGGCGTGGTTCCGATCCACAAAGATAGATGGGAATCGGCCGAGGCCATGGTGAAGACCGCGGAAAAGGAATTGCTGCCGAAGGGTCTGCTGCGCCCAGGAGACGTGCTCGGACTCGTCGCCGGAACAAAGCTCACATCCGGCGCCACAAATTTCATGCGGCTGCACACCGTAGGCGAGAGCGACCGGCCAGCAAAACGAGGGCACGGGAAACGATAGCTGATGGACCCAACGTTATCCTTCTTGTCATCCCATTCTGCATTGTCATCCCGAGCGAAGCGAAGGATCTGCCGTTCGCGGGCAGTGCCGGGGGATGGAGGATGTGTGACGCCGCTGCGGACAATCTCATGAATGATCCAGCCGTATCGTTCTCCGACGATTCCCTGATCCCCGCCGTTCGAGGTTTCTTGCACTCGCCTGAGAATCCCAATGGCGATGCGCTGATCCTCACGCATGGCGCGGGTTCGAACTGCGATGCGCCATTGCTCGTCGCTCTAGCCGAAGCATTCGCTGGGCATGGCTACCCAGTCCTGCGCTGTGATCTCGCGTTTAGGCAGGAACGAAAGACTGGACCGCCGTTTCCCGGCAACGCCGAGCGCGATCGCGCAGGCCAGCGCAATGCAGTCGCTGCCTTACGCAAAAGCATCTCGGGCCGGATCTTCCTCGGTGGGCATTCCTACGGTGGACGCCAAGCTGCGATGCTTTGTGCAGCCGAACCCGATCTGGTGTCCGGGCTCCTGCTGCTCTCGTACCCCTTGCATCCACCACGCAAGCCCGAGCAGCTTCGCATTCAACATCTGTCCAACCTTCGTACGCAGAGCCTATTCGTTCATGGAACGCGCGATCCGTTCGGCAGCATCGAAGAAATAAAGAAGGCGCTGGCCCTTATCCCAGCAAAAAACGAGTTGCTAGAGGTGGAAGGCGCCGGTCACGACCTGAACTTCAAAGGGAAAACGCAACGGAAGGATTTGCCGGAACAGGTCGTCCTAAAGGCCTTGGAGTTTTTCGAGGATGGAATGGGCTAGGTTTTTTTGACGGCTGATGGCTGACAGCTAATTCACCCACCCCGACTTCGATCCACCGTTTTTCTTGTCCTCGTCGGGCGGAATGTAGTTGCCGTGCTCGTCGAAGGTGACTTTGCGGTCGCGCTCTTTCATGTAGACTTCGAATTTCCGCGCCGCCCGTTTCCGCTTCCAGCGATAGTAGGAGTTGCGCAGACCAAAGTACTTTTCGGAAGTCGCGTAGCTCAGGCCGCGTCGAGGCAGAAACCGGACGTAGAGATACCCGAAGAGGAGCCCGCCAAGGTGGGCAACGTACGCCACGGACTCCCCGCGATGGCGGGTGGCGGTGATCGCGCCATAAAGCGTCAAGAACACGATACCCACTACGAAGTACCGGGCTTTAACGGAAAACGGAATGGGAAATAGCCAGATCTCCTGGTCCCCATAAAGCATCCCGAAAGCCATCAGGATTCCAAGAATCCCGCCGGAGGCACCGACGGTTGGCGTAGCCGGGGTAATCCCGCCAAATCCTGTATAGGAAACGACGATGGTCGTGAGCGCCGCACCGATGACGCAGAAGAAGTAGAATTCAAGGAATTTCCGGTAACCCCAGTCCAACTCCAGCTGCGCGCCAAACCACCATAGCCACAACATGTTGAATAAGATATGCAAGACGCCCGCGTGGAGAAAAGAGTAGCTCACCGCTTGCCACAGAAACCCGTGTAGAACCAGAAGCGGCCTGAGCGCAAAGTAATATGACACAGTCTCCCCCAAGTTCGAGGAAAACTGTTCCAGCACGGCGACCAGCAGGAAGACAGCTGCATTGATGATGACTAGCCACTTCACCGCTCTGGTGAATGGAGGCAAGCTCAACGTAAGTGTTCGTCCGCGATTCATCGAAATCGGTGGTTGGGACTAGTCGCTGCCGCCTTGTGAGTTGTGCTCACACGCCACCATGCGCTAATCACTATCGCTCCGGCTCCGGCACGACGGGCAGGCTGCGATGTCCCGCGCTGTCAACTGCCCGGACAGCGAATATCTCATTATCCTTCGAAAGCTTTAGGGTTGCACGCGTGACATTGCCGAATGTGTGAACATGCTCCCAATCGGGCGCGTTCGTGGCCCGCCAGAGCACCTCGTAGCTGGCAGCGCCCGGAGAAGACTCCCAAATCAACGTCGTGTCATTCTGTAGATCCTTCGTCAGCATCTTGACCTTCGCCGGCGGCGCTGGCGCCGATGCGAGCGATGCCAGCGCTGCCGCGTTTAGCCGCGCCACTCGCGCCACATACTCGAAGTCCACAAACTTCGGCAGATCACCATATTCGATGCCGCCTTCCGCGCGGACGTTCTGATGCTGATGGTTATAATCTTCGCGGAACTCGGTAAGCCGCACTGCCGCAAAGCCCTGCTGGTTGAACGAATAGTGATCGCCGCCGCGCAAGTACCGGTCCAGACGGAAGATGAGCAACGGCATTACTCCCGCGTCGTACGTGCGCCCAACCTCCGCGATGAAGCGTGCGAGTTCGCGCGAGGTCGAGTCGCTTTCCCCACCGAGCGCGCGAATTCGCCGGATTTCAGCCTCACTCGCCGCCGCCGGCAAGCCTTCAGAAAACACGCGCACCACGCTCGCATCCTGCTGCGGGCTGCGGTCGCCGCCCACGATGTCATTGTTGAGGACTGCCTCCAGATTCCATCCCTCGCGCTGGGCCATCTGGGCAAAGTGCTTGCTCCCATTCAATCCCTGTTCTTCCCCGGCCACGGTAAGAAAGACGATCGTCGCCGGAAACTTCATTTTGCTCAGAACGCGCGCACACTCCAGGCTGACGGCCGTGCCGCTGCCATCGTCGTTCGCCCCCGGTGCCGGATCGACGGTATTGAAATTGTCACTGTTGCGGGAGTCGTAGTGGCCGGAGACCAGCACGATGCGGTTGGCCTGCTGCGGATCGGTCCCTCGCAGCACGGCGTACACATTCGTAATCTGCGTGGGCTTCGGGATACGATCGGCGGGTTGTTCCTCGAACGAATCCGTCTTCACTTCCAGGCATCCGCCGCACTCCTTCGAATCGCGTTCAAATTCCGATCTGATCCACTCCCGCGCCGCACCGATGCCCTTGCCCGCTTTGATGGATTCCTCGTCCTGCGCGGAAAGTGTGGACCGATTTTGGAAGCTGACCAGCTTTTCAATTGTTTGCCGGATGTGGTCTGCCGAGACCTGCCTGATCGCCTCACTGATTCGCGGGTCCGGCGAAGCCTTCCCAACAGCAGCAGCTTCCTGGGCACAGCACAACACGCTGGAGCATGCCAAAATCAGGCCGGCGACCGTGAAAACCAGCGCCCGGCCTTCCCCCAAACTATGGTTATTTCGCATCGGCGAATTTCCTCGGTGAGCCACTTGACCTTTTCCTCACGAAGAAACTAAATATAACAGGGGTAGCCCGAACGTGGAGGAATGCATGGTGTACTGTCCTGAATGCGAGACAGATCTGGACATCGAAGAAGATGAAGTGGATGAAGGCGAGGTTGTCTCGTGCCCGGAGTGCGGTACGGACTTCGAAGTGATCACGACCAACCCCATCGAACTCAAGGCCGTCGACGAAGACGAGTACGAAGAGGATGACGAGGAAGACGCCGACAAAGAGGAGTCGGAGGATGGAGACGATTCCTGAAGCCCGCCCTCCATCTGCGGATGCCCCAACTCTTTTCCGTTCTGGCTTCTGCTGTCATTCTGCTGGTCGCCGTTGCTGGCCTCCCACCTAGGACGATGGCCGGTGAACCCGAAAAGGAGAAGCCGTACGCGTTGATCTTTGGTACCGTCTGGGATCCCGATGGGCATCCGGTTTATGGTGTCCGAGTGAAGATCCGGCGTGCCGACCAGAAGAAGGCGCGCTGGGAAGTCTACTCGAATCACGTTGGCGAGTTCGCCCAAAGAGTGCCCGCCGGCAAGGCGGACTACGTGGTTTGGGCCGACCTGAAGGACTATAAGTTGCCATCTGGCAAGCACTTACACGCTGGTCCCGAAGTAACCGTCCACATCGACAATGATGAGCGTTCCGACATTGGACTGCATCTAAACTGGTGAAGGCGGCTGTGGTGGGAATCGACGCAGGAAGAGGAATGCGATGAAAAAGGCGATCGTGGCGACGGGGCTGCTGCTGCTGCTTCTGCTTTCGGCGCTGGTCATGGCCGCTCCCGCCCCGCAGTTTGGCCGGGCGCCGAAGGGAGACAATACACGTCTGCTCACCGGTAAGGTACTGGACCGCGGGGATAATCCGCTGCCCAACGCGGTGGTCTACCTCACCAACAGCCGCACGCGGGCGGTGAAAACTTATATCGTCGGTACCGATGGCAGCTACCGTTTCCCGGCACTGCAGCCCAGCATTGACTATGAAGTGTACGCGCAGTTCCAAAGCCACAAGAGCGACACCAAAACGGTCAGCCAGTTTGACGACCGCCAGCAGGTTTCCATCATCCTGAAGATTGACACGAAATAAGGGTGCCTCTCTCATCGCGCACTTTGCGATGAGTGGATTTGCGTGCCGCACCAACAAAAAGGCCACCATTTCTGGTGGCCCTCAGTTTCTTGCCTGCCCGCGCAAGAACTTAGTTGCTGTCCCCGCCCGCGCGCTTCCATGAAATCAGATCACCAATCGTGGTGCTCTTGGAAGACGACGATGCCGGATGCTTGTAGGACTCGACTTCCCGGCGCGATGCTTCCTCGCCAACCGCCTTGATGCTCAAGCCAACCTTCTTCTCTTCCTGATTCATCTTGATGATCTTGAAGTCAAACTCCAGGTTCGGCTCCAGATGAATCGGCTGCCCGTTGTCATCGACGGCTTCGGAGTTGTGGCACAAACCTTCGATGCCTTCGGCGATTTCGACGAACGCCCCGAAATTGGCCACGCGCAGAACCTTGCCATGCACGATGTCGCCCACGCGGTGCTGCGCGAAGAACGAATCCCACACGTCCGGCTGCATCTGCTTCACACCGAGCGAAAGGCGGCGCTTGTCCGGTTCTATGGCTAGGATGATGGCCTTGACCCGGTCGCCCTTCTTCAGCACTTCCGAGGGATGCTTCACGCGCTTGGTCCAGCTCAGGTTGCTGACGTGCACCAGGCCGTCGATGCCATCTTCGATTTCGATGAACGCTCCAAACTCGGTGAGGTTACGCACCCGGCCTTCGACCGTCGCTCCCACCGGATACTTATCGTGCAGAGTGTCCCAGGGGTTCGAGGCCAGTTGCCGCATGCCGAGCGAAATCCGGCGCTCGGTCGGATTCACACTCAGAACCACACAGTCCACCTGGTCGCCCACGTTGACCAGCTTCGACGGATGCTTCATCCGCTTCGACCACGTCATCTCGCTCACGTGGACCAGGCCCTCAATGCCCTGCTCCAGTTCTACGAAAGCGCCGTAGTCGGTCACGCTGATCACGCGCCCGTGCACATGCGCGCCCACCGGATAGCGATGCTCGGCATCGAGCCACGGGTCGGGGGTCAGCTGCTTAAATCCGAGCGAAACGCGCTGCTTGTCCTTGTCGTACTTGAGAACCTTGACCTGAATCTGGTCGCCAACATTCACCAGATCGCGCGGGTGCGTCAAGCGTCCCCACGACATGTCGGTGATGTGCAGCAGCCCGTCAATTCCTCCCAGGTCGACAAACGCACCGTACTCGGTGAGGTTCTTGACGACTCCCGTCGTAACCGTGCCTTCCTCCAGATGCTCCAGCGTCTTGCCGCGTTTTTCGGACTGCTCTTCTTCCAGAAGCTGTTTGCGCGAGACCACGATGTTGCCGCGCTTCTTGTTCAGCTTGATCACGGCCACTTCGAGCGTCTGGCCCTTCATGCCGTCCAGATTCCGGATCGGCCGCAGGTCAACCTGCGAGCCCGGAAGGAACGCGCGTGCTCCATGAATATCCACGGTCAGCCCGCCCTTGATGCGCTCCACCACCACGCCCTTGATCGGCTTCTTTTCGTTGTAGGCCCGCTCGATGTCGTCCCATGCCCGCAGCTTTTGCGCCTTCTGGTGCGAGAGGTTAACGTAGCCCTCTTCGGTCTCACCCTTCTCCCGCATCACGTCGATCTCGTCGCCAGGCTGGACCTTCGGCTTGCCTTCGTGATCGAACACCTCCGCGATCGGCAGCATGCCTTCCGACTTCGCGCCGATATCGACCACGACGTGCGTGGCTGTCAGCTTGACCACCGTGCCTTTGATCACGTGATCGTCGCCGACCGACTCCTCGGTCTCCGTCGTAAAGGTCTCGAGCGCGGCGGCAAAATCGTCGCTCGCAGCTGCGGCCGGAGTTTCCGGGGCAGAGGGCTCGGGACTGACATGCTCAGGGGTGGAAGCTTGCGCTTCCGCGGGTGTGGGTTGTGCGGGCTCGGGCGCGTCTACTACGGCCGGGCCGCCGGTGTGCGATTCAGTTTCGTGGGTCATGGGTTCTAGGTTGTGGGCGGTGCTGTCGTCGTACAAGGTCATAGCCTCTTGTGCCTCGCACTTCATGCGAGACTGCGGGACGTGGTGTAGCGGACTGCTGGCGTGGTCTTTGGTTGCGTTGAGGCCGCCCTGGCGGACGACCCTAGGACAATCCCAGCTGCCGGAACGTCGAATCGAACCCGCGTCCAATGGGGACTTATCGACTATAGCAATCGGTTTGGAAGGGTGTCAAACGCGAAAACGGCCTGGGGGCGGGACTTCGTGAGAATTCATCCGGATGTCACATTTCGGAGGGTAACGCGCGGTAATCGCTGTTGTAGCGCCGCCGTCCCGGCGGCTGTCGTGGGGGCGTCTCGCCCCCACCTAGCGACGGGTAAGTGCCTGCTCGTGCCCCTGAGACGATGCTCGCCCGCTCCCATCCAATCCTTGACCGCCTCGCACGCCCTTCTGCTACCCTCCACCCATGGACTATCTCTGGACCCCCTGGCGTTACGCCTATGTGACTGGTGCTGACCAGGCGACCAGCTGCGTCTTTTGCAGTGCTCCCAAAGAGAGCGATCAACAAGCCCACATCGTCCACCGCGGAACGCACTGCTACATTATCCTGAACACCTATCCCTACACCAACGGACATGTCATGATCGTGCCGTACGCGCATCTGGATGAGCTGCAGAAGTTGCCCCCTGAAACAGCCCAAGAAATGATGTCGCTAAGCCAGCGCATGGAAGGCGTTCTGCGCAGCCTCTATCGGCCGGACGGGATTAATCTCGGCATGAACCTGGGCAAGGCTGCGGGCGCCGGAGTCGCGGGACACATCCACATGCACATCCTGCCCCGCTGGGTCGCCGACGCAAATTTCGTCAGCGTGATCGGAGAGACGCGGGTGCTGCCGGAGGCGTTGGAAGTGACGTGGGAGAGGATCCGGGGAGCGTTGCAATAGAATCTGTATTTTGGTTATTGCGGGTGCCCCACTCATTCGCGCTTTTTGCGAATGAGTGGGAACGTCAGAAATTACAAATCTCCTCACTTCACCCCAAGCTGCCTGCCAAAGAACTCTGCCGTCGCCCCGTACGCCCGAATCCAGCTCTTCCAAAGCAAGAACCCATGAATCTCATCCGGGAAGATGAGTTCTTCGACATGCACTTTCTGCGCCCGCAGACGCTGCAGCAGGTCCACGGTCTGTGAGAACTCGACGTTGCGATCGTCGTCCCCCTGGATGAGCAGCACCGGCGATTTCCACGTTGCGATCGCGGCATTCGGCGATGACTGGAAGGCCAGTTTCACCGCTGCCTCGTGGTCGGGGGCATCCGCCGGGAACTCTTCCTTGAACGCCGACCAGTCGTGCACACCGTGCAGGTCCACTCCGGCAGCAAACAGATCCGAATTGTGCGCCAGCCCCATCGCGGCCAGATACCCACCATAGGAGCCGCCCCACAACCCAACCCGCTTCGGATCCACCTTGGGCAACGTTTGCAGATATCGTCCGGCCGCCACGATATCTTTATATTCCGCTCCCCCGCGCGGTCCGCCGTCTGCCGGCTCGCGGAAGTGCCGGCCATACATGATTCCGGTCCGATAGTTCACCGACAGCACCACGTACCCGCGACTCGCCAGATACTGATTCATCGCGTAGGCATTGTGGTAGTAGTCCATGTAGTGGAAGCCGAGCATCATCTGGCGAATCGACCCGCCGTGAATAAAGATCAGCGCGGCGTGCTTTCCAGTTTGTTTCGGCTCGAACAATTGCCCGTGGATCTCCCATCCGTCCTCAGCTTTGAAAATTACCTGCCTCGGAGTAACGAGCTGGGCGGAAGGAAAGTCCGCCGGCAGCGCGTTCTTCGCGATCATCTCGCGCTCATTACCGGTTACGACATACGGCATGGCTGGAGTGATTGCAGTCGAACCCAGGCAGACCACCTTGCCCGCAACTTCCAGCGGCGTCCACTCCATTGTCTCGCCGCGCGTCAGAGGCTCCGGTGTGCCGCCTTCCACGCTGACCTTCCAGAAGTGCCGCCGGTCCACGTCATCCTGGTTCGAACTGTAAATGACGGAGGCCCGGTCCGCGCTCAAAGCCACATCTTCGGTCTCGAACTTTCCGGGAGTCAGCAAAGCCGCTGGTCCTCCGCTGGTCGCGAGAGAGTACAGATGATTCCAACCATCCTGTTCCGACGAAAACACGATGCGATTCTTTGCCGCGAACTGGAACGACGCATCCTCCGTCAGCTCGGGCAGCGAATCGTCGAGCCCCGCACCGCTCTTCCAAACTTCGCGCGCCGAGTCTTTCGCCACGTCATAGACCCAGATCGCCCACGGCAGCGGAGTCAGCGGAATCAGCGGCTGCTTCATCTGCTTGCCTACCAGGCGCACAAACGCCAGTTGGCTTCCGTCCGGCGACCAGCGGGGGAACAGGTCCCGGTCGGCGCTGGCCGACACGTAGCGCAGCGTGTTCCGGCCAAACTCGTAGATGACCACAAAGCTGTGATCGCCGCGGTCGCTCACGAACGCGACCTTCTTCCCGTCGGGCGACCACTTCGGCTGCGCATTGTTACCGCGCGCGAAGGTCAGAGCCTTCGCTTTCTCCTTGCCGGATATCGGTGCGATCCAGATCTGCTTCTTCGCTGCCCATACGGCGAACTCGCCGCTCGGCGAGATCTGAATGTCTTCGCATCCCTCCTCGTCACAACCCATCTCGCCCAACAAACGCGGCTCGCCCTTATCGACCTCCACCGCCCAGACCTGCTGGGTGCGTTTTTCGACGTTGCTGGTTGGGTCGGCAACTTCTCCCGCGCCATTTGCTTCGGTACCTCGCGCATACACGGCGTTCCGCCCGTCCGGCGTGAGCTTGAGCGCGGCGATCGGCATTCCATCGTCGCCCACATAGTGAGTGGCCTGGCGCGCCTCAAAATTCGGAGCGTCCGCCACCCACACGTTGTGTTCACCCTTGCTGGAGAACACCCACGCAATGCGCCCAGCGTGCTCGGCAGCGACCAGATTTGTGGGGAACGCCGAACTCAGAACTTGCTCCAGCGAAAACGGAGCCGGCGTGCCTTGCGCCCAACACACTACAGACAGGAAGCCTGAAGCCAAAATGCACAACGCTGACAAGATGGAAGCGAATCGATTTCTCATGGGCGGCAGAGTACGTGAACGAGGCTGGGATTGACAAGCCGCGAAGCGGCGCAAGAATGCAGCCCACACCGTAAGGTGTGGGTTCCAAGTGGGAGACAAGCGAGCCCCGGAGGGGCGAAAGAATAGCTACGACACAGGGTCCCTTCGGGACCGGGAATTCAGTTTGATTCAGGGTACGTTGACAGAGCCTGGTGCCCCAGGTTCGCGCCCGTGTTTTGGGCGCTAACCTGGGCGGAGGAAGATCCTTCCGGGTCCTCCGCGAGCTTCCTGGTCACGATCCGTCGCCGTCCGTTGTGATTCGATCTCGACGAACTCCGGTCTCCCGCAGAGCGTAATGACGGTAGGTGCTCCACTTCCAGTCATCCGGTTGTGCGACCAGTCCGCGCTTTACCGGGTTTCGGTGAAGGTAGCGCAGCTTCACTGTGAACTCTTGGTAGTCCCGCACATTGCGGTCGTAATAGCGCGCTTGCCAAAAGGGGCCCAGGTTAGCGCCCAAAACACGGGCGCGAACCTGGGGCACCATCCAGCCTGGGTTGCTCTGGGGGAAAGGTCGACCAGCGCTCGACACAGAGGGCAGGGGGAATGACTAGGACACAGCCGATACCGGCTGCCGGATCGGCAAAACCACCGAAAAGGTTGTCCCTTTCCTGGAGCTGCTCGTGACCTCGATTTGCCCGTGGTGCGCTTCCACGATCCGCCGGGCGAGCGACAACCCCAGACCGGTGCCGTTTCCTTTGGTGGTGTAGAACGGACGGAAGATGTTCGGCAAATGCTCAGCCGGGATACCACGGCCCGTGTCCGAGACCGTCACGACCGCGGCGTTGTTCTCCTCGAACACCGCCACCCGAATTAGGCCCGAACCTTCGATTGCCTGCACGGAATTCAACAGCAGATTGAGCAACACTTGATGGATCTGGTCGCTGTCGTGTTCAACCTCACCCAGTTTCTGCGCGGGCGTGAACTCGATCTTGATGGGTTTGGACAGAACCTGCTGGCGGGCCAGCATGACGGCGTGTTCCACGGTCGTATTCAGGTCGCTGGAGCGCATCTCCGGGGTACGCGGGCGAGCCGTTTCCAGCAGGTCAGTCAGGATCCGGTTGATCTGCGCAACTTCCTGCCGCACTTCTTTCACGACTGCCTTGGCGGGACTTGTATCCGGCAGATCGCGCCCTACAATTTCGATCACACCCGCGATGCCGGCAAGCGGGTTGCGAATTTCGTGTGCCAGTCCCGTGGCGAGCTCGCCCAGGGTGGCGAAATGCTCGGCCCGCGACATCTGGGTGCGGTGAAGGTGCTCGATCTCTTCTCTGCTCTCGCGCAGCTGCTGCACCATGCGATTGAAGTTCCGGCCCAGATCGCCGATTTCGTCATTGCGCCGCGCAAAACTCACGGAAGCGGCCAGGTTGCCTTCCCCCACCCGCTCCATCTGCTCCTGCAACTCGATCATGGGCCGCTGAATGGTCGAGGCCAGCACCACGATGATGACTCCGCAGATGGTGACTGCGCCCGCGCCGGCGATTACCAGCACGCGGTGACGTTCCGTGTCCTGCAACGACAGCGTCGACAGCAGAAACAGCAGCATGCCCGCCAGCAGCACCACCGCCACCGGCCAGATCGTCTTCAGTTGCCAGTTCACCCGCATCGAGGACACGGCGTTGGGATCCTCCGCAGCAATAGCAACGCTTGCATTATCATCCGCCCGCCTGCTCGACAACAAGGCGATCGTCCGGTCCAAACCTTCCGGGCCGATCCGGCCGGAACGGATGGGGCTCAAGCGATGGGCCTCAAAGCGGCGCGAGGCGAACCTGGTGTCCGCCTGCGCTTTCGCGTCCTGGTTCCGATCGGTTCGCTCGACCTCAGGCATAGGCATGCAGTCCCGGCAGCAGATAGGTAACTCCGAAGAACGTGAACATGACGACGGCGAATCCCAGGATCGCAAAATAGGCGGCCCGGCGTCCTCGCCACCCGCGAGTGACACGCATATGAAGGTAGCCCGCATAGACCAGCCAGGTGATCGCGGCCCAGGTCTCTTTCGGATCCCAGCTCCAATACGAGCCCCACGTCTGGTTGGCCCAATAAGCGCCCGCAGCGATCATCAAGGTCAGAAGCGGGAAGGCAAGTCCGATGGTTTTGTACGTAATCCGGTCCAGGTTGTCGGCGTTGGGCAACAGGCGTTCCAGATCCGGGCGCCGCCACAGCAGCAGCAGATAAAGCAGAGAGATGAACACTCCGCCTACCAGTCCCGAGAGGATGAATGGGCTGGCGGCCAGGCTGGTGGCGAACAATCCGTCCGCGTCGAGGGACGGATAGCGCCCATCCCGGGCCCGCACCAGAAACATGACCAGCGTCATGACCTGCAGCAAAATGCTGATGAACACGGCCCGGTTGGCGAGCGTCAGGAAGCTATCGTTGTTCTTCCAGCGCGCCAGCCCGTACAAGACCAGCGGCGACGCGACCACCAAAAGCGTCAAGGTCATCACCCAGCCGAGATCGGGAATCGTGACGAACAGCCGGACGCCCTTGGAGAGGAGGACCTCCGATTTTTGTTCCGGATTCCACGCCACCAGGCTCAGCCCGCCCCAATTTTCGAAGCGCGTTAAAACGATGCTCGCGTAAATGGTAAGCGTGCTCGCACTGGTCACGGCGAGGAAGGTCTCGGTCTTCATGTTGTCCTGGATCAGGAACATCATGGCCAGCGCAAAGCTCAGTGCGCAGGCCGCGTAGGCCAGCATGGCGAGCGTGACATGCACGTGCAGCCACGTCGATTGCAGGGCGGGAACCAACGGATGCACATCGGTTCGCAGCAACTGCATCAGCACGACTCCCACAATCGCCACCGGCATCGTGACCGTGCCGATGACCTTCACGCCGAACTTTTTCTCAGCGACCAGCGTGAGCACAGCCAGTGTCCACACGAAACTGAGCAGCATTTCATAGACGCTCGCAAACGGCGGATGCCCAGCCTCATACCAGCGATGCGCCACGGCAGCCGTGTTCGCGATCAGGCCCAGCCAGGTCGCCAGCGATGCGAACCTCACATACGACTCGGTACCCGTGACTCCGAATCCCAGGTACAGCGCCCCCGCGCCAGCGTAAAAAATAAGCGCGGCAAAAAGCAGGTTCGTTTCGCTCAACAAATTGCCGCTCTTGACCACATTCAGAAATGCCATGAACAGCAGGAACGCAATCGCCAATCCGACCAGTACGATCAGGGTCATGCCGGTGGTCGGTTGCTGCTGTTCTGCTTTGACTCGCGCCATAGTGCGATCCTCCAATCGCCCGGGATCAGTGCCCGGCGACGGTTGCGACCTGCTCGCTCGGAGAGGTCTTGGGAATAGTGCTCAGCGTTTCTTCCAACAAGGCAACCAGGTCATCGAAACGCTGACCAAACGCGTCCCGGTTGCGGTTGGCGCTGCCTCCGATCCAAAGCGTGTACTTGCCCGTCTTCCCGTCGCGGACCGGTACCGCCCAGAACCGCATGTGCACCACGTAAAACACGAAAGCCAACCCGATTCCCAGCAGCACCACGCCTGTCCACACCGCCCACTGGCCCGGCTCATGTGAGACTTGCAGCCCCGTGAAGTGTCCCATCTGCAGATCCGCTGGCTGGAGCTGGTAGGGGGCCTTCGAGTTGTCCGCGATTTCCTCCAACGGCGGGAACCACACGTCAAAGCTCTTGCCGGACGCCTTCGAGCTCACCACCAGATGCGCTGCGGGATTGCCCAATTCGTTCGAACGCCGGTAGACCTGCCCGTCCCGCACCGCGTAGTCGGGGATGAACTCGGCGAAGCGCACCGTGGTGTCGGCATCGAGCGGAACGGTGTCGTGCACACCCAACGAGATTTCCCGTTTCTCGCCGGAACCGCTGCTCGGAGTGGCCGTGATCGAGAATTTTTCCACCTTGCCGTTCGGCCCGTAACTGGACTGGTAGAAACGCACGCCGCGATAAACCAGCGGATCGTTCACCACGATTTCCTTTTTCTCAACCTCTCTCTGGTCCTTGACCACAACCAGCTTCGACCACCACTTCTTCGGGCTCCCGTCTTTGTAATTCTCCTGGCCAGCCTGGTCGCAGCGGATGGCAAACGGCAAAGTTCTGGTTGTGCCGTCCCGCAATTCGACCGCGCTTGAAGTCTCGCCTTCGTTCAGGTTGAGCGTTCCGCGCCATCCCCAGATGCCGTCGACAACGGCACCGAAGAAAATCAGCAGCAGGCTGGCATGCACGATATAAACGCCCATCTCGGAGATCCGGTGCCGCTCCGCAAAAATTCCGAAGTGGTCTTCGCGCACCACCCGCTCGGGCTTGAACCCCAAGGAGTGCAGGGCGCGCTCGGCCGCAACCAATCCGGTTTCTTCGTCCGCGATCGCCAGCGACGTCTGTGGGTAGAGCACGCGCCGGAAGCTCTCATCAGGATACTTGTAGGGGCGCGAGAAATAGCGCCACGCGTTGGGGAACCGCTCGACGGAAGCGGCGATAATGCTGCAACTCACCAGAATCATGAGCGTCAGGAACCACCATGCGTGAAACACGTCCGTCAGGCCGGTGCCATCGAGAATCCGGAGGGCTTGCGGCGAATAGGCATTCTGCATTTCGTCCGGTTCCGTGTTCGGGCGCTGCAGGACAATCGTGCCGGCGGCGGAAAAAATCACGACCAGAATCAAAAGAACCACGCCCGTCTTAATCGAAGCGGCGGTTTGCCACACCTTGCGGGCGCTTGCGCGGAAGTTCACGGCCATATTTCTCCCCCCGTCGCCTCTTCGAAATGCACGTTCCGCTCCAGATGGAGACAGGTCGCTAATCACCTCAATTCATGGCAGTTATGAGATTCTCGAAGCCGCCGATCGCAACCGTTCTTGGGCCAAATCACGCACCCCCGTTCCGGCCATCCGAGATTTCACCCATCACCGCCCTATGGTGATGCCCGTCACGCTCCCCGGTGATTGGTCTTCTAGGGGAAGCGCCGCTCTCTCCCAAACGCTGGGGGCCACTCCTCAAAGAGCGGGTATTTCGCAGCTTTTCATGTCCGGCTCCTAAGTGATGCCGATCACAAACGAGCGTGACCTCGACTACATGCCATCTCTGGGAATCCGGGTTGAATTAAGGAAGTGGGGCGCACATGCGGCTTTCTGCCATCTCGACAACCGAAGGCAGAACTTTAGTGCGCAGCCTTACTTGGGTCATTTCACCAGTTCGAGTGTGGGAGAAGGCCCATTTAGGATCTCCACGGCACCTGATGCATTTCGCAACACATCCACCCACCTCCACCAACCTGTTTCAGGCCAGTCACTTATGGAAACGATGAAAATTTTCACAACGCCCACCCGGGCGGCGACTCTCGTGCACCATTACCAGCCGGAGACTAGGGTGAGCGCTATATCCCAGTTCGTGAGCAAGAGCAAGAGCCTGGGGCGTCCGGGGAGCCACCCCTCCCCGCTCATGGGCTCGATCCTGCGCATCGGGATGGCCCTGAGCCTGGCTGCCGTCTGTTTGCCACGTGCGTTCAGTGCCATTCACCCGGTTCCGCTCGATCCGAAGATTGACAGCGCCAAGTGTCTCGAGTGTCACGAAGACAAGACCAAGGGCACGGCCGTTCACTCGGCCATCGCCACCGGCTGTCTCAGCTGTCACCAGGTCCGGGTCAACAAAGACACCACCCGGGTCATGCTGATCACCGCCACCCCGTACAAGCTGTGCCTCACCTGCCACGGCGACAAAGATGCCACGCAGATCAAGGGACATGTCCACCAGCCGGCAGTTCGCGATTGCCTGACCTGCCACGATCCGCACACTTCGGCCAACAACAATCAGCTGCTGAAGGCGACTTCCGGCGAGAAGAAAGACAATCTCTGCCTCACCTGCCACACGCAAGGCACGAACGTTCCGGACAAAGGCAGCCGCCACGCCGCCCTCGATCTGGGCTGCGACACCTGCCACACGACGCACAAGACGGGCGCGGATGTGACTCCTGAAAACCAGTTCCACCTGACCAGAGCCGCCCCGGCGCTGTGCGTCGACTGTCACGACCCGAAAGACGCCGCCCTGCAGAAGACGCATCACAATCAGCCATTTGGCACCGCTAATTGTCTGAGCTGTCATGATCCGCATCAGTCGGCGGCACCCAAGCTGATGGCGAAGTTCGTGCACCCTCCCTTCGCCGACCGGAACTGCGAACTCTGCCACGCCCCTGCCAAGGACGGCAAAGTCGTCCTAACCCAGTCCGATGTCAAGGCGCTCTGCGTCACCTGCCACGGCGACAAGGCGAAGTTGATCGAGACCGCCAAAGTCCAACATCCCGGCGCGGCCGGCGATTGCACGGATTGCCACAGCCCGCACGCCAGCAACAACCCCGGATTGCCGAAGACCGACCCGGTCAACATTTGTCTGGGCTGCCATACCGAACTGGCGGATCAGGCGAAGAAAGCAGTACACCACCAGCCCGCGTTCGGGCAGGGCTGCGCGGTCTGCCATGAGCCGCACGGCAGCGAACGCGCAAAGCTGCTGCGCGCCCAAGGCAACGCGCTTTGTTTGGAGTGTCACGGCGCCGACTCAGTGCCGCAGAAGTTGGAAGCCCAGCACCTGCTGACCATCTTCGACGGCAAGGTCAGGCTGCCCGAAGACTACTTCGACAAGAACAAGGCTTTCGTCCTGCCGCTCCGCTATGGCCTGGGCCACCCCGTAGCCCGGCACCCGGTTTCGGACGTGATGGATCCAACGAATGTCAACAAAGTGAAAACTCCGCTGAGCTGTTTGCGGTGCCACCAACCGCATGCTGGCGCCCAGCCCAAGCTCCTGGTCAAGGACCAGCAGAACAACATGGCGTTCTGCGACAACTGCCACCAGAACCGCCTGGATATGACACAGATGGGGGAGGCGAAGTAACCATGTTCAACGTTCATCCAACTTCAATCCGCGGCTGCAAAACAGCCCTGGCGCTGATCGCGGTCCTCGTGCTGGCACTGGTTTCGCCGGTTGCAGTCCAGGCGAAGAAGAAGAAGCCCGCCGCCACTACGCAGAAGAAGGCCGAGCCGAGGCCGCAGGTCGACCTCAGCAAACTGGTCTGGCCGGAGCCGCCGAACCTCCCGCGCATTAAGTACACGAACTATTTCGCGGGTATGAAGATCGACTACGCCGCCGAAGGCAAAAAGCCGACGCAAAGCTGGATGGATCGCCTGGCGGGTGGCCAAACGCAGGACGAAAAAGTCACCAACAGGAACTTCCCTTTCCAGTTGCTCGGCCCCTACGGCATGGCGGTCGATTCGAAGAACCGGCTCTACGTGGCGGACCAGAAGGTCGGCGCGATTTTCGTCTTCAACACCGAGACCAGAGACAGCGAACTGATCCGCAACGGCTTCGAAGCGCACTTCGCCATGATCAATGCCATTGCCATCGACGACAACGACCGGGTCTTCGTCTCCGACGGAAAGCTGGGCAAGGTTTTGGTCTTCGATGCCAACCACAAGGTCGAGGCGCAAATTAACGAGGGCTTGGTGGATCCACTCGGGCTCGCGATCGATACCGAGCGCCGCCTCCTCTACGTCGTGGATACCAAGCAAGACGTGGTCCTGGTCTACGACGCTGACAGCCTCAAACCGCTGCGCAAGATCGGCACCCCGGGCAAGAAGCACACTCTGACCGGTCCGGGTGAGTTTTCCCTGCCTACCAATATCGCCCTCGACAAGGAGGGTAATGTGTACGTCACCGATTCGCTGAACTTCCGAATCGAAATCTTCGACGCAGAGGGCCAATTCCTCAGCCAGTTCGGCCAGCACTGCGACGCCATCGGCTGCTTTGAGCGCCCCAAAGGCATCGCCGTGGATAGCGACGGACACATCTGGGTGGTGGATACCGGCCTTGCGCTCGTCGAAATCTATAACCGCGATGGCGAACTTCTCGCGTACGTAGGCGGTCCGGGACGTAGCTTGGGCCGCTTCAACGATCCGATGGGAATCGTGATCGATAAGAACAACCGGGTTTTCGTCTCTGAGCAGTATCCCTGGGGACGGGTACAACAGTTCCGTTACATCACCGACGCTGAGTCGGCGCAAATGAAGGCCGAGCGTGAGAAATCGGCCGGCGCGGCGCAGAAGGACGGAGAGAAAGACAAAGTGCAAGACAGAGGGCAAGACCAAGGGAAACCGAAAGACAACGCGCAACTGGATGCGCAGATTCCGCCGGTGCAGTAACGGCCCGACTTTGGCGCCCTACGGGGAGCCAGAACGGGGATAGGGCACTGCCGGCAGCGCCCGTCTCCGGAAGAAGTAATCAGTAGCAAGAAAGCAACAGAGGTCAACAAAAAGTGAAGTGTTCGAACACATCATCAGGAGGTCTTATCCAAATGAAGAAAGTCCTATTTGTACTGCTCGCAGTTGTTGCCGTGGCAGGGTTCGCGATGGCTCAGATCGGAACGGTATCGACTGATAGCTTGGGCGCGCACCTCAACTACGGCCGCGGCTGCACCGCTTGCCATGCCCCGCACAGCGGTGTGTACGGCAACGGCGCTGCCAAAACCCCCTACGCACAAGCGGGCGTCCATGCCCTGTGGGGCCAGGATCTCGGCTCTCTCGTGGGCCAGACCCTCAATTTTGGCGACAGTGGTAAATGGCCAGAAACGCTGGTGGGGCTGGACTCGACCGGTGTCGATCGCAACATCACGGAGTGCCTGAGTTGCCATGACGGCAACCTCGCAAAGGGCGCCATGATGAAAAACGCGGTCTATGAGCCGCTGCCCAGCACGTACGGCACCTACAACACCATTCCGACACTGCTCGGTAATGACGGCACTTCTGCCGGCAACTACCTCAACGATCACCCGGTGGGCTTGCAGGCAACCATCGACTGCACCGAGTGGGATTGCGTGGTTGTCAACGGCAAGCCCCAGATGACCGGGACCAACTCTGCCAAGTTTTATCAGAACTATGGCTTTTTCGTGAACCTCGGCAACAACGCTGGCGTGGCCACGGTGACTTGCACCACCTGCCATCACCAGCACGTGCAGAACATTTCCGTGGTCACCCAGGGTCTGCAAGCGGCCAAGGGCAACTCCGGACTGCCGTCGGGAACCTACCTGACGATGTTCTTCGTGCGTGGTCCCTACAACCCGGCCAACACCAATCCGGGCTCGAACCAGGTCGCGCAGTTCTGCCGCCAATGCCATGGTGGCGACGCGAACGAAATGAACGGCAGCACCATGGGAACGCAGTTCTAGTTTGTCTGACTTAAAAGGGGAGAGAGGTTATCTCTCCCCTTATTTTCAAGGTTTCACGAACGAGGAAATATGAAATTCCACTTTCTGATCGGCGCGGTGCTCTTGATCAGCCTCTCGGTATCGGGCCAGGTCGCTTCGCACGCACCGACCGTGGGTGTGACCGCGAAGTCTGCGACGCCCCAGCCTGCCGGTCAGCCCGTCGCCCGGGTGAACGGCGCGGTTCTGACCGACCGCGACCTGCAGCGCGAGATTTTCACCATCTTCCCTTACGCGCGCCAGCATGGCGGGAATGTTCCCAAGGAACTGGAGCCCGATATTCGTAAGGGCGCTCTGCAGATGATCATTTTCGAAGAATTGGTGTACCAGGAGGCGCTGCAGCGGAAGATGACGGTTTCTCCCGAGCGCCTGAGCCGCGCACAAGCAGAATTCCGGAAGCAATTTTCAACGCCGGACGAATATCAGAATTTCTTGCAGACCGAGTGTCATGGATCGCAGCAGGCGATGCGCGAGAAAATTCGCCGCTCACTCCTGATCGAGCAATTACTGAAGCTGGAAGTGGACAATAAGTCCACCGTGTCAGTCGCTGAAGCCAAGGCTTTTTACGACAAGAATCCCGGCAAATTCCAATACCCGGAATCGTTTGCCATCCAGACGATTTCGTTCTTGCCGCCCGAGAAGGCAACACCCAGCCAGGTGCAGGAAGCCCGCAAACGCGCCGAAGAGGCGCTGCCAAAGGCGAAAGCGACGAAGACCTATGAAGAGTTTGGTTTACTGGCAGAAAAAGTGTCGGAAGACGATTACCGCGTGATGATGGGCGATCACAAGACCATGGATCGCTCCCAGATTGCGCCCGCGGTGGCGCAGGCCCTGCAGAACCTTCAGCCGGGACAAATCACCAACTTGGTTCAGGTCGAAAACGCCTTCACGATCGTGCGGCTGAACAAACACACTCCGGCGGGCCAGTTCAAGTTTGAGGAAGTGAAAGACAAGTTGCGGAAGCAGTTGGAACAAAAGAAGACCAACCAGGTGCGAGCCGACCTGAATAAGAAACTGACGCAGAAAGCAAAGATCGAAGTGCTGTAACCACAGCCAGAGAAGTGGTGCCAATATGGTGAGTCAATTTCGGATTCTTTACCGAGCGCTCCCAGGACTTCTGCTCCTGCTGGCCCTCCCGGCGGCAGGTCAGATCCAGGTGGGCGACAACCTCAAGATGAACCTGAACGGCGTCATGACGGGCGGATACAACGGGGTTTACGGCAACCAGATCAATTCCAACCACGGGTTGAATTTCGGAGGCAACGGGACCCTCTCCGGTTCTTATTACGATCCTAATTTTCTTTCCTTTAACCTCTCGCCGTACTATGACCAATCTCGTCAGAGCTCCGAATTTCGGTCCCTGTTCAACGGGGGCGGCTTCGACTTTTCCACCAACATCTTTGGCGGCAGTCATTTCCCCGGTGCGTTTTCCTATAACCGGGCGTGGAACAGCCAGGGAACCTTCAATATGCCCGGCCTTGCTGATTACACGACCAACGGCAATAGCCAGGGTCTCAATATCAGCTGGAGTGAACTGGTTCCCGACTGGCCCAGCCTGATGTTCACCTTCTCCGATGGCAGCAGCAACTACTCGGTCGTCGGCTCCAACCAGGATGGCAGCAACAGCTTTCGCAATTTCTCCCTGCGGTCTGGATACCGCGCCGCCGGTTTCGACCTGAGCGCGGGCTATACCTTGGGAACGTCGAATGCCGAAATCCCGCTTGTGTCGGGAGACCAGACCGTGCAGAAGGTCACTTCCGACAACAACACGTTCCTGTTCACTGCCTCACACCAGCTTCCCATGCACGGGTCTTTTTCGTCTTCTTTTACCCGGTCCGACATCAACGCCGACTACTTTGGTTCGAGCTACCACGGTATTGTGGATACAGTCAACGCAAGTGCTGGAGTGAATCCCAAGCCGAGGTGGAATGCATCGTTGAGCATGGGCTACACCGATAGTCTGACTGGCAGCTTGTTTCAGAATCTGCTGCCGGGCGGAGGCCAAACCGGAGCGGGTGGTGGCATCTTCCAGTCGCAGCAGTCGTCGAACTCTCTTTACCTGACCGGCGTCACCAGCTACGCCCTGACCTCAGGCTTGCAGATCCAAGCGGAAGCGCAGCGTCGTCAGCAGAGCTATCTGGGAAGCAGTTATGGCGCCAACACCTTTGGTGGAGGCCTGACTTACACCACCGGGGCCCTCGGTGGGTTCTTAAGCACTTCCCTGAATGTCGCCGACAACTACACCGATAACGTCTCTGGAAATTCGCTCAGTTTCTCGACCAACGTCGCTTTCAATCGTCCCGTGCACCTCTGGATGCTGAGTGTTGACTTCAGCTATGCCCAGAACGTCCAAACCTACCTGATCACGTACATGAATTCGTTTTACAACTACTCCGGCAACGTGCGGCGCCGCTTCTTCGATGGCCGGTTCGTCTGGAGCGCGACCGCCGCCGGATCGCGAAGCGCGTTGAACAACCAGCCCAACACCGGCAACAGCAGCCAGAGTTACTCCACCAGTGTGGGGGTGCGCCGCATCACGGCCAGTGCCGCCTTCGCGAAGTCGGATGGGTTTGGGCTTCTCGGCGGGAGCGGGGTACAACCGCCGCCGGGTACAATTCCTGCGGATTGGATCATCCTCTACGGTGGCACCAGTGAATCGTTTTCGTTGAGCGGGAGCCCGATCCGCAACCTCTCCATGGGTGCGAGTTTCTCGAGATCACGGAGCAACACGGCCACCGGCGGCGTGGGCTCGTGGAACAAAGCGGATCAGGTGAACGCGATTCTCAACTACCGGGTAAGAAAGATCATGTTCACGGCGGGCTACGGACGAATTCTCCAGAGTTTCAGCGCCTCGGGGCTGCCTCCCGGAGAAGTCGGTTCGTTCTTCGTGGGGTTCTCCCGGTCGTTCAATTTCTTTTAGAATTCAGTCTCATTGCGTAAAGCACTCCAACTCGCGACCGTGGTTTTGCTGCTGGCTCTGGCGGCAGCCTTCAAGCCTACCAAGCAGCCAGCCGAAGTCGCGCTTGCGCCTCCCGACCTGCAGTTGGAAGGTGGCCGCCGGCTCAGCTACGAGCGCAGCTTCAGCTCGGAATTTGAAGTCAAGCCCAAGCGCGGGTTCTGGAACCGCGTGCTCGATTTCGTGGCCGGCGAACCGGACTTTAAACGTCTGGTCCGCCCGTACAGCGTGGCCACTGATTCCCGCGGACGCATCATCGTGACGGACCCCGGCGCCGTCGGAGTTCACGTCTTCGATTTCCAGAACAAAAAGTACAAGTTCCTCACGCGCGACGAAGATGCCAAGGACCCGATGCTTGCTCCCCAGTGCGTGGCCGTGGATGCGAGCGACAACCTTTACGTGACCGACTCGGAAGCGGGCAAGATCTTTGTCTTCGACGCCAACGGCAAGTATCAGCGCGCCATCGGCAGCCTGAAAGGTGGCGAAGGCTACTTCAAACGGCCGACCGGAATCGCGGTCGATTCCAAGGCGCAGCGCATTTACGTCACCGACACTCTGCGCAACAAGATCTTCATGCTGGACATGCAGGGATCCGTATTGCAGACGATCGGCAAGAACGGCAGCGCTGAGGGAGAGTTCAACTACCCGACCGAACTGCACTTGGACGGCGACAACCTCATGGTGGTCGATGCCATGAACTTCCGCGTGCAGGTGCTCGACCGCTCCGGGACATTCCGCTTCGCCATCGGAACCATTGGTGACAGCACGGGTACGATGTTCCGGCCCAAAGGCATCGGAGTTGATTCCGAGGGCGACCTCTACGTCGTCGACGGATTGTGGGGCATGGTCCAGGTGTTCAACCGCCAGGGCGAGTTGCTGTACTACTTCGGAAGCCGGGGCACGCAAGCGGGGGAGTTCCAGTTACCGGCGGGCCTTTCCATTGATCGTCAGGACCGGATCTTCGTCGTGGATTCCTTCAATCGCCGGATCCAGGTTTTTCACTATTACGGTGCGGGCAAGTGGTCTCGCGCGGGAGGAAGCCAGTGAAGTTGAAGCTCCTGTTTGCCTGCATCGTCGTGTTGGTGACCGGAACACTGTTCGCGCAGATTACCGGCGACGTAATCGGCCAGCATGATCTCTCGCCCGGCAGCACGTCGCCCGTCACGGGCGCTCGCCCGGGTTCGTGCAGCTACTGCCACGCTCCGCACTCCGGACTGGCTTCCGGTCGGGCGCTTTGGAACCAAACGCTGACCAAGCAAATCTATAGTCTGTATACCAGCTCAACCTATCACCAGAGCGGGGCGCAGCCCCTGCTCGGTGGGGACAGCAACTTGTGTCTGAGCTGCCACGACGGGACCGTCGCAGTCGGACAGACGATTGTCGCCGGCAAGGTGACCACGACCGGCTCGATGTACGCGACCGACGTGTTCGGCACCAATCTCCAGTCGTCCCATCCTTTGAGCGTGGTTCTGCCGATTGTAGATGCGCCCAACCTAGTCGATACTTTGGCCTCGAAAGGCCAGACCGCCGATCCGACCGGCGCGATCAAGCTGGTCAATGGAAACATCGAGTGCACGACGTGTCACAACCCGCACGTCCAAGCCAAGGATCTGGTCGCCCAATACTTTCTGGTCAAGGACAGTTCCGGTGGTGCGATGTGCCTGGCGTGTCACGATCCCAATCGCGTGGTGACGGGCCAGACGAATCCGCTGGCGGGCTGGCCGACGAGCGTCCACGCCACCAATAATGCGACTGTGCAGAACCTGCCCTATTCGACCCTGAGTGTGAACGCGTGCTTCTCCTGCCACACCGATCACAACGCCGCCGGAGCAAGCGAATTGCTGCGCGGCGCGGGCGACCAGGTCTGCTTGAACTGCCATTCCGGCACGAGCCCCGCGACCGCGGCCGGCATCAATCCCTTTGGCCGGAACGCGGCTATCCCGGCTCCCAGCCTGGTGGGTCCCGCCAAGGCGATGACTAGCCTCAACGTTGCCGCCGAGTACGCCAAGATTGGTCATCCGATATCCACCGGGAAAACTCTGCTCCAAGTCCGAACTTCCGCCCGGAACCGTGGAGAGGCCACGACGGTGTCACCGAATAATCCCACCGAAACCGGGTGCACGGATTGTCACGAGCCCCATGCCATCGGGTCGAGTGCCGCTCTGACCGTGGCTCCAGCTCTGCGCGCCGCGCAGAATGCGGTTTGGGGCGTGAGTGAGAAGGACGGAACGACCATTGTGCGGCCCGCGCAGTACCAGTTCCAGACCTGCCTGCGCTGCCACGGAGCAAACTCGAAGAAGCTTACCGACTCCTCCAAATACGACTATAGCCCGGCGCGCCTGGCGTCCGTAGCCGAAGGGCTGAACGTCATTCCACAGTTCGGCGTGAACGCCGGATCAAGCCACCCGGTATTTCATCCGCGGAACAGTTCTCTGTCGCAGCCCAGCCTGCTTCCCAACATGTGGAACCTGAATGGCGCCACGCAAGGCCGCGCGATGGGCACGCAGATTTTCTGCACTGATTGTCACAACAGCGACGACAACCGCGAATTCGGAGGCACCGGCCCCATCGGTCCCCATGGATCGAAGTGGGGGCACATCCTCGAGCGCCGCTATGAACTAAGCCAGGCGCCCGCGCCGGGTCAGATGATCACCAACCTCTTCCCGAGTCCCGACCTCAGCGCGAATGGTCCTTATGCGATGTGCGGCAAGTGCCACAACCTCTCCAACATCACGCAGAACGCCAGCTTTGCCAAGCACGCGGTGCACATCAATGCTGGTTTCAGTTGCTCGACCTGCCATACCTCGCATGGTGTCGGAAACAGCAGCTCCAATCCGTCCGGGCAGCGCCTCATCAGCTTCGACACAAACGTGGTTGCTCCGAATGGAGGCTCTCCCGTCTCCTACAACCACGGCCCGAACACCTGCACGCTGACCTGCCACAACGCTGTGCACAATCCGGATGGCAGTGTCACGCACGCCGGCACGGTGGGCGGGCTGAAGAAGTGAGCCCTGACCGTGGCGACGGCGACGACCGGCATTGAAAAGCCCGCTTCCGTTCTCGCGAAGCTGCTCTATCCCGTCTCGTTGTTGGCTTCGTTGTCGATCTGGCTGATGGCGGTACGGGCTCCGCTTTGGGTAGACGAGACGCTTGCCTACTGGCAGGTCAGCGGCGGCTTCGGGCGGATCTGGAGCCGCTCGGCGCAAATGCCTTCCTCGATCGGCTATCTTTACACCCTCTGGTTTGCTAAATCGATTCTCGGCACTCAGGAAATCGCGCTCAAGATCCCGTCCATGCTCGCGACCATGGGTGCTGCCTACTTTCTGTTTCGGATCGCCCGCGAGCTTTTCGACGCGGAGATTGCGTTTCTTACCTGCATCTTCTTCTGCACTCATCCGGATGTTGTCTTTGCCGCGACCGACGCGCGCCCGTATGCGTTTGCCCTGCTGGCCACCAACCTGGCAATTTTCGTCTTCATCCGGTGGATGACGCAGCCCCAAATACAGTATGCGGTTCTGTTCGGCGTCGCGGCGGCTGCCATTCTCTACTTTCATTACCTGTTCGGAGTCATCCTGCCCGCGTTTGCGATTTACTACCTGGCGATGCGAGGGCGCTCGATCAAGGCAGACGTACGGCAACTGGCGGCTGTACTGGCGACGTTCATTTTGTTCGCTGCGCCGCTGATTCTCCGTGTCCTGAGTCTGTATCGGACCCGGCAAACACACGTGGTCCCGGAGCTGGCGCAGACCGTGGTTGCGTTGAAGATCTTTGCGCCCCAGAAGCTGCTGATCGGATTTCTCATAGCAGTTTTTGTCGCGGCGCTGGTTCGCAAACTAAAGCTGCCGGACCGCGACTGCTTCCCCGCAATCTTGCTCTGCCCGCTCCTGGCCCTGGTCCCGGGCGCGATCCTGTATAGCATCAGTGCCGTGACGCCGCTACACCTGTTCATCTCGCGCTATTGTCTGGTCGCGGTGCCGGGCAGCGTATTGACTTGGGGATTGCTCACCAGTCGCATCGATTCCCGCCTGTTGAGGCAGATGTTCTGCGTGGGTCTGGTCGTGGTCACCATCCTCTACTATCACGCCAATCCGTACATGCGAAAACACGAACTGAGTTTTAAGCCGGCCTTCGAACTCGTAAATGCGAATGTCGCTCCTGACAAAGCACCGATCCTGATGTGCAGCGCGTTCATAGAATCAGACTACGAGTCCATGCCGGCTCCTGCGAGCGAGAACGCGCTTCTCTCTCAAGCGAGTTATTACCCGCTCGACGCCCCGACAGCTCTGCTGCCGTTCGATCTGAACGATGAGACCATCCGGGTCGCCAGCCAGTCTGTCCAGGCGGCCGCGCAACGGCACCAGCGGTTCCTTGTGATCGCGGGTCCCGCATCCTATTCGACCTTAGAGTGGCTCGTTTCGTACTCACAGGGCATGTTCGTGCCCCGTGAGATGGGAGAGTTTGACGGAATTGTCGTGCTCGAGTTTTCGCCGATTGCGAGAAGTGACTAGAAGCGACCGAGCCGCCCCAGGGGCCTCGCCGGTCCTTGCGTAAAATCAACGACTTACAGAACTATATCACTTAGTTATAGACACTGTGGCACGGGAGCAGCCGGGCACCGCTCCAATTCAGGGTCCGAACACTTCGTAGAATACCCCAGTATTGCACCAGGGAGCCCGTAGTCGCGTCTCCGGACCTACGGTGGAGCTAAGGGGGGCGTCGCCGGGCTTGCGGCTGCTCTAATCGGCTCCTGTGCATTCTTCTATTGCTTTGGGCTATGAAGAACTCCAGGCAAACGGACGCCACCCGCCGCGGCCTGTGTTGGCGTCATGTTGGCTCTCCTTACCGCGGCACGAACACTACGGCCAGCCGGTCTTCGTAGATCTTCCGAAAGCGTTGATCGTTCTGCAAGAGCGCGGCCAGGGGCATTTCCCTTTGCAGAAGGACAACGCCCGCCTCAGTCAGGTATGGATCGGTCAAGTACGAATCTTCGCCGCTGCCCGTGGCCAAGAAACGGCCGCCCATCTCGTCTCCGTAGAGATCGGTGCGTCCATCGATGGCCACCGGATAGTCCGGCATGTACCAGATCAGAAACCCGCCCCAGTCAAACGCGTTATACATCGGGCCCGGCTGGGGATGCTTGCGGAGGTAGTTCACCGCGTCGACGGGAAACACGCTGCTGATTTTGCCGTCGAGCCCGGCGCGGCTGAAATCGGTATTGCGGGCGAAGAGCAACCCCGCAACGAGCAGAAACGCAGCCAGGCCCAGGCATTCAGACCAGTTCTCCGCCCGATCCTGCGTGCCTTCTTCCGCGGGAAAATCGGCGATACAGGCTGCGGCGGCAATACAGACAAACCACGCATCCCGCATCATGCGGTAGCCGACCACGGTCGTGAGCAGGAGCATCCCGACCTTGAACAGGTCGACTTGCTTCTTCCGCCCCAGCGCAAAGAATGCGGCGCCGGTCAGCAGAACCTGCAGGTAGTGACTGGGAACCCGAAAGGTGATGGGCTGCATTTCCCGGATCATCTGGTACGGCAACTTCGCGCTCGCATAGCCGTACACGATCTCGTAGAGGTGGTAGGAGTACGGACTGATGCAGGTTGCCAGAATGCAGCCCGCAAACACCGCAGCTACCGGCCCCAAAGGAAGAGTTGGCGGCAACAGATATTCCGGATTCCACCCGGTGACGGCGGCTAGTCTCTGCACCAGGTTCACGCCCACCAGCAGTCCGACAATCGCTAATCCATAGATGAACTGGATGTGCAGGTTCGCCCAGAAAAGAAACACCAGCGGAAGCCAGTAGAGCGGCTGCACGCGGCCAGTGCGGTTCGCTTCGAGGATCAGGGTCAACTCCGTCGCGAACAGGATCATCGTGAAGTACACCGGCCGCGGACACATGGTGAACAGAAATACCGAGCAGGCCACAGTGGCGGTCAGGCAGCCAACCCAAAACCGTCCGGAAAGACGGCGCGTCATGCGATAGACGCTCACCGCGACCAGGACGGTCAGGACGGTCCCGAAAACCCCCATGCCCACGATGTCAAACCATCGGTACGACAGAGACAGCAGCACCTCGTAGCCCCAACTGTAAGCGGCCCACGGACGGTTCGCCGCCGTCGCCGAGAAGATGCCGGTATGAGGAACAGAATGATTGTGAAGAATCCACTCTCCAACCTTGAGATGCCACCAGTTGTCCAGGTCGCGCACCGCGAACTTGAGCGCGAGGCTGCGCCAGATCACAAGCGCGAATAGCGAACCCAGAGTGGCCAACTGCAGGATGCGTAGCCGAAACAGGTCGCGCAGTTCCCGAGCTGCACTCATTGTGTCTCGATAGCCTCCGGAGAGTTGAGAACCAGAGAAACTTATTCTGCCGTTCGCAGCAGCTCAGCTCATTCCGCCAATGGCTTCGCAGGTGTCCCCGGCTTTACGTCGGTGTGCTTCCTGGCCTGAGCGATCAGTTGCTGAACTTTTTCCTTGCCTTCGTAGGTCGGATTCGTATCCAGCAGTTTCTGCCACGCCGCGACCGCCCCTTCCACATCCATTTTGCCCTGCCACTTCACAATCCCCAGGTTGAATAGTGTGTTGGCATTGTTGGGCTCGTAGGTGAGGGCCTTGTTAAACTCCGCAATCGCACCGTCGGCGTTGCCGCTATACCAGTAGGCAGTCGCCATGTCGGTGCGTACGCCTGCGTTCGAAGGCTGCGCCTTGAGCGCGCGCTGGTAAAAGTCAATCGCCGTCGGATATTGCTGCGTGTCGTAATAGATATTGCCAAGGTTGGCCAGCAACTCCGGATTATTCGGATCTGCTTTCAGCTTCTCGAGCAGCGGGGCCGCCTGGGTGTCGGCCATCTTTTTCATCTGGTCCGAGGAAGGCTGCGCCTCCGCGCCTGAACCCCCTGTTCCTGGCGCCGCGACGACGGTCGCAGCCCCAGTTCCCGGTCCGCTGGTTTGCGACCCGCGGACAAACCAGCCGCCCGCGATGCCCAACAGCAGGCACAGCACCGCCAAAGTGTAGGCCTGAATACTGGTCCACTGTTGTTCTGTCGAAGATTCATTTGTGTTCTGAGCCATGTCGGTCATACTCCTCAAAGTTGATTTCTTCTCTTAGCCCTTG
Organism: Terriglobia bacterium; assembly: GCA_020073015.1. Lineage (GTDB taxonomy): Bacteria > Acidobacteriota > Terriglobia > Terriglobales > Acidobacteriaceae > Acidiflorens. The sequence goes on along the minus strand of JAIQFZ010000025.1, from coordinate 8,026 downwards.
CTGGCATCGGCAATCGCTTTCTGGACCGCGGCCTTTTTGCGAGCGTCCAGCTCAGGATTTGATTTCAGCAACTGCTGCCATGCAGCGACCGCTCCCTTGGCGTCCTTCTTTGCGTCCAGCTTGATCGCACCGAGGTTAAACAGCGCGTCCGCGTTCTTGGGATCGGCTTTGAGCGACTGCTCCAACTGGGCCAGAGCGCCGTCCGCGTCTCCGGTGTAGTACAGGCAGGAGGCCATTTCGTTGCGGGCCAGGACGTTCTTCGAATCCGCTTTCAACGCCCGGTCGTAGTAGCTGATCGCGTCCTGGAACTGGTGTGTGGCTTTGTAAATGTTCCCGATCTGCAGGAGGAGGCCGCTGTTGTTCGGATCGCTCTTGAGCTTTGCGAGCAGCGGCTCGGCTTTCTTGTCGGCCATCTGTTTCATCTGCTCGAGGCTGGGCATCGGCCCGCCCGTCGTGCCCGCCATAGCGGCCGGTTGGGTACGGCTCGCTTTCGGCGCGGTCGGGGCAGGAGACTGCGAACCGCGAAAAAGGTAGCCGATGGCCAAGCCCACCAGCAGGCAAACCGCCGCCATCCCATACACCTGTCTCGCCTGCCAAACGGATCCGGGCGGTGCTGTTTCATCGGGCATTCGTCGTTTTCTCCTTCCATCCGCGCTGCCTTCAAGCAACCAGGCACGAAGCCATTCGGGTCTTTCAAGCACACCGGATGCCAAAAGTACAGTTCCTGAAGTCGATTGCGATCTCAACTATTTTCAGCGACTTGCAGTCGTGCTATCGCGGTTCGACCCGGGTGGACGCGGGGCTTTCCCCGCAGACTGGGCGGATTTTGACCCGGCAGACTCTCCGGCGGATCGCAACCTCTACCCTCGGAACGTTACTGGCTGGGTGGGACCTGCGGCAGCATGCCTCATCACAGGTGGATGTGATAAAGATCACACTGCGGGGTCCCCCGACCGGCACGGGGAATTCCCTGTGCCCATTCATTACCCTCGTAACGTTCCCAGCTACGATCTTGCCAAGCTAGACTCCTTGCAATGGGGCAGCGGCCTTTCGCTGGGGGCCGACCTGGCTATGCCTGACGGCAAACAACCTGAACTGCAAGACCGGCTTCGCACCTTGAGCCAACGGCTGGAAGAACTGTCGGCGGTGCCCGCCGGCGCCGGGCATGCGGAAGAATTCGTGGCCCTCTTCCAGGAAAAGCGCAGGCTGGAGACGACCTTGCACGCCGTCCCCGAGCTTCGTCCCCGAAATCAATCGGTGGAATACCCTGCCACAAAACCCTCACGCGCTGGCCATGATTCCGAGAGCGTTCTGGCCAACGTCAATCGGGAACTCCGAAAACTGGACAAGCGCGACTGGGAGCTCTGGCTGATTGTGACGGCCACCGGGGTGCTGGTCGGAGCTGGGCTGCTCGCCGTCCTGCTGCCCGCTGCCTTCCTGAAGTCCGGCAGTCTGCATTTTGAGATCACAGTCTCGAAAGAGCTGGCGTGCGGTCTGCTCGTGCTGTTGATCCTTGCCAATACCTACCTTGTTACCCGCCGCATCGAGTTCCGGCAGTTGCGGCAGAAGATGATCTCGACGGCGATGCAGAATGAGCTGATTCGCCTCCAGTCTTTTACCGATCCACTGACGGAAATCTACAATCGGCGTTCACTCGAGGAACTGGCCGGCCGTTTCATCGGCCAGGCCAAGCGTCTCGGCAACCCGCTCACCTTTTTGCTGGTTGACCTGGACCACTTCAAGAAAGTCAACACTCGATTCGGCCACCTGACCGGCGACTTTGTCCTGACCGAGATTGCAGCCTTGCTCAAGGGCTCAATCCGGGGTACGGATGCTGCTATCCGTTACGGCGGCGATGAATTCCTGATCGCGCTGTCGAATACCAACGCGGCCGGCGCCGCGACCGTACTAAACCGGATTGAGACTTCCCTGAATGAGTGGAATCAGTCGAGCAGTCTGGATGACTTTGCGGTGAGCCTCAGTATCGGCATGGCGGAATGGACCGACGGCAAGACGCTCGATGAGGTTCTCGATCTCGCCGACCGGAACATGTACGAAGAAAAATCCCAACGCTCGCCCTGGTCGAAACCCGGGCACGGAGCGTTGGGTTCAACTCTGCAACCCCAAGAGTAGAAACGGTTGCGGCCGCGCAAGAGTTCCGTGGATTCAATGCCGCCACTATCTGCACGGCAGCCAACGAAAAACCAACAGGAGCCCGCGCTCAAGCAGAACGGCTCGACCCCTTCTGCATCCAGACCCAGGCGCTGGAAACGATCTCTGTCAGCGTGCGAGTGGCCTGCCACCCCAGTATTTTCTGAGATTGTGCAACGTCGGCCACCAGAACGGGCGGATCGCCCGGACGCCGAGGTCCCATGACGCGGCGAACCGGACATCCGGTGGCGGCTTCCGCTGCCTGGATCACTTCCAGGACCGAATGTCCCCGGCCGGTGCCGAGATTCAGCGCCAGCGAGTCGCCGCCTGTCTCCAGATGCTGCAGCGCGCGGACGTGCGCGTCGGCCAGATCATTCACGTGGATGTAATCGCGAACACATGTGCCGTCGGGGGTCGGGTAGTCGGCCCCGAAGACTTGAAGCTGCGCGCTGCCCGGCGCCGCGGCTGCGAGCGCCAGAGGAATCAGGTGGGTCTCGGGATCATGGAGCTCGCCGATCTCGCCGCTTTCATCCGCTCCCGCGGCGTTGAAATAGCGCAGCCGGGCTGAGCGCAGGCCATACGCACGAGAGTATGCCTCCAGCGCGTGCTCAAAGAAAAGCTTGGACGCGCCATAGGGATTCACCGGCTCGCGGGGCGTTTCCTCGGTGATCGGAATCTTCCCTGGAACGCCATACACGGCGCAGGTGGACGAAAATACAAACCGGCGGATGCCGGCATCGAGCGTGTCATTGAGCAAGCTGAGTGCCGCCTCTACGTTGTTCCGGAAATACTTGCGCGGATTCTGGACCGACTCTCCCACATACGCATGAGCCGCGAAGTGCATGACCGCATCCGCGCGCGCCAGCGCGGGCCGCAACTTCGCTTCGTCGGCGATGTCGCCAATCACCAGTTCAAATCCTTGCGCCAGCCGCTGGTAGCCGGTTGAGAGGTTGTCATACAGAATGACCTCGTATCCGGAACGTCGCAGCGCGCGGGCCGCATGACTGCCGATATATCCTGCTCCTCCAACTACCAGAACGGCCAACGGACTCCCCCTCGCTCTATCGTTATACTGCCTTGCTATTGGAGCAGGGGACAAACATAACTTGCAAGGACCAGGATTTCCATTTTCAATCAAACCAGCGGAGCCGCAGAGCGATGTCCTCGATTGCCTCGGAAAACCAGATTCAGAGCGCCGAACCCGGATCCGGACCGGAGCTTTCGGTGGTCCTGCCCTGTCTGAACGAGGCGAGCACGCTCGCGACCTGTATTGCCCAGATCCAGCAAACCGCTCGCGCTCACGCGATCAGCGCGGAAATCATCGTGGCGGACAACGGCAGCACGGACGGCTCTGGAGAGATCGCAGCTTCACTCGGCGCCCGGGTTGTGCCCGTCGCGGCCAAGGGGTACGGTAGTGCGCTGATGGGCGGGATCGCAGCCGCGCATGGCCGCTACGTGATCATGGGCGACGCCGATTGCAGTTATGACTTCGGCGACATTCCCCGCTTTCTCGAGAAGCTCCGCGCGGGCAACGATCTGGTCATGGGGAATCGCTTTCTGGGAGGCGTGCGCGAAGGCGCCATGCCCTTCCTGCACCGCTACCTCGGCAATCCCGTCCTGAGCTTTCTGGGGCGTCTTTTCTTTCACGCCCCCTGCGGAGACTTTCACTGCGGACTGCGCGCCTTCCCGCTCGACGCCTATCGCCGCATGGATCTGCAGACCACGGGGATGGAGTTTGCCAGCGAAATGATCGTGAAGGCGTCGCTGTTCGGCATGAAGATCGCCGAAGTTCCAACCACACTCTCCCCCGACCGCCGTGGCCGCGCCCCTCACTTGCAGAGCTGGCGCGACGGCTGGCGCCATCTGCGCTTCCTGATGATGTACAGCCCGCGCTGGTCGTTCCTCTACCCCGGTCTGGCGCTTCTGGCCGGCGGGACGGCGGTGGCGTTGTGGCTGCTCCCCGGACCGCGGCGCATCGCATCCGTGACCATCGATATCCATACTTTGCTCTACGCGATCATGGCGATCCTGATCGGCTTTCAGGCAGTCGCTTTCTCCGTACTCACGAAGGTCTTCGCCGTCACCGAGAAGCTCATGCCCGAGGACCCGCGCGTGACTTGGCTGCTTCGTTACTTCACGCTCGAAACCGGCCTGGCGGTGGGCGGGTTACTGATGGCGGCCGGAGCCGGACTGGGGTTCTATTCGTTGTTCGTCTGGCACATCCACAACTTCGGCCCGCTCGACCCCACCCGTGTAGTTCGCCTGGTGGCGAGTACGATCGTGCTCTTCACGCTGGGGGTAGAAATCCTGCTCTTCAGCTTTTTCTTGAGCATTCTTGGGTTGCGGCGAAAATAGGTCCAGCGGCTTCACGGCTGCCGAAAAAGTCTGGTTTTGGGTGGCGCAGCGCTTCTTAGAGTCTGCGTGAGAACTGGGTCGTCCCTCCGGGACTTAAATCATTTAATCCACTTTCCCCAGCGCTGAAGCGCTGGGCTAAGCTGGTTCGCCCCTCCGGGGTTCAATTCTCGGGCGTTTTCTTTCCACTGGATGGTCTGAAAACGAGTTCTCACGCACACACTTCTTGGCGCTGCGATATGAGCTATCCCGCGATCGGTTTCTGGCAAAGCACCTGGTACTGGCCGCCCAGAGGAATCTTATGCAAGAAGCGTTCGAGCGGACGCAGCGCCCCCAGCGGCCGGGGAAAATAAAACAGAAAGTCCGTTTGCAGGACTCGGAATCCCGCTTCGCGCACCATCCGCCGCGCCGAGGCCGCAGAGATTGTCTCCGCATCTTCATCGAACGCGCAGCGTGACATCACGTACTGCGTGCCGGGATTCCACGGATTGTTCTCCCACAGCGCAAAGATCCCTCCGGGCCGCAGCGCGTCTCGAACCAGCCCGAGGGCCCCCGGTCTTTCCGGCACCGGAATGTGATGAAAAACGCCGTTGCAGTAAGCACAATCAAGTTCGGCGCGCGGACAGAAATCTTGAAGCGGAGAAAATTGGATTTGCGGGTTCGACTGCGCTTGCCTTGCCTGCTCGATCATCTTTGATGAACTATCCAACCCCGTCACGGCCCCACATTTCAGCTCTGACAACAGCAGGGGCGCCGTCGAGCCGATACCGCATCCAAAATCAAGCGCCGAGGACGGGCTCACACCGAGTGCGCGCAAACACTTCGCCGTCCAGCGCACTCTCGCCGCCGCGTAGAAGTCTTTGTCTTCCCCGGTTGCGGAGAGCGCCTGGTTCAGACAGCAATCGTACTGCTGGGAGTAGTCATCAAAGACCGGCCGTTCGTCGGACGGCGGCGTGTTCATGGTGCGTATCTTACTCACTCCGGCCGGACCCCACGCAATCGAGAGAATCACAATGGCAAGATCGCTGAAATGGCTCGGGCAGGCTGTCGACTGCCTCCCCGCGGCAGTGCGCTAGAATAGACGCAATCCGCATGGCTACCGACAAAATCCTGGTGGTGGACGACGAGCGCCTGGTGCGCTGGTCGCTGCGCCAGAAATGCGAAGAATGGGGTTATCAGGTCATCGAGGCGGAGGCAGGAGAGCCCGGCTTGAAGCTGGCTCAGCATGAGTCTCCCGACCTCGTTCTGCTCGACGTGCGCCTGCCCGACCTGAGCGGCCTGGAGGTTCTCGATCAGCTCAAGAAAAACGGCGACGCGCGCGCCGTCATCATGATCACGGCCGACCCGCAGCTCGACGATGTGAAGGTCGCGCTCAAGCTGGGCGCCTACGACTTCGTCGGCAAGCCGCTCGATTTCGACGAACTCCACGTGGCCATCAAGAATGCGCTCGAGGCTTCCCGCCTGCGTTCCGAAGTCCAGTCTTTGCGTGGGGAGGTGAAGCGCAGCGCCGGTTATCACGAGATCGTGTCCGCCTCCCCCAAGATGACCGAGCTGATGAACTTTGTCCGCAAGGTCGCCGCCAGCGAAGCTACCACCATCCTGATCCAGGGCGAGAGCGGCACTGGCAAGGACCTTATCGCGAAAGCCATTCACTACGAAAGCACTCGCCAGGAGAAACCTTTCGTGGCTATCAACTGCTCGGCCATCCCTGAAACCCTGATGGAAGCGGAACTGTTCGGCCACGAGAAGGGCGCCTTTACCGATGCCAAGCAGATGAAAAAAGGCCTGTTCGAAGTGGCCGACGGAGGGTCGCTTTTCCTCGACGAGATCGGCGAACTTTCCCCTCTCCTCCAGGCCAAGCTGCTGCGCGTGCTCGAGGACCAGGTCATCCGGCGCGTAGGCGGCGTGCGCGACATGCAGGTGAATGTGCGCGTGATCGCAGCCTCGAATCGCGACCTCGAAAAAGCCGTGCGCGAAGGCAATTTTCGGCAGGACCTCTACTATCGCCTGGCCATCATCGCGATCTTCATTCCACCGCTGCGCGAGCGCAAGGAAGACATTCTTCCGCTGGTGACATTTTTCATTGATCGTTACAACCAGCGCTTCCGCAAATCGGTCCGCGGCATCAGCGATGAAACCAGGCGTCTGCTCGTGCAGCACTCCTGGCCCGGCAACGTGCGCGAGCTCAAGAACTCGATTGAGCGGGCCATGATTCTCGAGGACGAACCGTTCCTGCGCCCGGTGTACCTGCCGTTCTCGGTGAGCGAGGCGCAAGCGGGCCTCACCGCGTTCGAGCGTACGGCCGCCCACGACAACGGACAAGTCCTGCCCAACGGGCGCTCCCTGCCTCGCCTTTACATTCCCGAGGGCGGCACATCGCTCGAGGAAGTCGAGCGCGCCATGGTGGAACTAGCCATGAAACAGGCCAACAGCAACCAGACCCACGCCGCCAAACTCCTCGACATCAGCCGCGACGCCTTGCGCTACAAGTTGAAGAAGTTCGGGCTCGTGCCCGGCGACGAGCAGGAATCCTCCGAAGAGTCCTCCAAAGAAGTTGACTGATCGCTCAGCGGATAAATATCGCTTCCCCGGCGGAGAAGCGCCCGGTTACAAAAAAGGCGTGGCGGAGTCTAAGCAGCGAAGGGTCAAGCCGGGCACAGACTTGCACGCGATGCGCGACCCTGTCCCCATTGGGAGTCAAACGTTGGAAGGAAGGCAGATTATGAAGCTTGCGGTGGTGATGATGATGGCGTTAACGCTGACCGCCCATAGCCAGCAGAAAGATGCTCCAGCAAGTCCGTCTGAGCAGCACTCCGACATGGTGAAACGCGGCGATCATGCCATGGGATTCTCTCACGAGAAGACAACGCATCACTTCCGGCTGTTCAAGGATGGGGGAGCCATCGAGGTTCAGGCGAATGATCCTGCGGACAACACCAGCCGTGACGAGATCCGCACGCACCTTTCCCACATCGCCGAAATGTTTGCGGAAGGCAACCTCAACGTCCCCATGTTCATTCACGACGCAACGCCACCCGGAGCCCCCGTCATGGAGAAGCGCCATGACTTGATTCATTACAAATTTCAGCCGACCGACACTGGGGCGAGGGTGAGTATACGGACGGCGGACCAGCAGGCCCTGAAGGCTGTCCACGAATTCCTCAGATTTCAGATTGCCGAACATCACACCGGCGACTCTACAGACATCGCGAATGACAGCGGTGGGAACTAGCCGGTTTAGCCATTGACGAATAGCCCGACGTGGCCGCGCCCGAGGCGGGCATCGTTGTGCGCGTCCTCTCGCCCGTCCTGCAGTCGCTGGTGTAGAATCGTGAAGTCAACCCCGCGCCGTCTTCTTCGACGGCGGCTTCCATCGGGACGTAGCGCAGCCTGGTAGCGCACTTGCTTGGGGTGCAAGGGGTCGCGAGTTCAAATCTCGCCGTCCCGACCATTCTAAATCAGCTGTTTGGTTTCAGCGACCGGCGGGCGTACTCCTGCGCCACTTGTGAACGGTGTTCTGTCC
>JAIQFZ010000150.1 GCA_020073015.1 Terriglobia bacterium | reverse complement strand
GGTCGCAGTGTGCTCGCAGGCCCGAAAATGAATCCGCGGGACACCAGCGGATGCAGCCAGAACCCTTCCCGAATCACAAGATCACTGAGACTGGAGAGAGCCTAAGTCGCGGAGTCCATTTTTCCGCAGCCTGCTAGGGAAAGTCTGCAGCAGCGCGGCCTCACGAAGCGAGATACCCCGGTCCTGCTCGGGATGGCCGAACCTCCCATTTCCGATGCCGCAGCAGTGTGTCGTGAGGGTTGGTGCAAGTCGGTCCCACGACATTCTCCCGTAAATCGCCTCGTATCGCTTGCCGCTGGCCTTCTTGTGGCACTTCAAGCGGAGAGAGGGGTGCCAGTCTCTCCAGTCCCCGCCCTCGGGCGTACTCCTGATCCTGCGGAGATTCAGGTCAGTGAGCGAGCGAGCACAGTGTAACGGGTCGCTCTCACTGTTCTCGCCAGCCGCGATCTTTTCAAGACGCCCTATCACGCTCCGGACCGTCTTCTGCCTGCGTCCGTTGTGGGTTGGACTCAGAATTGAAATTCTCCCCAGCCTAGACGCGAACAGCACCAGCCTCCTACGAGTCTGGGGCACGCCGTACCTCCAAGTATCGACGATGCACTCGGTCACGTTGTACCCGTGCTCCTCAAGCGCCTCCACAAAGTCGTGAAATATAACGTGCTTCTCAAGCTCCGGGACATTCTCCATCGAAACAATCTCAGGACGCAGCTGAATGATGAGCCTGAGGAACGACCTCAAGAGGTGCCACTTGCGGTCTTCCGATTCCGCAACGGTGTACTTTGAAAAAGGCTGGCACGGCGCACAGCCGACGAGGATGCGCCTTCGGGACTGCCCGAAGATCTGCACCAGTTCCGATGAGGTCAGGAGCTCGACATTCCGTTGAACAAACCGGCTGTGGTTGTTGGATTCGAACGCATACTTGCAGGTGTCGTCCAGGTCGATTCCGGCCGAGACATTGAATCCCTCTTGGACGAAACCGTGCGCAAGACCGCCGATGCCGCAAAATAGGTCTACAACAGTCCACGCTTTCATTGTTCGTTTGCCATCCAAGCGTAGGAAACAGCTAGACTCTCTTTTGTACTCCCTTTAATGTCCCATTTCCAGACCCCAACGTTGTTCATGCATTCAGCTTAGACCACGGCACGACGTAAGTGTCAGAGCAAACACATGGTTGACAGATTGAATCCGCAGCCAGACTGAGTTCGCCATTTGATCAGGAAAATCTCAGGCGGCCAGTCTTCGTTCCTTCGTCGTTTGTCCAGGGCGGATTACTACCGGTGTTTGCCCGTCACTCGGTCGGAATACGCAACGAGCGTGCTTGAGCTCCGCACGGAAGGCTCGTTGTACGTCCAGCCGAGCCATAGAGGGGTCGCAGGTGATAAGGAATATCCACGCCAGTTGTAACAGGCAGGGTCGAGACACGCAAAGTACATTATTCGTTGCTCACAGCAGCTTGGAGTATTCCGCTTTGGCTTGCTCGAGGACCGGGATGTCGGGGTCGGCATCTTTCCAGAGGGTGAGGAACTCCTCATAAGCAGTCTTTACCTGGGTCTTATCTCCTGACATGACGAAGGCTCGGCCTAGTTCCAGGCGCGCCAGCGCGCCGATGGGCTCACTCCGGACGACGCCGGGGGTGATCGAGAATCTTCTGAAACTCGGCGGCAGCCGACGCACCTTGCTTCTCTGCTAGATACGCCTCGCCTCGTAGGTAAACCGGGTAAAGAACGAAATGAAAGGTCTCAACAATGCCCCCGAGTTCATAGGGCGCCGCCGCCGCGAGGACCTCTGTGGCCTTACCAGCGTCGTTACCCCGAAGCAAACCGGCCGCATGGATCGTGGGCAAATAGTTGAATTGCACAACCGTGTTTCCAGGGAAGCGCTTCCCCAAATCGTCGGCCAGACGCGCGGCGTGCTCGGAATCGCCTGCCAGCGCCTCGCGCACCGCAGCTTCCACCTGATAAACCGCTGCGGCCTCTGCTTCCTCAGCTTTCTCGGCGGATTCGATTGCACGTCGGGTCAGTAACCGCGCCTTGGCGAGCTGGGCGCCCCGCAATAGGAGAACTCATTGTGGCACGCCCACCTGTTTGACCAGCGCTTGAAAGCGTTGATCACTACGCAGCGCTACAAAATGAGGGTCTTGCCCAACTTCGATTAGATCGCCCACTTCTTTCTCGCTGGCCTTTCCCAGCCAGTACAGTGCCTGGTCCTTTTGCCCTAAGCCGGAATAGACCACCGCCAAATCCAGTGCAGCATGCGCATGCCCGGGCCAAAGCTGCTTTAGTTCACGAATCATTTTTTCCGCATTCCTCAGGTCTCCTGTCGCGGCGTAGACAAATCCGAGAAGTCCACGCATTTCCCCGGGCGCTCCGCCAAGCTGCAACGCTGCCTTGTATTCCGTGATCGCTTCTGCGTACATCTTTTTGTCCTCGTACACGATCCCGAGCACAGCATGGGTGACTGCGGAGTTGGGTTCGACCTCCAGTGTTCTGTTCGCTTGATCGATTGCCTTGTCGTACTGGCCGTTCTCCTGCAGTTTTTTCGCCAGGTTTGCGCCTACAACCGGCGATAAAGGATCAAGCTCGTAGGCTTTCTGGGCCTCCGCAAGCGCCTGCTGTCTGCGGCCCACGATCGCAAGGTACATGGAATACCAATGATGGGCGGGCGCATAGTTAGGATTGAGCTCAAGGGCTCGCTTGAACTCTCTCTCGGCCCCGGCCCAGTTCCGATCGAACCGGTACAACAACTCAGCCAAAGAGTTGTGTGCCTCTGCGAGGTTATTGTCAAGATCAAGCGCCTTTTGCACCGATTGCCGGGCAAGGCGCGGATTATCAGAGAGCTGGTAGATGTCCGCGAGGCCGGTGTAAGGGGGAGCATAGTTTGGATCTTTCTCGATTGCTTGCTGGAAGTACCGTTGCGCCCTTTCGCTACTATTTCTCTTGTTAAAGAAAAAACGTCCTCTCAGATAATCTTCATAGGCTTCCGGATCAACCGTCTTTGCGTTTTTCAATACAGCCTGTTCGTGTGGCGTTAATTCAATCCGAATCTGGTCGGCGATGGCACTGGCAACCTGTTTTTGCAGCGACAGCGTGTTGCGCAAATCTCCCTGATAGCTCTGGGCCCAAAGATGTTTGTCGGCCGATGCTTGAATCAGCTGTGCGGTAATCCGAACTTGGTTACCCGAACGCAGCACTGTGCCCTCTACAATGGCGTCCACGTTCAACTCCCGTGCAACGAGAGGCAAGGGCCTGCGTGCACCTTTGTAGGGCATCACCGAAGTACGGGAGATCACTCGCAGAGCGCCGATCTGGGCCAGATCCGTGATTAATTCATCCGTCATGCCGTCAGCAAAATAATCCTGCGCATCGCCAGAGAGATTTTCCAGCGGAAGCACCGCCAGGGACCGAATGGGGCTGGTGGGCGAAGCATTCGCGGGTGAATGGCTCCGCCAACGGATGATCGCGACCACGAAGATGGCCAGCACAACTGCAGAGAAACCAATGATCTTCCAGGAAAGCGGTCCCGGCAGGCGCCTAAACATTGCTTGTTCAGCAACGCCGGTGGCCGAATCACGGCTGCTTGCAGTTGCAGGCGTTTCCTGCGCAGATTCCGGTTCTCCGGAATCCCGCTGGAGAACAGCAACTTCGGCGATGAAACGGTAGCCGCGGCGGGGTATTGTTTCGATGAAGCGTGGGTTGTCGGCGGAATCGCCTAAAGCACCCCGAAGCTTCGCGACTGCAATGGTAACCGCCTGATCGAAATCCCCATAACTCTCGTGCGGCCATATGTGAGCGCGCAATTCCTCCCTGGTCACGACCTCGCCGGGGTGTTTTAACAATATTTCCAGGAGCTTGAGGGGTTGCTGTTGAACCTTAATTCGGATGCCAGCCTTGCGAAGTTCTCCCGAGTCGGGATCAACTTCGTAGGTCCCAAATCGCAAGACCGAGGTATGCCGCCCTCTCTCCATCAGACCCTCGCGTCGGCACGAAGTCTAGCACGATTCGAACTACCTGATCCAAGGATATGCTTCGTCCTATTTTATTCGGAATCAACGACTTAGACGGAAACATAGAGACTACCTGAAGAACAGCCAGAATGAATAGACACTTCGCGTCCAGCCGCGTCTCATGATCGCAGATGGGGCGAGAGCAAACTGACGCCGGATTGGCCGAGAGACATGATTTCAGGAGTCGGTATGACGAAGGCATCAAGACTTACGGTTGTTGTTTTGGTACTGGCAGCGGGGTGTTGGGCGCAGAACTCACTAACAGTTCAGGTAAAAGGCAGGCAGAAATGGTCGGCTGAGGAAGTTGACAGGCTCTACCTCTCCGCCTGCTCAGCAGTTCAGCGGAAGTTCGGAGGCACGCGACCCGTTCGGCCGCGACTCACGCTCGTTCTGGGCGCCGACAAGGATGAAGCTGACTTGGACAGAAGGGAAATTCGGCTCATCAAATGGAACCCTTTCCTCTTTGCTGAAGGGGTCGTGGTGTTTGCCTTTGAAGACCTTCCGCCTTTGGACGAGAGGATGGCAGTTGCCAGACGCGCAGTGAATTGGACCGGCTCGACCGTAGAAATCAAAACGATCTTGAAATAGAGAAGGACCCGAGGCATCTGAGGCGGTTTATGGCATTGAAAAAACTCTCAATTCTGGACAGCAATGTGGGATCGTACACACACGACACACAGCAAGACCACCAGCCGGGCTTAAACGCCCAGATCTTCGGGGACACCATTCTCGACGACCTTTGTCCGACATTTCTTCACGAGCCGACCTATCGGCGCATTCAGCCCGACCCACCACAAAACGACGGCGATTATCAGGTGGCCCTGGTGTTCCGCAGAAATCGCACGCGTCAAATGCAGCCGATCCTCCACTCAGCGACAACGATGGATCATGTTTTGCTTCTGCAACTGACCTGGCGAGAGCTATTAGCCCGGGTGCGTAGAGAACTCAACCACTCGGGCTCAGTCGAACAAAGCGCGGTTACGCGATTCGGTGAGGTGCGCTTCAATTTCTTGACGATGGAGATTAGTCGATCCGACAAGCCCGTTGTGCTCACCGCCCAGGAACTTAAGCTCCTCAGGTTTTTCACCCAGAACCCGAAACGAGTGTTCTCGAGAAATGAGCTCCTGAACAAGGTCTGGGGATACAACAACTATCCTTCCACTCGAACCGTCGATAACCACATTTGCACGCTGCGGCAGAAGCTGGAGCCGACTCCAACCCGTCCGATTCATTTCCTTACCGTCCATGGCATGGGTTACAAATTTGTCCCCTGAGCGGCCGGCCACATCGGCCGAGGACTTGAGGTGTTTTATGGAAGTTGCCGTTATGGAAGACTCGACACAGTCCGCTACCCGGCATAGCCCTGACCAAGACTTGGCCCTTGTCACGGCAAGCACGCGGGGAGATATCGCAGCATTTGAAGAGTTAGTGCGGCGATATGACCGCAAGTTGCTAAGGATCGCCCACCAGGTGACAAATAGTCTTGAAGATGCCCAAGACGCTGTACAAGAGACATTTCTAAAGGCCTATCAAAAGCTCAATCAATTTCAGGGGACCTCGAAGTTCTCTACCTGGCTGATTCGTATCGCTCTGAACGAGTCCCTTATGAAACTGCGAAAGCGGCGACACACCCAGGACCTGCCACTCGAGTACGAGGATCCAAATGGTGAGAATCTGCCACTGGATGTCGCCGATTGGTCTCCGAATCCGGAACAGCTCTACAGTCGGGTGGAGCTTCAGGAGATCTTTCGCAAAACATTCGAGGAACTGCCACCGATTCTCCGAGTAGTCTTCGTCCTCCGCGACGTAGAGGGCCTCTCCATCAAGGAAACAACGGCAATACTGGACCTACAACCAAGTGCGGTGAAGGCGCGCCTTCTTCGTGCCCGGCTGCAGCTTCGCGAAAAGTTAACCAAGTATTTCCGGCAGCCGTTGCCCGCGGCGCACAACTCAGTCCTTAGGTAAGTGAAGGCGCAATGGCGAGAAAGACTGGAACGTCACTTAGGCGAGATTCTAGTGGAAGGGGTGGGGCCACAAGAGTCTGACCGACCGACTGTTTTGACAAAGTTTTTACAAGCAGATGGATTCACAATCATCCAATCCGCAGGCACAGAGAGACGTTTTCGAATTGAGATTCGCAGAAGCGTCACACTTCGTTGTCGTCACCAGCACCGGGGCGCGCGGGGGCTGCCTCCCGACTCTGAGCAGAAATAACAAATGTTGAACACCTCTAGAACGACGCGATATTCGTCTTTGTCCCTGAAAGATGTCGTCTGCCTCTGCGCCGGACCTTGTGATGACGCGGCATGGGAAGAGTTCGTTTCCAGAGTCGGAAGACCCATCAGCCTCACCATCATGCGCACGGCCTCCCTGTGGGGCGAGCCTTCTCGTTCCCTGGTAGAGGACCTGGTCCAAGTAACCTACCTCAAACTCTGGGAGGATGGCTGCCGCCTCCTGCGAGACTTCGCTATCCAGCATCCCGAAGCTATTTTGGGATATTTAAAGAAAACTGCCGCCAATGCCACGCACGACTATTTCAAGCATGGTCATAGTCAATCATCCGGCGGCGACAAACCTCATGTTTCTACGAGCGATGTCGACCCTGAGGCGGGGAGAGAGGTTCATGGGAGCCAAGAAAAAATCGCTTTCGAAGTCTTTTTGAATGAGATCGATGAACACCTGAAGCGTGGCTTGACCGGGCCCGACCAGGAGCGCGACCGTACTATTTTCTGGCTCTACTTCCGGCAAGGATTGAGCACCAAAGAAATTGCCTCCCTGCCGACCATCGGACTGGGCGCCAAGGGAGTTGGAAGCGTCATTGAACGGCTGAAGCATGGCATTCGGGAGCAGATCCTTGGGGTTCGTTCGGATTCCGACGATGGCGAAGAGGAAGAATCAAAAGCAAATTCCCTCGCGAACTCGTATTGGTGAATGGGGAGTGTCGGAACTTGGAACGTCCATTCGATAAACACATTGACAACGCAGAGCTTAACGCTCTCGTGCCCTCGTCTGCGGAGGGCGGGCAAGAGCTGCATGAGCTTTCTCCGGACTACATTCGTGAGGCCGAGCGTCACGTGGAGTCATGCGGGGATTGCAGCAAGAAGGTGTCGAAATACCGGCAATTCATGAACCGGTCCTCGAATATGGTGGCCTTGGAAACCGCGCCGCCCGGGGATGACTGCCCCAAAGATAACGATGTCGACTGGCATGAAGTGGCCGCCGGACTGTGGCCGGAGTTGAAGGCAAGGCAGTTGATCATGCATGCCGCGCTCTGCGACCATTGCGGTCCCCTGCTTCGCGCTGCTATGTCTGTGGACGACGACCCGACTCCTCAGGAAGAAAAACTGCTGGCGCAACTGAAGGCGCCGTCGCGGCCTGATCCGATCCCGCCACCCGTGCCGCCTCCGGCTCCACCATCCAGGCGGTTCCTGGGGTGGTTGGTTCCAGCGGTAGCGTTGATGGTGATTGTCGGAGTGTTAGGTACGAGAACGCGGTCATCACCGACGCCACTTTCTGGGCTGGAGTATGCCAAATTCGCCGTGAACACTCACAAGCAGCATACGCGGGGAAGTCTTGCTCTCGACGTTCGCTCCGACTCGCCGCAGGCGCTCAATGAATGGTTTAAGGCAAAGTCACAGTTTTCCGTGGTTTTGCCCGCGTCCCCTGCGGCCCCTGGTGAGGAGCGGCCTTACCGTCTGGAGGGGGCGAGACTGGTGAAAGTCGGCGACAAAACGGCTGCCTACATCGCTTACCAGATGCAGACCGGCCCTGCAAGCCTGATGGTGACGCCCGATTCGGTGGCCGTCGCTTCCGGAGGAGTCGAAGTCGATTATAAAAAGGTAAGTTTTCATTACGCCATAGTAGAACGCTACAAAGTTGTTACTTGGTCGCTGCACGGGTTGACTTATGCCCTGGTTTCCGAGGAAGGAAATAGAACGCAGGGCTCCTGCATGGTTTGCCACTCCGCTATGAGAGACCGCGATTTGAGTCACACGCCAACTCCTCTATCTAGTGAAAACTCTGTACAGCCTCTGTTGCAATAAACCTCTGGGCTAGTAATAGCTAGGAGCGCGGTGTCGGGAGGGTGGCACCGCACGCCCACCCTTTTTGACGAGCTACAATGCCTTCGTCCTGCGCGATCGTCGATGGCATCTGTACCTTGGCACCACGAATAAAGTCACTTCTATAAAAAGCAAACTCCGACTGGATCTCGTTACGGCTAATGAGGCCAATGAAGACTTCTAAGTAATCTCTAAAAGAACAGACACCAACAACTTGTTAGATGTAAGACCATATTGATTCGTGCTGAGTAGTGCGGGCGAATAGTCTTCCGAAGCAGTTGTGTGTCTTAACCTCAACCGTTTGTAACACTGGAAATACACATAGAAATGGAGAAGAAACAAATGAGCTACAACGTTGGTCAGCAGACCAAAAATACTGCGCGAGTTCGGAGCCTGTTCGTGGCCGCTCTCGTGCTCGCATGTGCCTTCGGCACAGTCACCCTTGCGGCGGCGCAAGTCACGCCTCCAACCACTCCTACCGATATTGCAGTACCGGCAGGAAACTCTGCATATTTGGTCGGCCACGCCTTCGGCAGCCAGGGCTATACTTGCCTGCCGACGAGCACTGGCGGCACTGCCTGGAACCCCACCGCCCGCCCCGAAGCCACCCTCTTTACGGATCTTTTCGGGTCGCAGTTCCAGATCATCACGCACTTCCAGAGCATCAATGAAAACCCGAAGCCGGGCATCGTCCCCCCTCTGAGTGGGAACGCGACGT
>JAIQFZ010000149.1 GCA_020073015.1 Terriglobia bacterium | reverse complement strand
GGCAATCCTGATCTGATGTGCTCCTGGCGCGATCAGCATGCCTCGACCCGCGCCCTTGAACTCACCCACATGGCCCACGAAAAGACCGTCCATGAAAACCGCAGCCCTCGATGGGTCGACATCGAGTTTGACTTCGGCCGTCACATTTGGCATCGGTCCTGTGGGTGCATTCGTCATGCGTACGAGAACGACTTGCTTCTGCCCGGGCTGAACAAGTACTTTTGCCGTGAAATCCTGGTAGCCGTCCTGGCGCACTACAATGTCGTGGTCGCCAGGCAATAGCAGGACCTTCTTCGATCCCTTGAGTTCCTTCAAGTAGCCCACGTATTGTCCATCAACCCAAACGCCGGATGTCTTTTCGACATGGGAGATTCCTTTAAACTCAATCTCTCCCATGACCGCGTTTTCGGCGTACATAGTGAGGGCCAGAAGCAGAGTGGGGATCAGAAGCATCGCCCACCGTAGTGGATGCATTGTCCGGAGTATTTTCATCGTTACCTCCTTTCCCAGGTGGGAGTGGTGCAATACGCTTGCCAGCCTTTGTAAGTCATTCCATTGAAACAACCTCCGTCAAGGACGCGCCTTCACTGGGTGGAAAGAATGTTCGGGCTACGGTAAGAATTGCAAGTCGCCCCTGTGCAGACATGTGCCAACAACACTGCGGCCACGCACCCGCTATAAGAATGCGGATGAAACCACAGCGGCCAAAACTAACCAATCCCACCACTCAATTTTTTTCAGTTTCCTCCTGGGCGGGACATACAATTCGAGAACCGCGGCGAAAACAAACCATTCCCACCACTTCACTCTCAGTTCCCTGTTGCCCGGGTCAGACAATTCACGCTTAGCCATCGCTGTGATCCATCCATGAAGAAAGGCGCGCCACGGTTGATGGTCTTGGAGTCAAGCGATTGTGCGTGTCCAGCGAGCGGCGTCGCTTTGGACACGCACAATGTCCCAGCGGCTACTGGTTGCTTGCCTGTTCGGCCCGTGTATACTGCCCGATTTCTTTCAGCAGCGGCTCCGCAGCTTCAGGCACTTTCACGGAGCCATTAAGGATCTCCCGCCGATTGACATTCCCCCCATACATGGCATGGTTTCCGCTGTGGTCGGCCTGGACAACGGCGCCATCCAGGCTGACGCCGGCGAACAAGCCCTTACTGCGAGAATAAGTCAGGATTTCCGCATTCATCTTGGCATCCGTAGCGGCGGCCGCATGCCGACCGACTGGGCCGGCGGCTGCGGTTGCATCGGCGCCGATTTTAAACTTATCGCTGAGCAGGCTTCGCAAACCCTTCTCATTCCTGAAAATCATCACGACGTCGGTGGACGAAGCGCCAATCTGGAAACCGACGCTGCCGCCGCCGAGGGCGACAAACAAGGGACTGCTCCAACCCTCAGCCGTGCGACAGGTTGCTATCCCCTTGCCATAGTTCCCACCAACCACAAACGCGGCCTTCTTTTCCCCGGGAATGATGGCGATACATTTTGCCGACTCCAACAATTCCTGGGGGATCGCTTTGTCCGGGGTCGCCATGATCTCGCGAAAGACTTGCGTAGCATCTTGGATTCGTTCGATGTCGTCGCTGCGTCCGGAACTGGCGAACGCAGAAGAAACCAGCGCCACAAAAAAGACAACCGCGATCATGATTCGCTTCATCATCACGAAACCTCCATTTCTTGATCCCGCCTCTCTCTGCTCTGAATGTGCTTCCAGCCAGGCAAGAGGACGGCGTAACAGCGATTCGTCGAGCAGTTCTCAGCCCGGTTGGGGGAGAGGCGGCCTGCCCTGCGAACTGCTCGACATCTTCGCTCTGCGCAGCGAAACCTGTTCCGAGCCAGCGCGTAACGTGATTGCTGTTCTACTGCGCCTGCGCCACCATCTCTTTGGGAGTGCTCACGTAGCCGCTGACCTTGCCCTTGTCAACCGTGAACACGACCACCTCGTAGAGCCCCCGGTCACGTCCGGTGTAAAACTGCAAGGGCTCAAACATGGTGCGATCTTTTTTCTCGATGACACGATCGTCCGCCACCACATTGAGGGTGTACTTGCTGCGTTTGGGATCCACTTTCTTGAGTTGCAAGCTGATGTTGGAGACCCGCGCCGGGACTTGTCCTTTCACCAAGGTCAATTCGTAATAGCTACGCTCCCCGCGGCGCCGCAGAAGATCCAGGTCCTGCCGCGTGTGCGCGATCAGGCCGCTCTGCACACCCAGGTCGCCGACAGTTTGTTCGAGCTTGTTCTTGGTTCCTTGCAGGTCTGACTTGGTAGCGTCGACATCGGTCTTTACGCTACCCACTTCGGTTCTCACGCTGCCCACCTCGGTCTTCACTCCGTCGATCTGCTCTTTCTGCTCCTTCTCCGAGGCTTTCTGTTGCTGCTGCAGTTGGGCGGTGCGTTCATCCAGTTGTCTTCCGGTCATACCCAGCGTCTGGGCCAGGGCGTCGGTGGAAGCCCGCATGGTCGAGTCCGTGGAATCGAGATGCTGGTTGAGTTTCTCCTGGGTCGCAGCCGTGGCGGTTTGAGCCGCCTCCAGCTTGCCGATGCGCCCGCGCGCTTCGAACATCAGAAACAGTGAAGCCAGCACATAGACGCTGGCTATGCTGGCGATCACCAGCCGCGCGGTTTTCATGCCGCTGCCGGTCTTCGGGGAAGAATCATGCTCAGACGTCTTCGGAGAAGAATCATGCTCAGACATCTTCGGGGGAGGATCGTACTCCGACATGGTGTCTACCTCTCTGTGGTCAGATTTAGTCAACAGCTTTGAACCTGCCAAAACGTTCCAGTCGGACATAGTGAAATGCAGGCCAGTTGCCACAATGGCAATGAAAGCTGAAACTGATTGTGGAGACAGACACTTATTTCGGGCGGCCCACGATTTCACTTCCGCTCGCCATGAAAAACTTACCCGTATGGAGCGGTGGCCCTGCATTTCTGTCCCAGTGAACAGAGGATAAATAGGTAAAAAGTTCCGTCGCCGCTGGGCTGCCTTTGACCCGACTTCCCGCGAACTACATCATTGCCGCGGTTGCAGTTATCTATCGGATCTGCGAGGTGGCATGCAAAATGCAAATGCACTCTCCGAGGTATGTGGACCATGAATCCAACTTACTACACTGTGACGCGCTTTCTGTGGAGTGTCGCTTACAAGAGTGAGGTTTGGTTTCGTCTCATTTATGAGCGTACCTATTTACCGGAACGCGGTTTGTATCGTGACAAGTTAGTCCACGCGGAAATCGTCCAGTAGTTCAAGGGCATTGACGCGTGTCGAACTTTGAATCGAGAGCGGGAGGTGTCTGCAAATGAAGATGCCAAGATGGAGCTACATCGCACTCGTTGCCCCCCTTGCAATAGCCTTGGGGTTCGCAGGCAAAACTCTGGCCGCAAAGCCCAAGATGGTGACGGTCCCACAGAATGGGGTCATCGAGGTGAGGCTCGACCAGGCACCCGGTGGGAAGGCGCTACAGGTGGCATGAAGGTTATTGGACCCGGCCACCGTACGCGGGAGCTCATTGGGTGGCACCTCATCATGATGGAGAGCGGTTCTTCAACGGTTACTGGGACGGAGATCGCGGCCGGTTTGAACATGACCACCGCTGGGACCGCGACCGGGACCGTGACCGGGACCGCGACCGCGACCACGACCGCCGCTAGTGGCGCATGACCGGCGGACCCGCCTTCGCGGTATTGCTGACTTCATCGCGCCGGTCCTGCAGGAATGCCGCGAGCAGAATCGTGAGCGGACCGAAGGCAGAGGGAGAATTGTTATTCAGCTTGGCAGCGGCTGTGGGCACCCAATTCAGCAGGTGGCGGCCGAGAAAATCTGCTTCGAGCTTTGCGAGACTATGGCGGGTGGCAAGATCCTGCGCATTCTCCAAGGTGTAGTGCACAGCAGCCAGGAATTCCAGTTGGGTGATGAGGTAATCGGGAACGGCACAGCTTGCATCCCATCTGAGCCCGAGTGCGTCGTAAAACCATGTGTTCTCGAGCGCGATCTCTTGCGCGGGCCTGGTCTTGTCATGCGCTGATTCGAAAAGAGGTACCGGAGGCTCGGGAATGCCAACATCGAAGAGCGCGATGTACGTCGCTTCGTATTCCTCGTAGTTCTTGAACCAGGTGAGGTCCGGGGAGTCTCCCGCGCAGCGTAATTGCTGCCACAGGCCGGCAAGCGCGTCCTTCAACGCCGGCTGCGCGAGTGTGTCGAAGCGCTCGGGTGACGGCTGCGAGAACACGAAGGCGAAGAATCTGTACAGATCGAGGCCTGCCCAATCAAGTTTCGCAGGTGCGCGGGATTCGCCGGCTACTGTCATGAACTCCTCACTGCAATACCTGCCATACGGAAAAGTATTTTCTCCCGTCGCGATCCTTCTGGCTGCCATTCCAGATGGCAAAAGCCAACGGCGTGCCTGCCGGCAGATCGGGCAACTCAATCGCCACCGTCCAGCGGCCCTTCTCGTTTGCGGCGTGGGCCGCGAATGAGGCTCCGGTCCGGCGCGTAGTACCGCGTCCAGCCGCCTCCATCAGCATGGGACCGCGCGCGGCGTTCCAGTAATAGATCTGCACGGGATCATCCGTGTCACCCATTTGCAGCGAAGGCGTCACAGCACCCGGCTTTGTCGGGAACATGACGGCGGCCGCGTCGAAGAATCTGTCATCGGCTTCGGTGGGGAGCTTGCGAAAGCGCGTCTCGGGGGGCGTGTTCGGGACCTCGGGAAGCGCGGCGCTGTCGTGGGTTGGATCGGCCCACGACATCTGCACCAGCACTTTGCCGCCGGCGCGCGCGACTCGCACCTCCAGTACTGGGATTTCCAGAGATGCCGGCTCGTCGGTGTCGTACAACGGGGGCGTGCGGTTCAGGCTGATCCGGTGGGCGGAAACCTGCCCCCACAATGCCGGGTCGTTGAGGAGCACGTCGGCCGTTGCCGACAGTGACGTTGCGTTCAGCGTCTGACCGGCCGGCGCCTTGCCGGCCTGCGCACCGGCGATCGTACTGGTTGCAAGTACGACCACGAGAAGCAACGTCACTCGATTCGTTCGCATGGCAGTCTCCTAAAGCTTGATCTGCACCAGTTCGGGCTTGATGCGATAGCGCGTTTCAGCATCGCGGCCAATGAGCAGTTGCAGCAGTTCGCTGCGCCCGCCGCGCTGGGCCGACTTTAGTTCGGCCTCCAGGCGTGTGATCACGTCGCGCACCTCGGGGCCAAAGAGGTAGATCAGGTAATCGAGCGGCAAGCGCGGGTCTTCGAGAATGCTTTTGTCATAGCTCCCGCGCTTGGGCGGATTGAACGGCGGGACGTAGAAAACGTTCGGCTGCGTGCCTTTCTCCGGAAACAGCGGCAGGGCCGCGCGGTGCACCAGCACAAGTTTGTGCACCGGAGATTCGGGATCGTCGAGCAGGCCGACAAAGCGCAATCGCCCCGGACACTGCGCGGCGCAGGCATTCACCTCGCCCTTTTCCAGGCGCGGATAACAGAAAATGCACTTCTCCGACTTGCCGGTCACCTCGTTGTAATAAATCTTCTTGTAGGGGCAAGCCTTGATGCAGTAGCGGTAGCCCTGGCAGCGCTCCTGGTCGAGGACCACGATGCCGTCTTCGTCACGCTTGTAGATGGCCTTGCGCGGGCACGCTTCCAGGCACGCCGGATAGGTGCAGTGATTGCAAATGCGCGGCAGATAGAAGTAGTAATTCTCCTCGCCATTCATGCCGCCGACATCCTCGTCCCAGTTCACTCCGGACGTCGGAGTAGGCGACGGCATGACCGGCTTCTTCTTGCCTTCATAGAGCCGCTGTTCGTAGTTGAATTCCCAGGCGTGACCGTAGTCGTCCATGGTCGGAAGCGGGCTGGGCTGGAGCTGGCCGTTTTTCCACCCGCCGCCGATCCGGTCCCACTGCCGCGGGTAGCCCATCCCGGGCCGCGTCTCCACGTTGTTCCAGTACATGTAGCCGGTGCCGTCGCGATCGGTCCAAAGCTTCTTGCAGGCGATGGTGCAGGTCTGGCAGCCCAGGCACTTGTTCAGGTCCATCACCATTGCATATTGGTGTTTCGACATGGCTGCCCCCTCAGACCTTTGCCTTCTCGATTTCCACTTTGATGTCGCGATTGTTGCCGGTCGGCCCCCAGTAGTTCAGCCGGAAATTGACGTGTCCATACTTGCCGATGAGCTGCGTGGGTTTGATCTTGATGTAAGTGAGCGACTGCCAGCCGCCCTGCTGGAAGCCGAGGTACTTCTCCCAGCCGTGATACATGGTCACGCGGCCCCGTTTCTCTCCCGGCAGAATCTGCAGGCGGCAGACGCACTGGCCGACGTCGTTATGGATGCGCACCCAGTCGTTGTCTCGCAGGCCGCGTTTGCGGGCGTCGTCGGGATGCATGTAGACGATGGGGCCACCGCGCTGCAACCGCAGCATCGCCCGGTGGTCACGCCAGGTGGAATGGATGGACCAGCGCCCGTGCGGAGTGTTCCAGTAGAGCGGATACTTCTCCGGCACCGGTTCCTTGAAGGTGGGCAGCGCCTCACCCAACTCCAGGCACCAGGGATGATCGATGTAGAACTGCTGCCGCCCGGTGAGGGTGCGCCACGGCCGCTTCTTCTCCAGTTGGTGCTTGAACGGCGTATAGGCGATGCCGTCCTCGATGTCGCTGTTCCATGCCTCCGGGTCAGTGGCGACGAAGCGCTGCGGCTTCTCCTGCAGCTTCTGATAGGTCATGCCCTTGGTTTCGGGCGCGTTGGCGAGGATGAAGTTGGCCGCTTGCTCGTCGGTGAGGATGGTTCCTTTACCCGTCCAGTCGTGCGCCAACTGCGTGAAGTCGCGGTTCCAGTCGAAGGCATCGTCGTGGAAGGGCTTCAGACCCTGCTTGGTGGCCAGCTCCGCCATCTTCTCGGCCAGGGCGTGGAAGATGTCCCAGTCCGTCTTGCTCTCGAACAACGGTTCGAGCGCTTTGCCGAAGGGATGGATGTAGCTGTGGCAATCGGTGG
Source organism: Terriglobia bacterium (assembly GCA_020073015.1). Lineage (GTDB taxonomy): Bacteria > Acidobacteriota > Terriglobia > Terriglobales > Acidobacteriaceae > Acidiflorens. The sequence continues at coordinate 1,832 of JAIQFZ010000149.1, read as the reverse complement.
TGTTGATGTCCACCTTCTCGTAGTAGCTGGCGGCGGGCAACACGACATCGGAATAGAGCGCCGTGGTGTCCATGCGGTAGTTGATGTCCACGATCAGGTCGAGATCGCGCCACAGCGATGACTCCAGGATCTCGTTGCCCTTGGCCTGATTGAGATAGTTGGCGCGCCACACAATGAAGGCGCGCGGCTTGCGGCCGCCCTTGGGCCACAGCGGCATCCACCCATTCTTCACCGATTCCTGGATGTACCAATCGATGGGCTTGCCGTTGTAGAGGTGCGGATCCTTGCTGGTGGAGTGGACGTAGCTCCACAGCGTGGTGTTCTGGAAGCGTTGCTTCTTGCGTCCTTCGGGGAAGGCAAGCTGAAAGAAACCATGCTCCGGCCAGACGCGTTCCTGGCCCACGTAATGGTTGAAGCCGCCGCCGTTCTTGCCCACGTTGCCGGTGAGCACCACCAGCAGGATGAATGAGCGGTTGATCAGGTCATTGTGGAACCAGTGGTTCGTCCCCGCGCCGTGGATGATCATCGCGGGTTTGCGTGTTCCTAATTCTTTGGCGAACAACTCGATTTCGTGTGCCGGCAGTCCGGTGCGCGCGGCTACTTTGTCCAGCGTGTACTGGGCCAGCTCTTTCTTGAGCATCTCGAAAACGGTGGTGACCTCGACGGTCTTCCCATTCGCAAGCTGCACGCTGAAGTTCCCCGTCAGAGCGGGATCGACGCCGTTGAGCTGGATCGTCTTCTGTTCCGAGCCCATGGACCCGGGTGCCGGTACGGCGCGCTGTTGTCGCGCGTCCCAGACGTAAAAGACATCCTCTTTGCCCTTAGCCTCGAGGTCCGATTGGCGCAAAAAACGCTTCGTGCCGGATAACACAAGCAGCGGCAGGTCGGTCTGCTCTTTAACGTAGGGAACATCGATCAGGTTCTGCTCGATGAGAAGCCGCGCCACCCCCAAAGCAAGAATGCCGTCCGTGCCCGGATTGATCTGCCAGTAGAGGTCGGCGTGCGTGGCGCTGGAGTTGTAATCGGGCGAGATGCAGACGATCTTGGCGCCGTTGTAGCGAGCTTCGTAGGCGAAGTGGGCGTCGGGAATGCGCGTCTGCGAAATGTTCGAGCCCCACAGCACGATGTACTTGGAGTTGAACCAGTCGGCGCACTCGCAAGCCTCGGTTTGCACGCCCCAAGTAAGCGGCTCGCCCGGCGGCAGATCGCAGTACCAGTCATAGAAGGAAAGGAATACTCCCCCGATGTAGTTTGCCAGGCGCGATCCCGCGCAGAAGCTGACCGGACTCATGGCCGGGATCACGCTAAAGAACGTGTTGGTGTCCGGCCCATAGTTGTAGATGTTGTCGAGCAGTTTCCCGGCGACCAGCGTGAGAGCTTCGTCCCAGGTGGCCCGACGCCACTTGCCTTCGCCGCGCTCCCCGGTGCGGATCAGCGGATAGCGCAACCTCTGCGGACTGTACACATACTCGACGAAGCAGCCGCCCTTCTGGCATCCGCGCGGGTTGTAATCGGGCAGGTCCTGGCTGATGCGCGGATAATCCGCCGCCTGTTCTTCGCGTACCATCACGCCGTTGCGGACATAGACTTTCCATGAGCAGGAACCGGTGCAATTGGCGGAGTGCGTCGAGCGAACTACTTTGTCCCAGGTCCAGATCTTGCGATAGAAGTCCTCCCAGCCGCGGTAGGGATAACTGCGGAGAGGGTCGAAGTCGCCGACGAGCGTAGTGAGAACCGGCTTCTCTTTGCGGGAACAGCCAGGGATCGCTAGTGCCGCCGCCGTCATGGCGGCGGTCTGAAGGAAGGTGCGCCGCGACCGCTGGTTGTCCGAC
>JAIQFZ010000148.1 GCA_020073015.1 Terriglobia bacterium | reverse complement strand
GCAGCCAGCTAGTGTCCGATGATCCCTGCGGCCCAAGCGAGCACAGCGATTCCGATGAGGATGCGGTAGAGGGCAAAGGGGGCGAAGCCGCGCTTGCGGACCCAGCCCATGAACCAGGCGACCGAACCGTAGGCGACGAGGTAGGAAACAACGAAGCCGATGGCCAGGACGACCCACTGGTGGGACGTGATCTCGGCGACGCCAATCGGGTTTTCCTCTTTGCCGGAGAGCGACTTTAGAAGCGTGTAAAGAGTAGCTACGGCCATGGTGGGCATGGAGAGGAAGAAAGAAAATTCGAGAGCGGCGGCACGGGACATTCCTGCGAGTTGGCCAGCAGCAATCGTGGCCATGGAGCGCGAAGTTCCGGGGAAGACCGCGGAGAAGATCTGGCAGGCGCCGATCCAGATGGCTTGGCCGCCGTGGATGTCGTCCATTTGCAAGGTGTGGATCGGGGAAGCGGCGGCTCCAGCCCCGGCTTTTTCCCAGGGCGCTTTCATGGCGTCGACGATCCACATGACGATGCCGCCGATCAGCAGCGATGCGCCCATTACGTAGAGGCTCTCGAGATTCTTGCCAATCACCTTGGTGAGCAGGAAGGACGGGATGGCGGTAACCACAAACGCGATCATGACGAGACTGAGTGGATGGGTGAGGACGGTGCAGTCTTTTTTCTCGCCTCCGGGAAATGTCGAGACGAGGTTGGCGATGTGGCGGCGGAAGTAGACCGGGAGCGTCAGGATTGCGCCCAACTGAATCACGATGGAATACATCTTCCAATAGCCGCTGGAGAGCGGGACGTGCAACAGGGCTTCGCAAAAGCGCAGGTGTGCGGTGGAACTGACGGGCAGGAATTCGGTGAGTCCTTCGACGATTCCGAGCAGCACGGATAGCAGGTAGTCGTTCAACGTGGCGTCTCCAGAGTTCTTGCACCAGTATTGCAGAAACGAGTTACGGGAAAGTTACGAAGTTTGATTCAGTGACGCGAGTCCGCCCATGCGCAGCCGTGGTCAAAGTGTAGGGATCCTTTGCTTCGCTCAGGATGACAAGATGCTCTTACTTCTTCGGAAGTGCCTCCGGAATCGTGATCGTTCCCATCCTTGTGGGTTCGGCGTAGCGGCGGAAGAAGCTGTCGGGCCTCCAGCGCGGGCGGACATCGTCGTTGGCGACGTTGAGGAGCAGGACGCGCACGATTTCTTCGTATTTGGCAGCGGCGTTGAGATCGACCGGCTGATTCACATCGTCAGAGGGGGCGTGGTAGCGCTGGGTGAGCCAGTCTTTGAAGATCTTCTGCTCGGGTGTGCCGGGCTGGGCGCCGACGCTCATGATGACCGAGGGAACTCCGTGTCGGATGAAGTTGTACTGATCGCTGCGAATGAACAGGTTGCGGAGCGGCTCGGGGTCGGGCTGGACTTTGACTCCGAACGATTGCGCGATGTCGCGCGTGCGGTCGCCGAGGTCGGATTCGTCGACGCCGAGGACGGTCAGGATTTTGAGCGGCACGATCGGAAGGAACATGTCCACGTTGACGTCGGCCACGATAGACTTCGCGGGAACGGTGGGATGGGCGGCAAAGTATTTCGATCCAAGCAGGCCCTTTTCTTCTCCGGTGACGAGGACGAGGAGCAGGGAACGGCGCAGCTTTTCGGGATGCCTCTTTAGGCTATCGGCTAGGTCGAGGACGAGCGCGCTGCCCGAGCCGTTGTCCATCGCGCCGTTGTAGATGGGGTCCCCGTTGATGGGCTCGCCGATCCCGATGTGGTCGAGATGCGCGGAGAGCACGACGTATTCATCTTTCAGGGTGGGATCCGTGCCGGGGAACTTGGCGACCAGATTGGCCGACTCGACCTGGCTAACTTCAACTTTCGTTTTCGCCGCGATCGATACTGGGAGGGGAAAGTGTGGGAGCGGTTTGCGTTCTTTCCCCAGCGCGGCGATTTCTTCGAAGGTGTGGCCAGAGCCGGTAAATAGTTTTTCGGCACTGGCCGGATTGACGATGGCCGCGAGCTTCGCACCTTCGGTTTCGTTGAACTCGGGATAGTCGAGATCCATGGTGGGATGAGCGCGGTTGAGCGCGATGCGGGACCATGGGATGTCCATGGAAGCAGGGTTCATCAGCGAAATGATGCCGACGGCGCCCGCCGCACGCAGCACCTTCCAGCGCTCGGCCGCGGTCTGGTAGTGAGAGGCTAGCGCTCCCGGAATCTCGGCGGGCGATCCGGAAAAGATCACGACGATTTTGCCGCGGACGTCGATTCCGGTGAAGTCGTCATAGTTTTTCTCCGGGACTTTGAGACCGTAGCCCACGAAGACGAGTGGCGCTTCAACCTCGGGCGCGGGCATGATGCGGGTACCGATGATGGCATCTTCACCGAGCGTGAGCGATTCGCGTTTGCCGTCGCGGATGAGGGCCAGGCTGCAATCTTTTTCGACGATCTGACGGGAGACGAATTTGACGGGCTGGTAGAAGCCGTGGGTGCCGGCGGGCTTTGCACCGGCGTTCTCAAGCTGCTCGATGGCGTAGGTTTGCGCTTCGCGTTCGCCGCGGCTGCCGGTGTCGCGGCCTTCGAGTTTGTCGTCGGCGAGGACTTTAATGTGGTTCCACCAGGACTGGCCGTCGAAATGAGCATTGGTCTGAGCAGCCGCTGAGATGGTGAGTACGAACACGAGCAGCAAAATCGACGACTTCGTTTTCATAAGATCCCTCACTCAGCGAAGGGTTCTAGGATAGCAGGAAGGGGTGAGACTTCCCGAGACCGGCTTATAACGCAAGTTGAAACTTGCTGGGGACCGTACCGGCGATCAAGGAGTGCTGAGTTCAAAAGGCCGGCTATTTTCTCAGAAGCACATTAAGAAGCTGCGCCAACTCAGCCTTGTCCTGGGTTCTGCTGGCGGTGTCGGGACTGTCCTCGGTGAGTTGCGCGAGTTGGTGGGCCAGGATGCGTTCGGCGATGTGCTGAGGAAGGTAGATCGTGTCCCGCGACAGCGTCAGCTCCCAACTTTTGTCGTCGCGGCGACTCAGAGGCCAGCGTTGCCGTTCCGAACGCTTGCGCACCTCCACCTTACTTCCTGTGAGAGAACCCAGTTCTTCAATCTGAACCTCAACCCAGCCCTGGTTCCCCGCGATGTGCATTTTCCTTATATCGAAACGGTCGAACACGACCAGAGATTGAGCCGGCTTGAAGAGGTCGCGCCCACGAAGGCCCTCCTCGGAGTCCTTGCATGCTTGTAGGAAGGCTGCGCTTACCTGCCCCGCTTTAGGCCGAACGGAATTTATTACCGCAACGCGAGGTATCTTCGTGCTCGCTGGCTGGTTTTCCGACAGTTTGGCGGAGGTTCCGGTCTCGCTTGAGGACGCCGATCCGTCGGACGTTGGGTCTTCCGCCGGCGGCTCGTACGGTTGCGTGTTGCCCAGGACGGTGGGCTTCAAGCTCGCAGTCCGCGCCGAGGTCGAGAGAACGGCCCTGGAAACCCCTTTCTTGACGTAGCGAAAGAAGCGAGGCCGTCCTCGCTGTTTCCAGTACGGCGAATCGTACGAATCGACCCCGGGGCCCGAACTCAGCACGCTAAAAAAGGAGTGTTGAGCGGGGTTGATCACAATGCCGGCGTGCCCGTGCCAGACGGCCAAGTCGCCCGGTTGCGGACTAACGACTCGCCGAAATTCGTCGATCCCCACGTACAGGTCCGAAGAGCTCGCGTACTCATACGGGAAACCAGCGCGCGCATAAAGTGCATGGACAAGGTGGGAGCAATCGGAAGGGAAGCCCGCATGATGGCGGGAGTCCAGTGCGGCACCGAGAATCGCCAAACCCTGCTCTAGCGTCAGCGGCCGAGACTGAATCGCCTTCTGCTGCCGGTCAGGGGCTTTGCCAGTGACCGGGTGAGCCCCGCTGGAGCTCGCCCGCTGCTTCTGTTCGGACGCGACCGTGGTGGCGGCCAGGCAGAGCAACAGACAAAACAGGGCGCCTTTGGCATGGAACCGCATAGTCCGTTTTATAACGCGCCTTCCTTGGGCAGCACAGGTCACAGGGGTGCTGGCCTCAGATGCACCTTAGGGTCCAAGAAGTTTCTTTGGCGCAGGGCGGGCTAACGGCCCGTGGTGAAACGCGACGGCCCAAATCCAGCGCCTGAAGGCACATTCACTGGGCGACACTTCCAGCATGCCTGCAGGCATGTCCTGATACGAATCCTGCTTGCACCACGGGCTGCCAAGCGCACTGAGTGAGACACGGGCCGCTAAGTCCTCAGTTCATGTTTGGGGGCTCCAACCGCTGCCGCACTGGCGACGGCTTTGCCGGAGAAGCGGTTTGAGGGCCGCTCGCACTGTTTGCCGGGTTACTTGCGGATGAGTTGGCCATCGCCTCCAGTTCGGCCCCCTTGTATTTGGGCTCGCTGACGTAACCGTGGATGTGATTCTTGCTGATGCTGTTGATCACCAGCTCAACCGGCAGCTTGCGATCCGCGGAGTAGAACGCCACTGGTTCATAGACGTTAACGTGCTTCTTCGACAGCTTGAAATCATCGACCAACAGTTCCAGGTCCGCATACTCATGTTTGGTGTTGGCCTTGCGCAAGCGGACGCCTACCGGGCCCTCGCGCTGGAACTGCCCAGTCTTGTCGAGGTCAAACTCGTAGTAACTCCGTTCCCCTTTCTTCTCGAGCATCACCAGTTCATCGTGCGTGGTGGCAATCGAGCCCTGGAGTTCGGTGCGGGTGCTGCTGAGATCCTGGCGAGTTGAGTCGATCTGTTTGGCTTGGTCGTCCAATTGTCCCTGTACTTTCTTCCAGCGCGGGTCGTCGATGCGGTGGCGAGTACTCGCCGCCGTCAGCGGCTTTCGATAAATGATGGAATGGGACGAGGCCGATTTCTCCGCCGCCCGTTCCGCGCTCATGGCGTCGAGCCGAGCGGTCAACGCGCTCATCTGGTCGCGGGTTGCATTCAGGGTCGAGGTGACCACGCTGTTCTGCTCGGCCAGCTGTTTGGCCACATTGCGCTCATGGAAGGCATAAGCGCCAGCTGCCGCCACGACTACCAAAAGCGCCGCCAACGGCGCCGCTACCGTGGCCGGGAATCGGGTCGCAAAACTTGGGTGAGAGGGTGTTTCTTCTGGCATGGGAGTTCTCCTGGTACTCATTTTTAGCAACTGGGGTGCCAGCGCAGACGTCAGCTAATCCATTGAAAAGTAGTGAGTTCTCCCCCACAGGAGCGCCCTTGATCTGCCTAGTCTCCCCGCTACTATGAAATCCTTGCCATTTACTGGTCCAACGGCGTCGCGGGCCTAGGTGACCGGGCCGAGCTTGCCCTCGCGATAGGCACGCAGGTAGCTCTTGCAGTTGGCATCGCGGCCCAGGAGGGTTTCGGCGGCAAGGACGCTCATCATGAGCTGCGGGTCGCACGGATCGACAATCGCGGCATCGAGGCCATGAGCCATGAGCAGCTGAAGGAAGGTCTCGTTGAGCAACTTGCGAACCGGTAAGCCGAAGGAAACATTACTCACGCCCGCGCTGATGTGAACTCCCGGATACCTTCCAACAATCTGGCGAACAGCCGCGAGCAAATGCTGGCCGTGTGGACCGGTCGCGATCGGCATCACACACGGATCAACGTAGATATCGTCCAACGCAAAGCCCTCCGCCGTCAGGCGATCGATCAGCCGGCTGGCGGTGGCCACGCGATCGTCCACTCCGTTGGGCACTCCGGACTCCGACAGGCACAAGGCGATTACCCGAGGATGGTGTTCCTTGAGCACCGGCAGCAAGGCCCAGCGTGCGGGCTCGTCGCTGATCGAATTGACCATCGGACGCTGCTTGCAGAGCGGAAGGGCCTTGGTTATGGCTTCCGGGTCGGCACTGTCGAGGCAGAGGGGAATCTCGACGACTCCTTGCACCAAATCCACCAGCCAGCTCAGAAGTTCCACTTCCTTCTCGGGCAGGCCGGCGTTCACATCCAGCATGTGGGCTCCGGCAGCGGCTTGTTTGCGCGCGAGATCCTGGAAGAACGCCGCATCTCTTTTTTGAGCAGCTTCACCAACCTTCTTGCGCGTGCAGTTGATCAGTTCACCGATGATCAGCATGATTTGGTGTCCTGCTTTCGGTTGTCTTCATGGGGCGGAGATCCATCCTCTTGCCGAGGTTGTCCAGGCCGGCGAATCGGTTGGCGAGAGCATTAGTCCGGTCGAGGCACCAATTGCGGGGAGGAACCAGCATGTGCGCGAACCTGGCCGGATCCTCACCCATGGCCAAGGTGCCGAGGTAGATCACGTTCCAGATGCAGGGCTGGTCGGGACGAGCCTCACAACTTCCGTCCACCCGGGAGCCTCCGCACGGACCGTTGCGCAATTCCTTGTAGCACCCGTGCATCGAGCACCCGGCATGGTTGAGATGGTCCTGCAGGCAATCGCCACAACTGACGCAGCCGAGCGTTGCCTTGCGGTACAAGGTCGCAGGTCCCAGGAGCCCGTACCACAGGCCATGGCGCCAGGAATTGTTTTGTGCTGACTCGCGAGCGGCCTGCAATCGTGGGCCAAAAAAGCGTGCTCCGAGCGAGCCGCCCTTGATGAAGTGACGGTGCGCCGCCGCTGAAAGGCGCTGGACTAACGACGGATGGGGCTGGAGGCCGGTGATGTGATATTCGGATGTGCCGTCGCTGAGGCCGTCTCCGCGCGCTGGAAATAAGTAGAACTCGTTTGGAGATGGAAATACGAATTCATCCATGCGGCCGCGCCAATCTGTCCCAATCGCGGCGGCCCGTTCGATGATGGCCATGAAGTCCGCGTGCGTCAGGCCGAACCCGCCGATGTGGGCGCCGGCAAATCCGAGATGTTTCGCGGCGGCCACCATCAGCGCGGCGCGCTCCAGCCTCTGCGGCTTCTTTTCTACCTCCAGACGCTGAATGAATTCGTCGGTGATCACGCAGCCTGCTACCTCGCCCGCCTGCATCATGTGGGCGATCTTCGCGGTGGGGACGTAGACGTTCGCGAGTACCGGAATGTGACCTAGGCCCTCCCGGACCATGTATTGCTTCAACTCGTACAGCTTGCGCAGGTTGTATCCGATCTGGGTGATGATGTATTGGGCCCCGGCCGCAACTTTCAGTTGCAACTTGTAAAACTGCATTCGAAGATCGGGCTCGCGGACCTTGAACGGATTCACTACAGCGCCGGGGAAGAAATCAAAGGGTGTGGTGCGCGCCGGCTTTGTCCCCAGGTCGTACTCGAGACCGCCACGCAGGGCGCGCACCAGCCAGAGAATGAGCACAGAATCCAGGTCGTACACCGGCTTGGACTGGCCGGCGAATCCCTCCTTCTGCGCGTCTCCGGTTAAGGCGAGGATATTCTCGGCTCCCAGGCGCGCGAGGGTGTGAAGGCGTGCTTCCAGCAGCGAACGGTTCCCGTCTTTGCCCGACAGATGCGCGATGGGTGTGAGATTGTGCTCGCGGACGTAGGCGACAAAAGCGTCCGCCGGCAGCGCAGGATGTCCGCCGGGCAGGTCGGTAAGGCTGATGACCTTGATGCCATCGGGGCAACTTGCTGCTTCCTTTACGAAGTCTTCCGCCGCGACGGCGCTGTGGTCACGGCCGAGCACGAGTTCGGCCGTGTAGGCGAACTCACGTTTCTCCAGTGCCGATCGGAAGACGTTCGAGTTGTGAGGGGTTCCGGTTGTGCTCATTTGGAGTCCCGGACGGTTCGCCAAGGTGGTGACGCCTCGATGAGCCACAGTCCCATTTGAGCAGCGGACTGAGGCTCAACGCTGTGACGCTTATCACCGCGGTGCCGTCAGGGAAGAGCCAAACGGTGACTGGCGGCCATGCCGGGACTGAAGTAGGAAGTCGGGTTACTGCACCGCATTGCCGTAGGTCGGCACTCCCTGCTGGACCAGAAAGAGAAGGGTTTGTCCTCGGGACGACCAGTCGCTTTGGGGATACTGCGAGATCAACTGTTGGGCTAAGGCGAGCGCGCGGTTCTTGGATTGTTCAGATTTCTTCGCTTGCTCTTGGGTCTTGTAGATCTCGATCAGGGCCGCTTGGCGCGAAGCAGCGTTGTAGAGCGCTTCGGGAGCGGACGGCGATTGCGGGTGTTCTTTCACGTATTTCTCGTAAACCTCGGTTTCTTTTTCCGGGCATTTTGGCGAACCTTGCCAGTCCCCGCAAAGTTTGTTGTCGAGCAAGTGGAAGGCAGCCAGTTCCGCCCACTTGGTGCCGGGAAATTTCTTAATGACTTGTTTCATGGACTCCTCGTCGATGCCCGCTCGCAGGTAGTTTTCCTTTTCGCGGGCAGAAGGGCGGGACATGACATCGGATTTCTCGATTTGCCATTTGATGTCGGCGGCACGATAGAGGGCTTCACCAGCGAGCGGAGCAGTCGGGAAGATGTCGTAAACGCGGTGATAAAGGCGCAGGGCATCCTGGGCCGCGCCTCGACGGCCATGACGGCGGCTGGCTTCGTCTTCGGAATCGGCGGCGGCGCCGAACAGAATGCGGTCGCCGTTGGGGGTGGAGGCCCACACCACGCCGGTATCGAGAATCCATCCGGTGATGGTCTTGCCTTCAATGTCTTCATCTTCGACGAAAGCGGGATCAGGGGTCTTGGCGTAGCCGAGCAGAGCTTCGACGTGCAGCCAGTTGCGGCTCCGTTCGAGCAGGATGACTTCTCGGCCGCGCTCGGCGTTGCCAAGCTTGCTGGAACTGCCGTCCGGCGAGAGGTAGATGAAAGCTTCCCGGACGAGGGCGCCGCGCTCGGCGGCGAGCAAGAAGGAATTCCCGAGGATGATTAGAGCAGCGGCGGCGAGCAAGTTTGTGGTCTTCACGGCTTTACTGATCTCCG
>JAIQFZ010000147.1 GCA_020073015.1 Terriglobia bacterium | reverse complement strand
GTCTCATTTTTTGCGGTCATGATTATTCCCGACCAGATGCGGCCGGCATTCTTTGACAACCTCATCGGTGGGCTGACCATGTACGTCGCCGGTCCGCACTCACTGAAGATAGTCTTTCATCTCTTTGTTGTCCTCGTCGGAGTCTTGATTTTGTCCGGTGCTGTGAATACTTCGATGGTGGGATCCAACGGGGTTTTGAACCGGGTCTCGGAAGACGGCGTCTTGCCCGACTGGTTCCGTCATCCTCACTCGCGGTTTGGAACTACTCACCGGATCATCAATGTCGTAACCGCCCTCCAGCTCCTGGCGATTCTTCTTAGCCGCGGAAATGTCTACACACTTGGGGAGGCGTATGCCTTCGGCGTTCTCTGGAGTTTTGTGCTCAAGAGCCTGGGAGTGCTGGTACTCCGTTTCAAAAGGCCCGGGCCCCGTGAATTTCGTGTTCCTCTCAACTTCCGATTTCGCGGCACCGAAATTCCACTTGGGTTGGGAGCCATTACCCTGGCTCTTCTTGGAATCGCCATCACCAATCTCTTCACGAAGCCGGTGGCCACGATTTCCGGCATCACCTTCTCCGTATTCTTGTTCGCGGTCTTCACAGCCTCGGAAAAGATCACGCAAGGGCGCAGCCTTCCCCAGCCCCATGTCGACCAATTTCAGCTGACACAACAACCCAATCTTTCCCCGGCAAGCGTGGGCTGCCGGCCGGGAGGCCTGCTGGTTTGCGTCGGAAACTATCACGCGCTTTGGCCTCTGAATTTTGTTCTTAGAGACGTGAATGTGGAAAGACAAGACGTAGTTGTGCTGCACATCCGCGTGCTGAGGCGGGCTGCATCTGGCGAACATGACTTGACGCCCGATCAACTGTTCAGCGCAATCGAACAGAAGCTCTTCACCAAAGTTGTCGCCCTGGCTGAACGGGAGGGTAAGCAGGTTCGATTAGTGGTCGTTGAGGCCAACAACCTCTGGGACGGCATCGTGCGTGCCGCGGCTAGTCTCCAGTCACACACGGTGGTATTGGGAAAGTCGTCGAAACTGTCGCTCAGCCGGGAAGCTCGCTTGATTGGTCTGGCATGGGAGCGACTCCCACAGCCTCGGCCCAGGATGGGTCTCGAAATCTATTCTCATTCGGGGGAAAGGCATTTCTTCTATCTGGGGCCGCACGCGCCCCACCTCACACCCCGCGAGATCGAGCTACTGCACAATCTTTGGCGTGACCTGAGTCAGAAGCTGGATGGTCACGACTTGCATCACCACGACGTCGTCTATTTTGCGTTGAAAGAAGTGGAGCAAGAGATTTCCGAGGGTAAAGGCGACATAGTGATACACCGGCTCCGACGATACTTGTTGGAACGTGAGAATCGTCCCAATTATTGATCGACAAGGTCGAGACGCATCTGAGGGTCCCGTCTCTGGTCAGGAGGCCGTCACATTATCCCTCAAGAGGGTTGATCTTCGCCCGGTTCGATTCTCTGTCCGCCCACCTTAACAACGCTTGTATCTCGAACTGCAAGTAGTAACCGGCTCTGATCACAGGTGCGACAGCTCCTTTGTTGATGGCTCCTTGGAACAGCTCGCGGGTTTGCTCATAGCCAGGGATTTGCACTCTCTTTGCGAGTTCGAGAACATCATTCCTAGGTAATTCGTCCGCCGCCAGGAACGCTAGCAGCAACATAAGCCCATCCGCCCCAACAAATCTTTCGAGGGGTAAGCCTTCCACGATGGCGCGATCATTGCGAAATTCGCGCCGAGCATCGTACTGGCAGCCACACTCTCCAGTCGCTCCCGAACGCCGCAAGGGACCGTGAACAAGCCGAAGGCCCTTCAGAGTGGTGGTTCCTCGTGAATCCTCAGCGGCGAGCCACTCGACCCAACCATGTTCGATCCTGGTGATGAGCCCACCGCATGTGGTGCACCTCCAACCGGCGGCCCCTCCGCGCATCTTGTGTGTTTCACTTCGCATCTCGACCCGGCTCGTTTGACTTCTCGCCGGCGGCCTCCGACCCGTTCGAGACCCCATTTGCGCGCGTCGAACCGCGATGTCCTCCATCGACGATGAATTGCCTGGCCGGAACCAGCTTGCCGGCTGCAGTCTTGCTCGTGCGGACAAGACCTGCCGATGGCATGGCATCTCCTTCGAGACACGGGGATCTGCTTAAAATCACAAAGATCGCCTCGTGATCTTGCAATGCCCTGGCTGACACCTCAAGCGGCACTTCGCACACGCTCTCTGCAACGACTGAACAGGTCAATCATCGCCCGATTGAACGCGGGAATATCGTCCGGCTTGCGGCTCGATACCAGATTCGCATCGGTCACGACCTCCTGGTCGACCCACTCCGCACCGGCATTCCTGAGGTCAGTCTTCAATGAAGGCCAGGACGTAATCCGTCGCCCCCGCGCTGCACCTGCGTCGATGACGGTCCAGGGGCCGTGACAAATCACTGCCACAGGCCTGCCGGCATCGAAAAAACTCTTCACGAACGCCACCGCCTGGGCATGCATGCGCAGCGCATCGGGGTTCATAACGCCGCCCGGCAACATCAACGCGTCGAAATCACTCGCGTTCGCTCGGTCGAGCGCTATGTCCACCGGGAACTCTTCTCCCCAGTCAACAACGTTCCAGCTACATACACATTGTCCCTTGGGCGACACGATACTTGTTTCGGCGCCAGCATCCATGAGCGCTTGCCGTGGTTGGACCATTTCGACCTGCTCGAAACCGTCGGTGATCAGAATGGCAGCCTTCATTCCTTTAAGTTCGTCCATTACTCACCTCCTTATATATATGCACACGGGTTACGCTGCTTTTTCCAGGCCCGCCTCCCAAAGCGAAACCCGCGCGATCTCGCTCCAATCCCTATCGCCCAACTTGTGAGCGAGTGCGGCTACAAAGCGATCGTGAATCAAGCTGGCCATAGGCATGGGCACAGCCGCTTCTTCCGCAGCCGCTAGCACCAGCCGGTTGTCTTTGAACCCGAGCGGCAATTTGAAGCCCACCGGCTCAAACTGATTCTTAGCGATCATCCCGCCATAGTTCTGGAAAATCGGCGCCGCAAATAATGAGCCCGTAAGAACTTCCAGGAACTTATTGGGATCGAGGCTAGCCTTTCGGACGAGAGCAAAGGCTTCGGCCAGGCCTTCAATTGCCGTTACTATCAGGAAGTTCCCCGGCCAGCTTGATCACATTTGCCGACGGCGCTTCTTCGTCGACCACAAAAGTCTTCTGGCCCGTCGCATCAAACAGAACCTGGCATCGTTCGATTTGCTTGACCGGGCCAGCGGCAACGATGAAGAGCTTTGCCGCCGCAGCGGCGTCGGGACGACCGAAGACTGGAGCAGCAACGTAGTGCTGCTGTTTCTCCCGATGCGCTGCCATCAATCGCCTGGAGAGCGCCACGCTGATCGTGCTCATGCCTATGTGGACTGCGCCCGCGGGGAGTGACTGAAGGGCGCGCCCCGGTCCAAGCATGGCATCTTCCACGGCATGATCGTCGGCGAGCATCGTGATCAGGGCCTCTGCTCGGGCAGCTGCCTCGCCTGGAGTGTCCGCGACCGTCGCGCCCAGTGGCCGCAATTCCTCCGCTCGGCTTCGCGTCCGGTTGTAGACCACGAGCGCGTGCCCTGCCTTGATCAAGTTGCGAGCGATCCCTGCGCCCATGCTTCCCAAACCAATGAACCCTACTTTCATTCCGTCTTTCTCTGCGTCAAACTTGAAATGAATATTGACGCGGCGTCTGCGCCGCGCTTAACCGTGTCGCTTGAAGTACTGGATGGCTCGCTCGTGAGCTTCGGCCTCCTCGCGGGTGCGGAACGTCCCCAGGTTGCGACGCTTTCCGGTCCTTGGGTCCCTCTTTCGCGAATAGATTCGATATCGTCCGGACTTGAGTCTTCGAATCACGACTATTCGCAGCTTTCCAGCACCCGACTGCGTGTCTGTGTCAGGAGTCACCGGTTTCTCCTGACTGGTCTGTGGCTCCCTCCTCAGTCTTTACCTGGGTTTCCCCTGAGACAACCTTGGCCTTGGTGGAGCCGGCGCTCTCCTCTCGGGAATAACCGGCGCCACATGCGGCGGGAATTCCCTGTCGTGCATCGGGCTGACCGGCCTTCCAACTCGCAGGTCTTCGAGTTGTGGCGGTTCGAGCGGACGCCCCGGGTGTTCAGACATAGCGGGACGCCTTTGCTCAAAGGGGACGGTCGGGGGCGGCGGCGCCGCCCTGGTAATCAACCTCGGCGGAATCGCTCGTGGCGAACTGCCACGCTCCTGCGATGAAGACTGTGTTCTTCCACTCGGCGGAGGGGGAACGGTCCGCGTTGCAGTCCCTTCCGGTGGCATATTTCTGGTTACCACGGGGGGCGCCTGCCGATTTCCAGCCGGAGCCGGCCTTCCGCCGACTTGAGACGTTCTGTTCGCGGCAACCAGGTGCTGGGACCGTACCGATGGAGGAGGTAGGGGCCTGCCGGGCACCGAGGCACGTTTCGTCGGGTTGACTGTTGGATGCGGGGTAATCTCCGCCTCCGCGAGTTGTCGGGCACTGACTCGGACCACCTGATGTGCCACAGGCTGTCCACTACTAAGAACGCCCCTCGGCACCGCTGTGGTTGCGATGGTTCGATATGCGTAGTGAACATTGTTGATGTTCGTAACGTTCGTGATGTTCGTGATATTGGTCACGTTGCGGATGTTGGTGATGTTGACCTCGTTCAGATAACGTCCGCTGTGGTGATACCAGGGGAAGTAGGGTTCTCCGGGCCCTAACGGGAACCAACCCACTAACCCGACGCCGATGCCGACCGAGAGGTGCGGGCCCCCCAGGAATGCAACCAGAGCTGGGGCATAGACTGGCGTCGCAACGAACGGTCCCGGTAGCCACCCCCAAGCGGCTCCAATGAATACCCACCGGCCATAATGAAACGGGCAAAAGCCCCACGGTTCGTCTTCCACCCAGGTCCAGCCCCAGGGATCAATCCACACCCAGTGACCGAAGCGGTATGGCACCCAGCCGGCGGGAACAACCGGATACCAAATCGGCCCATACTCAGCAACCACCGACCAGTGGCCGTAGGCATCCAGATCCTCGTAGCCCGGAGTGGAAGGGCTCACGTATTTTGCGGAAGTGGAGGATGCCAGACGCTGGTCGCGCTCCTCGCTCCAAATATCGAAGTCGTCGAGAGCAGGCATGGTGACAGAATTGACCTGGATTGGGTCTTGACCCGTGACTTCGACAGCCTGACCAGTTTGCACGGTCTGCGAAACTCTTTCACCGGTGACTTCCAGGCTGCCGCTACTCACGCTCACGACCGTGCGGTTGTGCGCTGCGTCGGAATCAACGCGGTACCTGCCTGCTGCAAGAAGCGTGAGAGCTCCATTGGGCGTGTCAACTTCGACCGTGTTGCCGGAAGGCAATTGCGAGACGCTGACGCGGAGTTTGCCTTGCTCCAGTCCAAGCTGCAGGATCTGGTCGTTGAGATTGGTTATGGTCACGTCCGTCTTTTCCCACAACCGGATCGTGTAAGGCCCGACCTCGAGTTCCGCCCTGGCTCCGTTGTCGGTGTAGATGCGATCGCCCGTCGTTGCCGGAAAGTTGAGTGCTGCTTCACTCCATTGATCCACGCCGGCCCGCAAGAACGAAACCTTTCCCTTTAGCTGGCTGATGCGAGCGACTCGGGCGGGCGGATCGCTTGCTGGCACGTTCTCGTGGCTGGAGGGAGAAGCTTGTGCCGGGAGGGACCACGATGGACGAGCCAACAGCAGTGACACGAACACAACCAACATCCAGCCCCGCAGTCTTTGGGATTTGATCTTATGTTGCATAGCCATTCGCGAAGTGCCGGCCCATCACGACCGCTGTGGGATTTTGTCGAACACCTCTCGAACACCTTCCACATTCCGATGCTAGTGACTGCCGACACCTACAACAATTCATCGTGAGAATGAAATCCGCTTCAGAGAAGGCGCGTAACGCCGGGTACGCTCCCGGTCAAAGGCTTTTGTACGACTCTAGCGGTAGAGGCATCGCTTGCATCACCGTGGCAGGACTCTGGAACCTATTAACGATTTGACTGCTATCGCCGCAGTTCCAGCTCGAAGAACCGGTGGATTTCATCTGTTTCTTCGGCTGTGGGAATTAGACAAGTAACGAGCGAGACCGTAGCCGAGCGGCACGACCAATGAGGCAACGATCCCAGAGAGAATCGAAGGGCGCCGGACCTCAATCGTTTTGTGGTGAATGGGTAGTCTCTCGCGCACTCGTGACCTCAACTCTGCGATGGAACTCTGCAGGTGTCTGCGTTGGTCGACGGCGCGCACCTCTAGCGTATAGCTTGGCAGGGTATTCATGACTGATTCATCGCACCGGTCGTCAGCACGCTCTTGTCTTCCTTTAGCACTTTGATCGTTCGTCGGGGAGCCAGTCCCTTGAAGTCTGCTCTGGCAGCGATGGCGAACATCGTTCCCAGGATCGACCACAACAAACCCACGATCAGGAACGAAGCGAACCACGCATAAGGACTGCCCCGAAACGCCACCGCAACCAGCCCCACCAGGGCAAGTGTGAGCAACAGATATGCGGTAAACAGCAGTGTGACTGCCAGCACTCCGTATATGACGGCCTTTTTTGAGTACACAAAGTTCTCGTGTACTTCGGAAACGAGCATCTGTACTCTTGTCTGCAAGAACTCAAATACTTCGTCTCTAATCTCTCCCAATAGATCACCCAGGGTGGGCTCCGTATTTTCCATCTGTGGCGCTTCGATCATTCCGACCGAGACCTCCAAATCGTCCACATTCGATGATGCAGAAAGGGCGCCTCCGGCGACAAGTGCGCGGCTCAGTACTGGTGCGGACGGAACCGCGCGCCGCGCTCGGTCCTTCTGGAAGCTTCCCAGTAGCGCAGGGTAGCGATTGGACAACTCCTAGAGCAATTCATCGTCAGAATGAAGTGAGGCCACGAAGGGACGGGTAGGTCTGGATCCAACGGGGGTCGGACACGTCTGTAGGACCTACGGACAAGAGACATCCATCATCGTCTGCCGCGCTTTTTGACCGTACGCGCCTTGGCGCAGAATTCACATCAAAACAGCACTCCGATTTGACACCGATCGCAGGGTCGACGATATTTACACGTTGCGGCATTGGCACAAAGTTGAAGGCAGATGTGGGACGAAGAGTGACACGAAACAAGAATCAACTTCAACCTGCCCGCCCGTTGGGCCTAGTGGCGACGAGCGAGGCTTTCCTCGAGCCAAAACGACTGCTGGCACCCTTTTTCACCTCGTCGAAGGTTGGGTTCGGTATCTGCGATAATCAACTTCGTTATCAAGCAATCAATAGCGCTCTCGCCGCAACGAACTGCATACCGGCTGAGGCCCACTTGGGCAACACTGTGCGCGAGGTTCTGGGAGAAGTTGCCTCAGAAATAGAACCCGCCTTCGAGCGTGTGTTGGTCACTCGGAAACCTGTGCTGAAGGAAATCACCGGGAAAATCTCAACCAGAAATGAGGTGGTTCACTGGATTGCGAACTATTTTCCAGTACGGGACTCGGCGGGCAGAATACGGAGTTTGGGCGCAATGGTTGTGGAGGTCACCGAACAGAAAGCCCTGCAAGAATCGCTTCGAGTCCTGAGTCAGGAACTACTGCGCACAAAAGCAAAAGAGCAACGGCGAATTGCCCAGGAATTGCAGGCATCGATTGTCCGGTATCACACAACTCTCAAGAACAGCTTGCGTTGCCTGGTTCGACCCATTTGGCAAGCGCAAGATCGCGCGGAGCTGTCGACACAGGCTGTGACGTTGCTCGAGCATTTCCCGGTTGTTCCACTCAAAGGCGCGACGACGGTACGGAACATCTTTCAGCACTTTGAGCAGAATCCGAAAGCGCGGAGCGGATTCTTTGCGAGAATGGCCGGCGACCCTGAATTGCAGCGCGAGATGTTGCAGGTCCTTGCACAACACCCGGAAGCACAGAACGAGCTTGTCCTCCAGATGGCAAGAAGTCTCAAATTCCGAGGATGGCTATTGAAGATCGCCGCCCAACAACTGCGATAAGAGTGCCTGCTGCCTGTCCTAGTGCTAAAGCAGTAAAGCTACCTAGCACGCAGGGTGGACCCCGCCATAGACGTACGCTCCGAATCGCCCTTCAATCTCACGACGGATTGTTATAGACCTTTTCCGACGGTTAGCATCCACGGGTGAGTTCGCGAGCCCCCGCCAGGAATACCACGCAGGGTGCGCGCCTTCTTCGATGGCATGACTCGGCCTATTACGGCAAAAGGAAGGTCAGATCCATGGACGGTACCAGGAGAGAGTTTCTGAAGGCGACCACGCTAGGAGGCGTGGCCATGTCGCTGTTCGGGTTTGATCTGGCGCCCGCCTACGCCCAGCTTCGCGAACTCAAGATTGCGCGAGCGACGGAGACGCGCTCCACCTGTCCGTACTGTTCGGTGAGTTGTGGCGTCATCATTTACACGATTGGCGACAAAGCCAAGAATGTAACGCCCCAAGTAATCCACGTCGAAGGCGACCCCGACCATCCCATCAACCGCGGCACCCTGTGCCCCAAAGGGTCGTCGCTGATGCAGGACATCCTGAACGAGCGGCGTCTGCTGAAGCCCCAGGTTCGGCGGCCCGGCTCCGATCATTGGGAAGACATCGGGTGGGATCAGGCCATCGAGGAGATCGCGCGGCACATCAAGAAAACCCGCGACGAGACGTTCATCTCCACCGACTCCCAGGGCCGCACGGTGAACCGTTTGGAAAGCATCGCCTGGAACGGCGGCTGCACCGACACCAACGAGTTCAACTATCTCGCGGTCAAGACCATGCGCAGCCTGGGAGTGACT